>NZ_CP088149.1:887500-1187500 GCF_002845275.2 Pseudomonas sp. S06B 330 | reverse complement strand
TTGACGGTATTTACGTGCTTTACACCCCGAATGGCTGGGATTCAATGCTGCTGAAGTACGATAGCAACGGAGAGCTTGACCAGTCTTTCAACAACACTGGGTACAAATACTTATCTCTTAATTTCACAACATGGACGGCTGCCACCACCCTGCAAGTCAGTGAGAAGTACATCGTGGTAGGAGGAACTATTTCTGGACCGGAGGGGTACCACCGATGCTGCGCAATTCGCCTGCATCATTCAGGAGAATATGATCAGTTCTTTGGCGAGGGCGGCTTTGGCTATTTCACACCCTCGTTGAGGATATTCAAGGGCCTTACGCTGTTACCTGACGGACGTATTGTCAGCTGCGGTTTAGAGCAAGACCTCGGCAGCCTACTCGCTGCTCTGGATGCAGATGGCAACATCGATACCAGCTTTGACTCTACCCCCATTCATCTCGAGGACGGCGCTTCTGTAACGTGGGAGCACGTTGATGTGATTGAATCAGCGCCGAGCAAGATCATAGCCACGGGCGTTGCGTCAACACAGTCCAATGAATGGCCGATGCTGATTGGTCGCTTCAACAGTAATGGCAAACTTGATACTACGTTCGCCGACAACGGCACGGGACGGATCGCGTTGGGACAGTTAACCCTTCCACACAGCGGTGAAGTTGATACCGAGGGCAGAACGCTGGTACATGGAGCGACAACGCTTCCCGGTCCCTCGAAAGGTTTTATTCTGCGGTGCCTTACCAACTCGGGAGGATGAACTTAGCCCGAACGGCTGCAATCCTGCAATCCGAATGAGCATCCGGCGCTTTAGGTGCCGGCTTCCCCTCGATTGAGTCTGCACTCACAACGCAGATACCTCAGGCATGCCCGGTGAATACATCGGCAAACAATTGATTGCGCGGCAACCCTGCAATGAACAAGCGCCGCGCGAACTGCTCGACACTCTCAGGGGCGCCACATACCAACGCCACTGTCTGCCTTGATGGCAGTCGCAACGCGGCCAATGCCTGCGCCGACTGATCGAAGAGCACCAACTCAACGCTCAAACCATAGTGTTTATTGACCATGTCCTTCAACGGATTTGCCAGATAATGCCCTTCGCTGTCACGGGCTACATGCATCACCTTGATTTCCCTTTGATGCCCCTGGCGCAATGCCTCGCGCAGAATGCCCCATAACGGCGCCAGCCCAGTTCCTGCCGCCAACAGCCACAACGGTCGATCCTGCCAATCCAGGTCGTAGTGCAAGGCACCACCACGCAACTCACCCAAGCGCAGTTCATCTCCCAACTGCAAGGTTCGGGCGCTATCGCAGAACGCACCCGAATGTCGGCAATCCAGGTGGAATTCGAGAAAGCCATCCTCCTCCGGGAGGCTCGCCAAAGAGTACGGGCGCGCCACCCCACCCAGCCACAACACAAGATGTTGCCCGGCCTGGTAACGCAAGGGACGTTCCGGTTGCAGGCGCAGGCGCAACACCTCAGCACCCAGCCAATCCAGGCCACATACGTGAGCTGGCAATCCGTCGCGTCGTGGGTCGAAAACTGCCACCTGCAAGTCATCCACCACCTGGCATTGGCAAGCCAGGCGCCAGCCCTGCTCGCGCTTGTCCGCACTCAACGCGTCAGGTAACGCATCTGCTGGTTGCCCGTCCAGGCAACGCACCAGACAGGCATGGCAACTGCCAGCGCGACAACTGTAGGGCACCGAACAGCCACCCGCATTGAGCGCATCAAGCAGGTTGCTGCCCGTTGGCACCGCCCAACAGCGCTCGCCCACACAGAGTTCAGGCATTCATCATCTCCAGCTCATAAACACTATGGCCAGCCGCCACTTTAGGGCTAAAGGCCGACGCAGGCACGCAAAAAGGGTGCCCGTCGGCAGGCGACCTTGGTCCAGACCACTCGCAGGTGTGCCGGGCACCGATGCGCGCTATACTGCCGCGCCTTTTTTGCGTCGGCCCGAGCAGGTCGGCGCGCCGTGAAAGGTCGTTTCGACACCTCGGCCTGTCCGCGTCGGAATACCTTATTGAATGTTCCCGTCTTTAAGAGGAGCGCGCTGCATGACCGTGATCAAGCAAGACGACCTGATTCAGAGCGTTGCCGACGCCCTGCAATTCATTTCGTACTACCACCCCGTTGACTTCATCCAGGCCATGCATGAGGCCTATCTGCGTGAAGAGTCGCCTGCTGCGCGTGACTCCATCGCCCAGATTTTGATCAACTCGCGCATGTGCGCCACTGGCCACCGCCCGATCTGCCAGGACACCGGTATCGTTACCGTGTTCGTGCGCGTCGGTATGGACGTGCGCTGGGACGGCGCGACCATGAGCTTGGACGACATGATCAACGAAGGCGTGCGCCGCGCCTACAATCTGCCGGAAAACGTCCTGCGTGCCTCGATCCTGGCCGACCCGGCAGGTGCGCGTAAAAACACCAAGGACAACACCCCAGCAGTCATCCACTACTCCATCGTCCCGGGCAACACCGTGGAAGTGGACGTGGCGGCCAAAGGCGGCGGCTCCGAGAACAAGTCGAAAATGGCCATGCTCAACCCGTCCGACTCGATCGTTGACTGGGTGCTCAAGACCGTTCCGACCATGGGCGCAGGCTGGTGCCCGCCAGGCATGCTCGGCATCGGCATCGGCGGTACTGCCGAGAAGGCTGCGGTAATGGCCAAGGAAGTGTTGATGGAATCCATCGACATCCATGAGCTCAAGGCCCGTGGCCCGCAGAACCGCATCGAAGAGATCCGTCTGGAACTGTTCGAGAAGGTCAACCAGCTGGGCATCGGTGCTCAGGGTTTGGGCGGCTTGACCACCGTGCTCGACGTCAAGATCATGGACTATCCGACCCACGCCGCATCCCTGCCGGTGTGCATGATTCCGAACTGCGCCGCTACCCGTCACGCGCACTTCGTGCTCGACGGTTCCGGCCCTGCCGATCTGGAAGCGCCATCGCTGGATGCCTACCCGGAAATCGTCTGGGAAGCAGGCCCATCGGCCCGCCGTGTCAACCTCGACACCCTGACCCCGGAAGACGTGCAGAGCTGGAAGCCGGGCGAGACCATCCTGCTCAACGGCAAGATGCTCACCGGCCGCGACGCTGCGCACAAGCGCATGGTCGAAATGCTCAACCGTGGCGAAGAGCTGCCGGTGGACCTCAAAGGCCGCTTCATCTACTACGTCGGCCCGGTTGATCCGGTACGCGAAGAAGTGGTTGGCCCTGCCGGCCCGACCACCGCTACGCGGATGGACAAGTTCACGCGTCAGATTCTTGAGCAAACCGGCCTGCTGGGCATGATCGGCAAGTCTGAACGTGGCCCGACCGCGATCGAAGCGATCAAGGACAACAAGGCGGTATACTTGATGGCCGTCGGCGGCGCTGCCTACCTGGTGGCCCAGGCGATCAAGAAGTCCAAGGTCCTGGCATTTGCTGAACTGGGCATGGAAGCGATCTACGAGTTCGAAGTCAAAGACATGCCGGTCACCGTAGCGGTCGACAGCAATGGCGAATCGGTGCACATCACCGGCCCGGCGTTGTGGCAGAGCAAGATCGCTGAAAGCTTGGCGGTAGAAGTGAAGTAAGCCACTAAAGCTTGCTGAAACAAAAAGCGGCAGGGGTCAGCCCCTGCCGCTTTTTTATTGTCCCGCGAACATCACAAAGTAATGCGGGTACCCAACAGCTGCAGAAAACTCGCCAACCATGCCGGATGCGCCGGCCAGGCTGGGGCCGAAGCAAGGTTACCTTGCACATGGGCCTGATCGACGCCGATCTCGACAAACTTTCCACCGGCTAGCCGTACTTCCGGCGCACACGCCGGGTAAGCGCTGCACTCACGCCCTTCCAACACCCCGGCGGCCGCAAGCAATTGCGCCCCATGGCACACGGCCGCAATCGGCTTGCCGGCCTTATCAATGGCCTTGACCAATGCCAGTACCCGCTCATCGAGACGCAGGTATTCCGGCGCACGGCCACCCGGGATGACCAGTGCGTCGTAACCTTCGGCCCGGACCTGCTCAAAATCGAAGTTGAGGGCAAAGTTGTGCCCAGGCTTTTCGCTGTAGGTCTGGTCACCTTCAAAGTCATGAATCGCCGTACGCACCGTTTGCCCGGCCGCTTTGCCCGGGCACACCGCGTGAACGGTATGCCCCACCATCTGCAGGGCCTGGAAGGGCACCATCACTTCGTAGTCTTCGACGTAATCGCCCACCAGCATCAAAATCTTCTTCGCGGCCATGTCAGCAACTCCTCAGAGGCAATGAAAGACACCAGACACAATAGACCGTCCTGCCCGCCATGCAGCTCAGTCGCGCCGATCCAGCATGTTGACCACCAACCGGTCCAGCCAGCCCCACAGCCGCTGCTGCACACGCTTCCACAACGGCCGGGCATGCCAATGGTCAAGATCGATACACAGGCTCTGGGCGAAATCGCGCTCAAAGCTCGCCGCTACGGCAGCGGTCAACGGAGGATCAAGTGCCTCAACGTTAGCCTCAAGGTTGAACCGCAAGTTCCAGTGGTCAAAGTTGCACGAGCCGATGCTCACCCAGTCGTCCACCAGCACCATCTTCAGATGCAGGAAGCACGGCTGGTACTCATAGATCTTCACCCCGGCACGCATCAGGCGCGGGTAATAACGATGGCCGGCATAACGCACCGAAGGATGATCGGTGCGTGGCCCCGTCAGCAGCAGGCGCACATCGATACCATTGGCTGCCGCCCGGCGCAGAGAGCGGCGAACTTTCCAGGTGGGTAAAAAGTACGGGGTGGCCAGCCAGATGCGGCGTTGACCGCTGTTCAATGCACGCACCAGCGATTGCAGGATGTCCCGATGCTGACGGGCATCGGCATAGGCTACCCGGCCCATGCCCTGGCCGCTATCGGGTACATGAGGCAAGCGTGGCAGGCCAAAATGCGTCGGTGGTCGCCAGGCAGTACGGCGCAAGTTGGCGCGCCACTGGCGATCGAAGAGCATCTGCCAGTCGGCGACCAGCGGCCCCTGCATTTCGACCATTACTTCATGCCATTCACTGACGTCTTCGTTCGGCACCCAAAATTCATCGGTAACACCTGTGCCGCCGACCACCGCCCATGATTGGTCGACCAGCAACAGCTTGCGGTGATCCCGATACAGGTTGCGCAGGCCACGGCGCCAGCGCAGGCGGTTGTACCAGCGCAATTCGACCCCGGCGGCAAGCAGACGCTGGCGCAGGCTCAAGGTGAAGGCCAGCGCGCCATAATCGTCGAACAGACAGCGTACCTGCACGCCCCGTTCGGCAGCCTGCACCAGGGCCTGGACCATGGCCTCGGCGCAGGCGCCCGCCTCCACCAAGTACAGTTCCAGATCCACCTGATGCTCGGCACGCCCGATCGCGGTGAGCATACGCGGGAAAAATCTGGGGCCGTCGATCAATAACTCGAACCGGTTGCCATCTCGCCAGGGGAAGACCGGTCCGGCCATATCAGCGCGCCGTGAAGATCAGCACCGCACTTACCGGCACCGACGGGCTGATGGACTTGAGTCCGGCCAGTTTGCGCAGGGCCTCCAGGCCCGGCACCAGCTCGAAATCTTCGGCACGCAGCATCAACGGCTCCAGGGTTACTACCTGGAAGCGGCGCTCATCCAGGCGCGTAGCCAACAGCAAAGCACTGTAGCTGTGCTCCTTGCCGCGTAGTTTGACCGTCACCGGCAAACGCAGCTCAACCTGGGCGCCATTGGCCAGGTCGTTGATCGGGCCCAGGTCGATCTGGGCCGTAACATGAGCTTCCGGGAAGCGAGCAAAGTCGAACAACTCCTTGCGCATGCGCTCGTCACGCAACGGCACACCGCTGTTGTTGGAGTCCATCTCGATCATCAGCTCGGCCGCACCCTTGCGGTCGACCTTGCCGTGCAGCACGAGAAATCGATGCACTTCGGCGGTGTCGCCATTTTTGCTGGAGATAAAGGACAGGCGTGAAGACTCGCCATCCAGGTGCCAATTGGCCTGGGCCGAGAAGCTCACCAGGGCGAGCACGACGAGCAGAAGACGGGGCAAAGAGAACATGAGAAATCCTGTAACACTGAGGCCGTCAACCTTACCCGGCTGCCCTCACGGCAGCAAGCCACAGCCCTCATGTGCACCCTGCCAACGCGCACGGCGTTCAATGCCAAACCCCACAGCGGTAACCTGCCGGTTCTGTGTAGTTTCCTCAAGGCGGCTCAGGGGTAGGTACTGACCTACATAGGCCTGGCAATACGGCACATCGAATTCCATGACGAAACGGCAAGAGCAGTACTCCTTGGCTGAGTATGCGCTAAGAATGCCCGGAAAATCCGCCAAGGCCTGACGTTCATGCCAGCTCCAGACGCCCACCAGCAGCAACAGCAACAGCAGCAAACGCTTCATGGACGCCCTCCGGACTGCGCCGCCAGCACGCGTTTTAGCAGCTCATTGTGCTGAAACTGGCCATCGCGGTCATCGGCGTAACGCACCACAATCAACTGCTCATCAGGCACTACATACAATGCCTGGCCCCAATGCCCCAAAGCAGCAAAGGTGCCGGCCGGTGCATCGGGCCAGGGCCGCTCGCCGCCGGGTAATGGCTGGTTGAGCCACCAGTGCCCACCGGGGTTGGCCTCCCCAGGCTCCGCGACAGCCTTGGTAAACAACGTGCGATTGAACACCACCCAGTCCTTGGCGAGTAACTGCTGCGACTGCCAGCGACCGTCACGCAGCATCAGCAGGCCAATACGTGCCAGGTCGCGGGCGCTCATGTATAGATAGGAGGAGCCCACCAAGGTGCCGCTGGCATCACGCTCCCAGACCGCAGAAGTGATACCCAAAGGGGTGAACAGAGCATCCCAGGGATACTGCCGATAGCGCTCGGGCCCGACCATTGTGCGCAACGCCGCCGCCAGCACGTTGCTGTCGCCGCTGGAGTAGAGGAAGCGCTGTCCCGGCTCAGCCGCTGGCGGCCGGGCGGCGGTATAGGCGGCCATGTCCTCACGTCCTCGGGTGTAGAGCATGGCCACCACCGAGGAATGCAGCGGTGCGTATTCGTATGCTTCTTGCCAGTCCAGACCACTGGCCCAGTGCAGCAGGTCTTGCAGTCGTACCGCTGGATGCGCCTGCATGGGGGGATAGAAGCGCGCGACCGGATCCTCGAGCGCAAAGCGAACTTCCTGGCGCGCCACCCCCAGCAGTGTGGCCAACACACTCTTGCTGATCGACCAGGTCAGGTGTGGAGTCTGGGCGCTGGTCGGCGCCGCGTAATGCTCGTAGACAACCTGTCCCTGCTTGATGACCAACAGTGCGTCGGTGCGCACGCCTTCACGGTTGCGGTCATCGCGGGGTGCAAACGCATAGGCCTGTACCTGGCACCAGGCTAAGCGGTTGATCTCTGCGGCCTGCGGCCAGTCCGGCTGCGGCCAGGTCTCCTGGCTCAACGCCCAGGTGCTGAGCAAAGTCAGGCTGAGCAACACTGCCAACAACGCTTTGTTCATGCCAGTCGCTCAAGGCCAGGATTGCCCCAGCCTGACAGCGTTTCATGACAATCCAGCGTTCGCCCAGGCCTTGGCCAGACGCTTGGCCCGCGCCGCGCTGGCGATCTCCAGCAGGCCCTGATCGCGCTGCCAAAGCGTTGCCCAGTCACCCGGCGTGGTGCTCAACACCTGATTGATCTCGTCTTTGAGCGCAGCAAATTGGGCAAACAAGCCGCCCAGCAACAAATGACAGGCGATGGCGTCGGCACATTGCCGACTGCCCTCGGCGCAACCACCGAGCAAAGCAATCAGGCGTAACTGCAAGGCCTGCGGCCAAGCGTTGTCCTGACCAACACCGTACAGCCAGGCGCACAGGGCGCTGAGCACATACAGGTCTTCCAGAGAGCGGAAAGGTTTGACATAGGCATCCCAGCCATCGCCAGCCAAGCGTTCGCACAGTGCCTGGTCCAGGTGCAGGCGAGCGTGCCCGACTTCCGGCATCAATGGCAGTGCGGGCAGCGGCTCAAGTCGCACCCCCGGCTCGCCGGGATAGACCACTGCCAGGCTCAATTGAACAGCCTCGCCCGCGGCTTCGCTGCGCGCCGCCACCAACAGCCAGTCGGCATCCAGCCCGGCGGTGACGAAGTCCTTGCTACCACTGAGGCGCAAATCTGTCAGGCGCACCTGCATGTCGGCCGGACGCACGCTACGTCGCTCACTGGCGCACAAGGCGCCAAGGCTTGCCGGGGCACTGGGCCAGAGCACGCGCAAGGCGGCCTGATACCCCACCAGAAAGGCCAGCCCAGGGGTCGGCATGGCTCGCGCGCCGAGCACGGCCAACTCGAACGGGCTGACGGGGTCCAAACGCGCCAATAGACGGCTGTAAGTCTCGGCCAGATTGTCTGCCAGCGGATGCCGTTGGGGGTCGTTGAGTCGTTGTAACCAGGCCATCGGAGTGCTCCTTGAGGGCTGTCACACAAGCATCACCAAAGGGTCATGGGGGTGACACCGCATCTACCTAGGCTGAGCTTGCACAACAAAGCCGACCGGCCGCAACCCCATGGCTGGCTTATGGAGACTCGCAATGACTCGGATCGCTCGCTCTGGCGACAACAGCACTGAACGCCGTCTGCAAGCCGAACGCCTGGTCGGGCCAACGGCCTTGCAGGAAGCCCAGGCCCTTCGGTTCAGCGTGTTCAGCGGTGAGTTCAAGGCCAAGCTCAAGGGCGCCGAACTGGGCCTGGACATGGATGACTACGACATTCATTGCCGCCACATCGGTGTGCGCGACCTCCGCAGCGGGCGCCTGGTGGCCACCACACGCCTGCTCGACCACCAGGCCGCCAACAGCTTGGGGCGTTTTTACAGCGAAGAAGAGTTCAGCCTGCATGGCCTGGGCGGTCTCCAGGGGCCGATCCTGGAACTGGGCCGCACCTGCGTCGACCCGGCCTACCGCAATGGCGGCACCATCGCCGTGCTCTGGGCAGAACTGGCCGAAGTACTCAACGAAGGGCGCTACAGCTACCTCATGGGTTGTGCCAGCATTCCCATGCAGGATGGCGGCGTTCAGGCCCACGCGATCATGCAGCGCCTGCGCGAACGCTACCTGTGCACCGAACACCTGCGCGCCGAGCCGAAGAAGCCGCTGCCTAACCTGGCCCTGCCAGGCAACGTCATCGCCGAAATGCCTCCCTTGCTCAAGGCCTACATGCGACTGGGCGCGAAAATCTGCGGCGAACCTTGCTGGGATGAAGACTTCCAGGTCGCCGATGTGTTCATTCTGCTCAAACGCGATGAACTCTGCCCGCGCTATGCCCGCCACTTCAAGGCGGCAGTCTGATGCAGCGCCTGCGCGTCTTCGCACGCGTCCTGCGGGTGGTACTGGTGGTGCTGTTTGGCTTGGGAATGGCGGCGCTGTTCACCCTCTATGAGGCGCTGCGCATCCCGGCCTCGGCTGAGCGCCGTCAGCGCTGGTCGCAGCTGTTCATGCGCACGTTGAGCAATGCCCTGCCGTTCAAGGTCCGCGTCATTGGGCAGTTGCCGCAGCAGCCAATGCTGTGGGTCAGCAATCATGTGTCCTGGACCGACATCCCCCTGCTGGGCATGCTCGCGCCCTTGTCGTTCCTGTCCAAGGCCGAAGTGCGAACGTGGCCGGTGGCCGGCTGGCTGGCACTAAAGGCCGGCACATTGTTTATCCGTCGGGGTGGTAGCGACAGCCAACTACTGCGCAAACAAATCAGCCAGCACCTGCAACAGGCTTGCCCCTTGTTGATCTTCCCTGAGGGTACTACCACCGATGGCCGTAGCTTGCGCACCTTTCACGGCCGCTTGCTGGCTGGCGCCATCGACACGCACGTCGCGCTGCAGCCGGTCGCCTTACGTTACCTACGCGACGGTCAGATCGACACGATTGCGCCCTTTGTCGGTGACGACGACCTGCTCTCGCACCTGATGCGGCTGTTTGCCCACGATTGTGGCGAAGTGCAGATCCAGTTGCTGGCACCGATCTCCAGCACCGGAGAAGAACGTGCAGCCTTGGCATTCAAGGCACAGCAAGCCGTGCAAGACGCATTATTCGGCGTCGACGCAAGCGCAGTGCAACCACTGCGCCGGGTGAAAGCGGCCTAGGCAGAACTCAGGGATCTGTTGGCGAAAGCCTGCAACTCGGGATAAAAGGCGCGAAAGTCTTCCAGCAATGGCGCGTACAGTGCATCGACAAGTTCCAGGGCGCCGTCCATCCCTTCCGGGCGTGACAAGCGCCGGGCGATGCCACGAAACACTTGATCCAGCACGGCAAATTCACGGTATGCCCCCAACCAGTCATCGGCCGCCATGTACGGTGCGATCTGTGCCAGCCGCCCGGGCAGCGCCTCCTGCGCTGCCAGCACCTGATAGACCCTACCGGTAAACTGTGCAAGCGGCTGATCAGCGTAGTCCTGCCAATGCAACGCCAGGCAATGATCGAAGAACACATCGAGAATAATCCCGGCATAGCGCCGCCGCGCTTTGGGAAAGCGCCCGAGCGACTGCAGCACCAACGGGTGGCTGTCAGTGAACACATCGATCTGGCGGTGCAAGCGGATTGCAGCTTCGAGCGCGAGTGGATAACGCCCGCCAAGTGGCCCTTTGACGAAGTCGCCATAGAGGCTGCCGAGCAGTTGTTCGGGTTGTTGGCCGCCCAAGTGAAGGTGTGCGAGATAGTTCATGAACGCAGTCTAGCACCAGCGCCACTCATATCGTTATAACCCGATATAGCGATTTACGCTGAGCTAAGAACCTCTTCATATTTGTATATCGCGAAATACCGATTTATATTTCGCCCCATCGCGATATACCGCTACATAACCATGAGCCCAACCATGCCTCTCGATCTCGACGAAATAATAAAAGCCCTGGCCCACCCAGTACGGCGAGAAATCCTCAACTGGCTGAAAGACCCCGACGTGCAATTCCCCGACCAGCACCACAGCACCGAACACGGTGTCTGCGCCGGGCAAATCGACCAACGCTGTGGCCTGTCGCAGTCAACGGTCTCGGCCCACCTGGCCACCTTGCAACGCGCGGGTCTGATCAGCAGCCAGAAGATCGGCCAATGGCATTTTTTCAAGCGCAATGAGGAAACCATCCAGGCCTTCCTCAAGCAGATGAGCCAAGAGCTCTGACAAGGACCTTGCAATGCCCCTTTCATTATTGATCCTGGCGCTCAGCGCCTTCGCCATCGGCACCACCGAGTTCGTCATCATGGGCCTGTTGCCCGATGTTGCGGCGGACCTCGGCGTGTCCATCCCCGGCGCCGGCTGGCTGGTGACCGGTTACGCCCTGGGCGTGGCCATTGGCGCACCGTTCATGGCCCTGGCCACCTCGAAGCTGCCACGCAAGGCTGCCCTGATCGCGCTGATGGGCGTGTTCATCATCGGTAACCTGCTATGTGCGGTAGCCAGCGACTACAACCTGTTGATGCTGGCACGGGTGGTCACTGCGCTGTGTCACGGCGCCTTCTTTGGTATCGGCTCGGTGGTTGCCGCCAGCCTGGTGCCGGCCAATCGCCGCGCCTCAGCGGTGGCCCTGATGTTCACGGGCTTGACCCTGGCCAACGTCCTGGGTGTCCCCTTGGGCACCGCTCTGGGCCAGGAATACGGCTGGCGCTCGACCTTCTGGGCCGTCACCGTGATCGGCGTAATAGCCTTGATCGGCCTGATCCGTTTTCTACCGTTTCGCCATGACGAGGAAAAACTCGACATGCGCGCCGAGCTGGCGGCGCTCAAGGGCGCAGGCATCTGGTTGTCGCTGTCGATGACCGTGCTGTTCTCCGCGTCGATGTTCGCCCTGTTCACCTACGTTGCACCGCTGCTGGGCGATGTCACTGGGGTTTCGCCACAGGGTGTGACCTGGACGCTGCTGTTGATCGGAGTTGGCCTGACCCTGGGCAACATCGTCGGCGGCAAGCTCGCAGACAAACGCCTGGGCGCCACCCTGGTCGGTGTGTTCGCCAGCATGGCAGTGATCTCCACCGTGCTGAGCTGGACCAGCGTTGCCGTGATCCCGGCTGAAATCACCCTGTTCCTGTGGGCCACCGCCGCCTTCGCCGCGGTACCGGCCTTGCAAGTCAACGTGGTGACCTTCGGCAGTGCTGCACCGAACCTGGTGTCGACGCTCAATATCGGCGCCTTCAACCTCGGCAATGCCCTGGGTGCCTGGGTCGGCGGCACCGTTATCGCACAAGGACTGGGCTTGACCCGTGTGCCCCTGGCCGCCGCCGCACTGGCCGTGCTGGCCCTGATCGTCACCCTGATTACCTTCAGCCAGCGCGGCGCCAAGCCCGAGCTGGCCCCTGCGACTCACTGATAAGCCTTGAGGTACCTATGACAACTATTTTCGATCCGATCACCCTCGGCGACCTCGAATTGCCGAACCGCATCATCATGGCCCCACTGACCCGCTGCCGCGCCGACGAAGGCCGGGTGCCCAACGCACTGATGGCCGAGTACTACGTCCAACGAGCCAGCGCCGGCCTGATTCTCAGCGAAGCGACCTCGGTGACACCGATGGGCGTCGGCTACCCGGACACCCCCGGGATCTGGTCCAGCGAACAGGTGCGCGGCTGGACCAACGTTACCAAGGCCATCCATGGTGCTGGGGGGCGAATCTTTCTGCAGCTGTGGCATGTCGGGCGTATCTCCCACCCGACCTACCTCAACGGTGAAACGCCAGTAGCGCCGAGCGCTATCCAACCCAAAGGCCATGTCAGCCTGGTGCGTCCGCTGGCCGACTACCCGACCCCACGGGCCCTTGAAACCGAGGAAATCGCCGATATTGTCGAGGCCTACCGCAGCGGTGCCGAGAATGCCAAGGCCGCCGGTTTTGATGGCGTAGAAGTGCACGCTGCCAATGGTTACCTGCTCGACCAGTTCTTGCAGAGCAGCACCAACCAGCGCGACGACCAATACGGTGGTTCCCTGGAAAACCGTGCGCGGCTGCTGCTTGAAGTGACTGATGCGGTGATCGAGGTGTGGGGGGCGCAACGCGTCGGTGTCCACCTGTCTCCACGGGCCGATTCTCATGACATGGGCGATGCCAATCTCACCGAAACCTTTACTTATGTTGCCCGTGAACTGGGCAAGCGTGGGATTGCCTTCCTTTGCTCACGGGAGAAAGAAGCTGACGACAGCATTGGCCCATTGATCAAGGAAGCCTTCGGCGGCCCGTATATCGTTAACGAGCGCTTTACCAAAGCCAGTGCCAATGCGTCCCTGGCCAGTGGCCGGGCGGATGCGGTGGCCTTTGGTGTGCCGTTCATCGCTAACCCTGACCTGCCGGCCCGCTTGGCAGCGGATGCGCCGTTGAACGAAGCGCGTCCTGAAACCTTCTATGCCAAAGGGCCGGTGGGTTACATCGACTATCCGCGCCTGTAAGTCTTGTACTGACGTTGTGGGAGCTGGCCTTGCCAGCGATGCCAACACCGCGCACTGACTGACGCGGCGTCGATCCCATCGCCAGCAAGGCTAGCTCCCACAAGATGGTCGACCCAAATGCCCTTCAAGGCCGGGCGTTGATCTGACGCTGCAGGTTCTGCACCTGGCTTTGCAAGGTGTTGATCGTGCGGGTCATCTGGCCACGGAAGGCATCAAACTCGGCAACCGATGCCCCTGACGCTACCGGCGCCGTCGGGCGATTCTCCTGTTCGCTCTTGAGCACGATCAGGTCCTGCTCCAAGCGCTGGATGGCCGCACTGGGATTACCCTGCTTCTTCAATGCCGCAACGTCAGCTGCCAAGCTGCTGATCTGGCTGTCGAGCTTGCCAGCGTCGACCTGCGCCGCTTTCAATGCTGCCATCTCGCTGTTCACTGCTTTGAGTTGGGTCTGCAGTTCTGCCTGCAGTTGGGCCGTGGCGGCCTGCTGTTCACTGGCCTGGGCCAGCACCTGCTCCAGGCGCTTACCCAAATCACCCGCCTGCCCGGCGACGCCCTGCTGCTGTTTACTCTGTTCGACCAGGTTGGCCTGCAACTGCTTGATCTGCAGTTTCAAGGCTTCGCTGCCGCTGTTGACGCTGGACTCGCTGGCATCGACCTTGCCACTGATGGCCTGCAGGCGCCCTGCTGCTTCTTCACTGATACGGGCGAAGCTTTCCTGGGTCGCAACCAATTGCTGCTCCATCAATGACACCTGCTGGAAGCTCCACCAGCCAAGACCCGCCAGGGCGATGAAGGACGCCCCCAAGAGTGCCCACAATGGTCCGGTGCTGGCCGCCCGAGGGGCCTTGCGTGCGCCTGCCACAAGCGAGCCACGGCCGGGGGGCAATGGCTCAAAGTCATCGTCATCGCGTGTACGGGCACGCAGGGTCGGGACATTGTCGAAATCGTCTTGAGCATCGTTACGCATGGGAGCCTTCAACCGCCGTAATAGCAAATGGGCACTAGTATAAACCGCTTATACAGCGCACTGATCGACCGCAAACCGGCTTGCGGGTTCACTGCGGCTGGTCTTGGGCCTTCCACCAGCCGCAAAATTCGTCCAATGCCGACCACAGGCTGACCGTGGGTCGGTAGTCCAACAGTTGCCGGGCACGGCTGATATCCAGAGTGAAATCCTTGCTCATCACCTGCATGCCCAAGCGCGACAAGGTCGGCTGCGGGCGCCCCGGCCAGAGCATGCACGCTCCCTCGTTGAGCGCGGCCAAGCTGTAGGCAAGGCCAAAGGAACGGTAACGGGTGACTTGCGGCAAATGCATCTGGCGCATCACATAATTGACCACGTCCCACACCGGCAGTGGATGACCATTACTGATGTTGTAAGCCTGACCCAAGGCCTGCTGATCAGCGAACAAAGCACTGAGCAGGGCCTCATTAAGGTTCTGCACGCTGGTGAAATCAACCTTGTTCAAGCCATTGCCAATGATTGCCAGGCGGCGTTTGCGCTGCATCTGCAACAAGCGTGGGAAAATGCTGACATCCCCTGCCCCAGTGACAAAGCGTGGGCGTAAGGCCAGAACCTCAAGACCGAATTCCTGAGCGCCGAAGACCTTTTGCTCGGCGAGGTATTTGGTTGCTCCGTAGTGATCATAAAAGCGCCGCGGCACCTGATCTTCATGGATATTCTGTTGCGAACGTCCATTAAAGTAGATCGACGGTGATGACAGGTGCACCAGGCGCCGAACGTGCTCTTTAAGGCACGCCTCGACCACGTTTTCGGTGACTACCACGTTGCCCTGATAGAAATCCTGGTAGCGCCCCCAGTTGCCGACCGCCCCAGCGCAATGCACCACGCTGTCGATGCCTTGGCACAGACGGCGGGCCAATTCCGGGTCGCCCAGGTCGCCCGGAATAAACTGCGCCCCGCGCCGCACCAGGTGCTCGACGCCTTCGGCGCGGCGGCCGTTGACCCGAACTTCAAGACCCTGCTCCAGGGCAAAGCGCGCAAAGCGCCCGCCAATGAAGCCGCTTGCGCCGGTGACCAGAATTCGCATGTAGCACTCCGCCTAACCAATTTTCAGATGCTGCTGACGCTGCCAGACCTTACAAGGGCACCAGCCACTGCCGAGCAGTCTGGCGCAGATGTTCCGTCAATTGCCCGAGCAGTTGTCCGCCATTACGCCAATGATGCCAGTACAAGGGCACATCGATGGGTTTATCCGGCGAAATTTCTACCAGATGGCCGCTGGCCAGTTGTTCACGCACCTGCAGCTCGGGCACCAGCCCCCAGCCCAAACCGGCTTCGGTCATGCGCAAAAAACCTTCGGAGGACGGGCACAGGTGATGCAGAAAACCATCAGCGATGCCCAGCGAAGCCAGGTAACGATGCTGAAGGAAATCATCTGGCCCGAACACCAGTGCCGGGGTGCGCGGCAAGCGCTGAGCATCAAACCCTTCAGCAAAGTAGCGCGCCATGAAGGCTGGGCTGGCCAGGGCACGGTAGCGCATCGCCCCCAACAAGATACTGCGCGCACCGGCCACCGGCCGTTCACTCCCGCACAGGCAGGCAGCCACTTCCCCGGCACGCATGCGTTTAAGGCCAACTTCCTGGTCCTCGACCACCAGGTCGAGCAACACCTGTTGCTCAGCGCAAAAGGCTCCGACCGCTACGGCCCACCACGTGGCCAGGCTGTCGGCATTGAGCGCGATGCGCAGGCGTTCCGGCATGCCCTCCTCGTCCAGCGCCGGCACCTGACTTTGCAGATCACGCTCCAGCAGCCGCACCTGCTGAACATGGTTGAGTAAGCGTCGACCGACATCGGTCGGGCTGGGCGGCGTGGCGCGTATCAATACCGGTTGCCCGACGCGTGCCTCAAGCAACTTGATGCGCTGTGAAATCGCCGACTGTGACAAGCCCAGCACCTGTGCCGCACGCTCAAAACCGGCCTGCTCGATGACCGCGGCGAGGGCCGAAAGCAATTTGTAATCGAACATTAATTTTCCTAATGCCAGATCAGCTTTATTTGTTTTTCTTATACAGCCGAGGCCCCCAGAATGGCCAGCATCTTCTTTGGTTTTATGCGCCAGCGTCCTGCTGGTGTCTGTGGAGCATCCCCTATGTGGCAAAGTTACCTGAACGGCCTGCTGGTCGCCTTCGGCCTGATCATGGCGATCGGCACCCAGAACGCCTTCGTCCTGGCCCAGAGCCTGCGCCGTGAACACCATTTGCCCGTGGCTGCACTCTGCGTATTCTGCGACGCCCTTCTGGTCGCGGCCGGGGTGTTCGGCCTGGCTACCGTGCTGGCGCAGAACCCAACGTTGCTGGCGGTAGCGCGCTGGGGCGGCGCAGTGTTCCTGATCTGGTACGGCAGCAAAGCCTTGCTGCGCGCCTGCTCAAAGCAGAGTTTGCAGCAGACCGAAGGTCAGGGCCTGCGCTCGCGCCGGGCAGTGCTGCTCAGCGCCCTGGCAGTGACCCTGCTCAACCCCCATGTGTACCTGGACACCGTATTGTTGATCGGCTCTCTGGGCGCCCAACAGACCGTACCCGGTGCCTACGTGGCAGGCGCAGCCAGCGCCTCATTGCTGTGGTTCTTCACCCTGGCCTTGGGCGCGGCCTGGTTGGCGCCGTGGCTGGCACGTCCCGGGACCTGGCGACTGCTCGACTTGATGGTGGCGGTGATGATGTTTGCCGTGGCGGCGCAGTTGATCTTCACTTGAGCACCACTCGTCTGCCGCTTGCCAAGGCTCTGGGAACCTCTTTCCCGTACACTTGTTGCGTGGTTATGCACCGGGCCCGGTGCTATGATCCAGCCCTTGCGTCGCAAAGAGTACAAACTCCCCGACGCACACCGGCCGCCCGTGATCGGCCTTGCGCTCACCGCAACAGACCTGATTAGGAGAATCACCATGGCTTTTGAATTGCCGCCGCTGCCTTATGCACACGACGCCCTGCAGCCGCACATTTCCAAGGAAACCTTGGAGTTCCACCACGACAAGCACCACAACACCTATGTCGTGAACCTGAACAACCTGGTGCCAGGCACCGAGTTTGAAGGCAAAACCCTGGAAGAGATCATCAAATCTTCTTCGGGCGGTATCTTCAACAACGCCGCTCAGGTCTGGAACCACACCTTCTACTGGAACTGCCTGGCGCCAAACGCTGGTGGCCAACCTACCGGCGCGCTGGCTGAGGCCATCAACGCTGCGTTCGGTTCCTTCGACAAGTTCAAGGAAGAGTTCACCAAGACTTCGGTCGGCACCTTCGGCTCCGGCTGGGGCTGGCTGGTGAAAAAGGCTGACGGTTCCCTGGCACTGGCCAGCACCATCGGCGCTGGCTGCCCGCTGACCAACGGCGACACTCCGCTGCTGACCTGCGACGTCTGGGAGCACGCTTACTACATCGACTACCGCAACCTGCGTCCTAAGTACGTTGAAGCGTTCTGGAACCTGGTCAACTGGTCGTTCGTTGCCGAGCAGTTCGAAGGCAAGACCTTCACCGCTTAAGCAAACAGCGTCAGGAAAAACCCGGCTTGTCCGGGTTTTTTTTCGCCTGTCCGACACGCTCTGACTCTTGCCCCAAGCTGATACCGCGCTAACATCAAACCTTGGGAAGTATGCTTGCACAATTAAAGTCGCATGGCCGAGCAACCGATACAGTGGCAGCAACTATTTCATTACGGTCTGTTGTGCCAACGGCCGATAGTGGATTGCCATAAATGATGGCAAAATGATGTTATGCGCATGGATTAAGGAAACCCCTTTGAAGCTGGAACTCAAGAACAGCTTATCGGTCAAGTTGCTCAGGGTCGTACTGCTCTCGGCACTGGTGGTCGGTGTCGTTCTCAGTTGTGCGCAGATCGTCTTCGATGCCTACAAGACTCGTCAGGCAGTGGCCAGTGACGCCCAGCGAATCCTCGACATGTTCCGCGATCCTTCCACCCAGGCGGTGTACAGCCTGGACAAGGAAATGGGCATGCAGGTCATGGAGGGCTTGTTTCAGGACGAGTCGGTGCGCATGGCCTCAATCGGCCATCCCAACGAAACCATGCTCGCCGAAAAAAACCGCCCCTTGCAGGAGTCGTCGACCCGTTGGCTGACTGACCTGATCCTTGGGCAGGAGCGCACCTTCACCACGCAACTGGTCGGCCGTGGCCCATACAGTGAATATTATGGCGACTTGAGCATCACCCTCGACACCGCCTCCTACGGTGCCGATTTCTTAGTCAATTCGGTGATCATCTTTATCTCCGGGGTGCTGCGTGCCTTGGCCATGGGTCTGGTGTTGTATCTGGTCTATCACTGGATGCTGACCAAACCGCTGTCCAAAATCATCGAGCACCTCACCCAGATCAATCCCGATCGCCCCAGCCAGCACCAACTGCCCTTGATCAAGGGCCACGAACGCAATGAGCTGGGGCTGTGGGTCAATACCGCCAACCAGTTGCTGGCGTCGATCGAGCGTAATACCCATTTACGTCATGAGGCAGAGAACAGCCTGCTGCGCATGGCCCAGTACGACTTCCTGACCGGCTTGCCCAACCGCCAGCAATTGCAACAGCAGCTGGACAAGATCCTGGTCGACGCCGGCCGCCTGCAACGCCGGGTCGCGGTACTGTGTGTCGGCCTGGACGACTTCAAGGGGATCAACGAGCAGTTCAGCTACCAGGCCGGCGATCAACTGCTGCTGGCCCTGGCCGATCGCCTGCGCGCCCACAGCGGCCGGCTTGGCGCCCTGGCACGCCTGGGTGGCGATCAGTTCGCCCTGGTTCA
This sequence comes from Pseudomonas sp. S06B 330, assembly GCF_002845275.2. Lineage (NCBI taxonomy): Bacteria > Pseudomonadati > Pseudomonadota > Gammaproteobacteria > Pseudomonadales > Pseudomonadaceae > Pseudomonas > Pseudomonas tussilaginis. Next base: position 1,168,364 of record NZ_CP088149.1, on the reverse strand, counting down.
GGCCGATATCGAGCAGCCCTACGAAGCGGCGGAATTGGCCCAGAGCATTCTCGATGACCTGGAGGCGCCCTTCGCCCTCGACCATCAGGAAATCCGCCTGCGCGCCACCATCGGCATCACCCTGTTTCCGGAAGACGGTGACAGCACCGAGAAGCTGCTGCAAAAGGCCGAGCAGACCATGACCCTGGCCAAGACCCGTTCGCGCAATCGCTACCAGTTCTATATCGCCAGCGTCGACAGCGAAATGCGCCGCCGTCGCGAGCTGGAAAAAGACCTGCGCGAAGCCTTGCCGCGCAACCAACTGTACCTGGTCTACCAACCACAGATCAGCTACCGCGATCATCGCGTGGTCGGTGTCGAGGCACTGTTGCGCTGGCAGCATCCGGAACTGGGCATGGTCCCACCGGATCAGTTCATTCCACTGGCCGAGCAGAATGGCAACATCATCACCATCGGCGAATGGGTGCTCGACCAGGCCTGTCGGCAACTGCGCGAATGGCACGACCAAGGGTTCAGCGAACTGCGCATGGCGGTTAACCTGTCGACCGTACAACTGCACCACAACGAACTGCCGCGAGTGGTCAACAACCTGTTGCAGATCTACCGCCTGCCACCGCGCAGCCTGGAGCTGGAAGTCACCGAAACTGGCCTGATGGAAGACATCAGCACCGCCGCCCAGCACTTACTGAGCCTACGCCGCTCCGGTGCGTTGATCGCCATTGATGACTTTGGTACGGGCTACTCCTCGCTCAGCTACCTGAAATCCTTGCCACTGGACAAGATCAAGATCGACAAGAGCTTCGTGCAAGACCTACTCGACGACGACGACGATGCCACCATCGTTCGCGCCATCATCCAACTGGGCAAGAGCCTGGGCATGCAGGTCATCGCCGAGGGTGTGGAGACTGCCGAACAGGAGGCCTACATCATTGCCCAGGGTTGTCATGAAGGTCAGGGCTACCACTACAGCAAACCGCTGCCGGCCCGCGAGCTGACGGTGTTTCTCAAACAGGCGCAGCGCAACCAGGTTTCAATTCTCTAGACCCTTGCCCGCATTGAGCAAACGGGCGCAAGCACGCGTTTGAATATTTCCGTGACTGCCCCTTTACACAAAATGCAAATCTTTCGCATTATGTTGCAGTTTTCGCGTACCCGGTACGCCTGTCCAACCTCTCGACGCAGGAATTCGACATGATTCGTATGCCTCTGGCCACCGCCAGTCTGTTGGCCATTGCCATCTCTCTCGCCGGTTGCGGTGAAGACAAGGACAAGGCCGCCGCCCCGCAAGCCCAAGCCCCGGCCGCTAGCGCAGCAGCACCGGCCGCAGCCAGCGCCGTCGACGAGGCCGCCGCCAAGGCCGTGGTCAAGCACTATGCTGACATGGTTCATGCCGTTTACAGCGACTCGTTGAGCACCGCCAAGACCCTGCAAACGGCGATCGACGCGTTCCTTGCCAAGCCTAATGATGAAACCCTCAAGGCCGCCAAGGCTGCCTGGGTTGCTTCGCGCGTGCCTTACCTGCAGAGCGAAGTGTTCCGTTTCGGCAACACCATCGTTGACGATTGGGAAGGCCAAGTGAACGCCTGGCCGCTGGACGAAGGCCTGATCGACTATGTCGACGCCAGCTACGAGCACGCCCTGGGCAACCCAGGTGCCTCCGCCAACATCATTGCCAACACTGAAATCCAGGTCGGCGAAGACAAGGTCGACGTTAAAGAGATCACCCCGGAAAAACTCGCCAGCCTCAACGAGCTGGGCGGTTCCGAAGCCAACGTTGCCACCGGCTACCACGCCATCGAATTCCTGCTCTGGGGCCAAGACCTCAACGGCACCGGCCCCGGTGCTGGCGCACGTCCAGCCTCCGATTACCTGGAAGGCAAAGGCGCCACTGGCGGCCACAACGAGCGTCGTCGCGCCTACCTCAAAGCCGTGACCCAACTGCTGGTCAGCGACCTGGAAGAAATGGTCGGCAACTGGGCGCCTAACGTCGCGACCAACTACCGCGCCACCCTGGAAGCAGAGCCTGTGACTGACGGCCTGCGCAAGATGCTGTTCGGCATGGGCAGCCTGTCGCTGGGCGAATTGGCGGGCGAGCGCATGAAGGTTTCCCTGGAAGCCAACTCCCCTGAAGACGAGCACGATTGCTTCAGCGACAATACCCACTACTCGCACTTCTACGACGCCAAAGGCATCCGCAACGTCTACCTGGGCGAGTACACCCGCCCCGATGGCACCAAGCTGACCGGCCCAAGCCTGTCATCGCTGGTGGCCAAGATCGACCCGGCCACCGATACCACCCTCAAGGCTGACCTTGAAGCCACCGAAGCGAAGATCCAGGTTATCGTCGATCACGCCAATAAGGGTGAGCACTACGACCAGCTGATCGCTGCCGACAACACCGCTGGCAACCAGATCGTCCGTGACGCCATCGCCTCGCTGGTCAAGCAGACCGGTGCCATTGAGCAAGCCGCTGGCAAACTGGGTATCGCCAACCTCAACCCGGACACTGCCGATCACGAATTCTGATCCGTTGTCCTGAGTGATAGAACGCCCGGTCTTGGTACCGGGCGTTCTGCTTTCTGGTCTGGGAAAACCTGCCTGCTGCACCGGCTATCAAGGATTGGCCATCCTCTGAACCTAGCCCAGGCGCAAGCAGGAGGATCAATGCACCAGATACTGGATGTATGGGGTGAAGGTCGAATTGTCGATCATTCGATACGCCCACCGGTCATCACCGGCTTCATCGACACTTACAACATCAACAAAATCGGCCAGCGGATTTCCAACGGTCCACAAACGGGCCAGATCATTCCCAATCTGCTTCCCGTTTCCGAGTATGAAAACCCACTATTTCCCGTGGATGACCGGTCTGTTGGCCATGTCACCTTGATGGGTGCGCCTATCACCGCCGGCACGGCCCGAGAAATGTGCCGAGTACTGGCACTGCCCGGTACGATCTATCTCTACGATCCCAACGATTTCGATCGCAGGACTTTTGAAGCCGTTGCCCAAGAGTTCGGCGTTCACCTGCTCGGTCGTTTCCGCCCGTCCGAGCTGGAACCTCCCTTCAGCGAAATCTCAATGCTGGCCGCTTACGTCTATGTCAGCACGCCCCCGACGCTCCCCAGACCTGAATCCCGCGTCTGAGCAAAACTCAAGGAAGAACATCATGGCCAATGTCACTTACATAAAATCCATTGCCAACAATACTCCGTACACCCTGACGCTGATTAACGGCGAAAACGCCAGCTACATGTTCGCTATCGGCGCTCAGAACGTCTGGAATGGCTCAATGGCCATTCCCTGGATCGGAAGAAGCGCAGAGAACTACAAAGCGTTACGGCTGATACTCGGGCCGCGCTCGGAAACTACCATCTGGATCTTCCAGGACTATTGGCAGCCCCCCCACGAAAACGCCGTCAAATACATCATTGCCCCCAGCATGGACTACGAAGGCGCCACCCAAGAACTGCCCGGCGATAATCGTGGTGGCGGCAACAAGAACCTGATCATTAACCTGGTCAATCGCAATTTCGAGGTGTCCATCGTCTGAAGCTGGCGTCGAGTTCACGACAATTTCATCAAGCAAACGCAAATCCCTCTTATTCCAGGATCCTGAGCCTGCTAAGCTTGCACGCCGGTTTTTTTGCTCAAGCTCAGGATTCTTGATGCTTTCCTTGCTGCTCCGTCTCAGCCCTTTGCTTCTGGCCACCTCGTTGGTCGCCTGTGATGACGCCCCGCGTTTCACCCAGGCTGAGCCCGGCGAAGCCCTTGGCGGTGGTAAAGCAACGGTGAGCAAACGCGACCAAAATGCCTACTCTATGCCGTCGGCGAACCTGGCCCCGAGCCGGCGCTTGGACTTCAGTGTCGGCAACAGTTTCTTTCGCAACCCGTGGGTGATCGCACCAGCGACGACCACCGCCCGTGATGGCCTGGGCCCGCTGTTCAACACCAACGCCTGCCAAAACTGCCATATCAAGGATGGTCGCGGTCATCCGCCTGGCCCTAGCGCCAGCAATGCGGTATCGATGTTGGTACACCTGTCGATCCCTGATCAGCCGTATTACGCCAAGGTCATTGAGCAACTGGGTATCGTTCCCGAACCGGTTTACGGTGGCCAGCTGCAGGATATGGCAGTGCCCGGTGTAGCCCCTGAAGGCAAGGTGCGGGTCGACTACACACCGGTCACGGTGACGTTCAATGACGGCACCCCTATTGAGTTACGCCAGCCGCAGTTGCAGATCAGTCAATTAGGGTATGGCCCGATGCACCCTGACACGCGGTTTTCCGCCCGGATTGCCCCGCCAATGATTGGCCTGGGCCTGCTTGAGGCCATCCCTGAGTCCGCGATTCTGGCCAACGCCGACCCGCACGACAGCAACGGTGATGGCATTCGCGGTCGCGCCAACCAGGTCTGGGACGACGCCCTGGGCAAGACGGTCATGGGCCGTTTCGGCTGGAAGGCCGGGCAACCCAACCTCAATCAGCAGAACGTCCATGCGTTTTCCGGCGACATGGGCCTGACCACAAGCCTGCGGCCCATGGACGACTGCACCGCGGCACAAGTCGATTGCCTGAAGGCGGCCAATGGCAATGGTGCCAATGGCGAGCAAGAAGTCAGCGACAACATTCTGCGCCTGGTGCTGTTCTATACCCGCAATCTGGCCGTGCCGATTCGCCAGGACATCGACTCGCCTCAGGTACTGGCCGGCAAGAACCTGTTTCATCAGGCGGGCTGCCAAAGCTGCCACACGCCAAGCTTCACCACTGCGGCCGATGCCGCTGAGCCGGAGCTGGCCAACCAGATCATCCGCCCCTACAGTGACCTGCTGTTGCACGACATGGGCCCTGGCCTGGCTGACAATCGCACAGAGTTTGCCGCCAGTGGCCAGGATTGGCGCACGCCGCCCTTATGGGGCATCGGCCTTACCCAAACCGTCAGTGGCCACACCCAGTTTCTCCATGATGGCCGCGCCCGCAACCTGCTCGAAGCTGTGCTCTGGCACGGTGGCGAAGCCGAAGCGGCCAAGCAGCACGTCTTGACCTTCAATGCTGAGCAACGCACTGCGTTGCTGGCGTTCCTGAATTCACTTTAAGACAAAGGAGCCGGGCATGTTCCGTCCGAAACTGTTGTTCACCAGCCTCGCCGCCCTTGCCTTGGGCGCCTGCTCGCCGCAGGATCCGCAAGCGGTGACCTCCGCGGCAATCGCCAAACAGGTGATCCTGCCGACCTACAGCCGCTGGGTCGAAGCCGACCGCCAACTGGCGGTGAGTGCCCTGGCGTTTTGCGAAGGCAAGGCTGACCTGGCCACCGCCCGCGCCGACTTTCTCCATGCTCAAAAAGCCTGGGCTGAACTGCAACCGCTGCTGATCGGCCCGCTGGCCGAGGGCAACCGTGCCTGGCAGGTACAGTTCTGGCCTGACAAGAAGAACCTGGTCGGTCGTCAGGTCGAGCAACTGGTCAACGGCGACAAACCAATAGATGCGCAGACCCTGGGCAAATCCAGCGTCGTAGTGCGCGGCCTGTCGGCCTACGAATACATTCTCTTCGACAGCAAGCCAGATGCTGCCAACGCCGAGCAGAAAGCCCGTTATTGCCCGCTTTTGGTTGCCATCGGCGAACACCAGAAGGCTCTGGCCGAAGAGATCCTCAAAGGCTGGAACAACACCGACGGCATGCTGGCGCAGATGACCAAGTTCCCCAACCAGCGCTATGCCGACTCCCACGAGGCCATCGCTGATCTGCTGCGGGCCCAGGTCACCGCCCTGGACACCCTGAAGAAAAAGCTCGGCGCACCGATGGGCCGCCAGAGCAAGGGTATCGCCCAACCGCTGCAGGCCGAAGCCTGGCGTAGCCATTCCTCGCTCAAGAGCCTGGAAGCGAGCCTGACTGCCGCCCAAACCGTTTGGGTAGGTGTTGATAACCAGGGCCTGCGCGGTCTGCTGGGCAAGGATCAGAAAGCCCTGGCTGACAAGATTGATGCCGCCTATGCCAATGCCCTGAAACTGCTGAGTGCCAACCAGAAGCCGCTGGGCGAACTGCTTGACGACGAAGCTGGCCGCGAGCAGCTCAATGCCATCTACGACAGCCTCAACGTCGTCCACCGCCTGCACGAAGGCGAGCTGGCCAAGGCGCTGGGCATTCAGCTGGGCTTCAACGCCAACGACGGTGACTGATCATGTTGCGACGCCAGGCTCTGAAACTCGGTAGTGTTCTGCTCAGCGCCCTGACCCTGGGCAGTTGGACCCTGTTCCGCGGCAAGGACAGCAGCCCGCTGCTGCTCTCTGCGCGGGATGATGGCGATGGCAAGCACTATGCCGTCGGCTACCGCCTGGACGGCACCCAGGTGTTCGCCACTGAAGTGGCCCAGCGTTGTCATGACATCATCAATCATCCTGACCAACCGATCGCCCTGTTCGTGGCTCGCCGTCCGGGCACCGAGAGCTACCTGATCGACCTGCGCGATGGTCGTCTACTGCAGACCGTCACCTCGCAGCCGAACCGGCATTTCTACGGACATGCGGTGATCCACAAGAGCGGCGAATGGCTGTATGCCACCGAGAACGACACCACCGACCCCGGCCGTGGCGTGCTCGGTGTCTACCGCTTCGAGGGTGAGCGGCTAAGCCATCGCGGTGAAATTTCCACCCATGGCATTGGCCCGCATCAAGTGTCATGGATGCCTGACGGTGAAACCCTGGTGGTGGCCAACGGTGGCATTCGCACCGAAGCTGAGAGCCGGGTAGAAATGAACCTCGATGCCATGCAGCCGAGCCTGGTGCTGATGCAGCGCGATGGCACCCTGCTGAGTAAAGAACAGTTGCCCCAACAGATGAACAGCGTACGCCACCTGGCAATCGCCAGCGACGGCACCATTGTTGCCGGTCAGCAATTCATGGGATCGGGTGACGATACCGCTGAGTTATTGGCGATCAAACGTCCAGGGCAGGCTTTCCAGGCCTTCCCGGTGCCTGAGCAGCAGTTGCAGTCGATGGCCAACTACACCGCCAGCGTCGCGATCCACAGTGAACTGCGCCTGGTCGCCCTTACGGCGCCTCGGGCCAATCGTCTGTTCATCTGGGACCTGGATACCGCGCAAGTGCGTCTGGATGCGCCGATGCCGGACTGTGCTGGTGTCGGCGCTGTGGCTGATGGCTTTGTCGTTACTTCAGGACAGGGCCGTTGCCGTCTCTACGACTGCCGCAAGGCTGACCTGATCGGTCAGCCTATGCAGCTGCCTTCTGGCTTGTGGGATAACCATCTGCACTTGATCTGAAAATACCGCAGCAACTGCCTTGACTGGCCCGTTGTAGCCTCGTGCCTCGGCAGCGGCTACAGCGTTACGGGCACGCCCACAAAAGCAGTGTTCTTGATCTTCATACGCGCAAGTTCAGGCGCCGCAGACTGCGACTTCAGGAGGCCGAGTGGAGGTACCTGTAGGGGCAGTGCGCAGCACCTTCGGCGATAGCCGAAGACGCGAGACGTAGACTTGGCGAAGCAAGTCGTAGGCCGCGTGGCCCCGGAAGGTGCCGGAGCGAGGGTACCCGAAGCGCAGCGTAGGGCCGTATGCAGGAGCAAGCGGTTTTGCCTACTTTTTCCAAGAAAAAAGTAGGCCGCCGTAAGGGCGGAAGGGGCCGGCAGCGTCGCCACATCGAATGGATAAGCCTCCAAGACCAAGACCAAGACCATCTTCCCCCGATAATCCGTGATGAACCGAAAATAACCCAGGAACACCGCTTCCCGTCCCCGGTCAAACGAGTAATATTCGGCTACATCGCACGTGGACAGGATCGCCCGCAGTCGTGCCAAACGAACAATAAATCGTATCCAAGGAACTGGACTATGCTGCGCCGCCGCATGCTCATCATGTTGGGTGTTGTTCTGTTGCTTGTGCTGATTCTGGGGGGCTACAAAGCGTTCTCCATTTACCAGCAGATCCAAATGTTCTCGGCCCCCAAGCCACCGATCAGCGTGGCGGCGACCGAGTCGAACAAACGCGCATGGCAAAGCCGTCTACCCGCCGTTGGCAGCCTCACCGCCCTACAAGGCGTCGATCTGAGCCTGGAAATCGCCGGCACGGTCAAGACCGTACAGTTCGAGTCGGGACAAAAAGTCAAAAAAGGCCAACCATTACTAGAGCTCGACAGCGATGTCGAAACCGCCCTACTCGGCACGGCTCAGGCTGACCTTGGCCTCGCCCAGGTGGACTTCAATCGCGGCAGCCAGCTGGTTGGCAGCCAGGCCATTTCCCGCGGCGAATACGACCGCCTCACTGCCCAATACAAGCGCAGCAGGGCGGTAGTTGATCAGCTCAAAGCCTCCCTGGCGAAAAAAAGCATCAGCGCACCGTTCAGCGGCACCATCGGCATTCGCCAGGTGGATGTCGGCGACTACCTGGCCAGCGGTACAGTAATCGCCACCCTGCAGGACCTGAGCAGCCTCTACGTCGACTTCTTCGTCGCCGAACAGTCGATCCCTAAGTTGAGCCTGGGCCAAAGGGTGCTGGTCAGTGTCGCCGCCTATCCACAGCAGACCTTCCCCGGCAGCATCAGCGCGATCAACCCCAAGGTCGAAGACAGCACACGCAATGTGCAGGTACGGGCCACCCTGGCCAACCCTGAGGGCAAGCTGTTGCCCGGGATGTTCAGCAACCTGCAAGTGTTGCTCCCCGACCCGCAGCCGCAGGTGGTGGTGCCGGAAAGCGCGGTGACCTACACCCTGTACGGTAACTCGGTCTACGTGGCGACGGTGAAAAAGAACGAAGACGGCCAGCCACAGAAAAACGCCGAGGGCCAGCCTGAGCTGGTGGCCGAACGGCGCTTCGTCGAAACAGGCGAGCGCCGCGATGGCCTGGTAGTCATCCGCAAAGGCCTAGAAGCCGGTGAACAGGTCGTCACCGCCGGCCAATTGAAGCTGACCCAAGGTGCGGCGATCACCATCAGCCCGGACAAGACCTTGCAAGGGTCGCCAAACCACCCGTCGCGCTAACTGATCGAGGCAACCGTCATGGCTTTTACCGATCCGTTTATCCGCCGTCCGGTACTGGCCAGTGTGATCAGCCTGTTGATCGTACTGCTCGGCTTTCAGGCCTGGAACAAACTCCCCATCCGCCAATACCCGCAGATGGAAAACGCCCTGATCACGGTCACCACCGCCTACCCCGGGGCTAACGCCGAAACCATCCAGGGCTACATCACCCAGCCCATGCAACAAAGCCTCGCCAGCGCCGAAGGCATTGACTACATGACCTCAGTGAGCCGGCAGAATTTTTCGGTGATTTCGATCTATGCGCGAATTGGCGCTGACAGCGACCGACTGTTCACCGAGCTGTTGGCCAAGGCTAACGAAGTTAAAAACAAACTGCCTCAGGACGCTGAAGACCCAGTGCTGAGCAAGGAAGCCGCCGACGCCTCGGCGCTGATGTACATCAGTTTTTACAGTAGCCAGCTCAGTAACCCACAGATCACCGACTACCTGTCGCGGGTGATTCAGCCCAAGCTGGCCACGCTACCGGGTATGGCTGAGGCAGAAATCCTCGGCAACCAGCTGTTTGCCATGCGCCTGTGGATCGATCCGGTGAAGCTCGCCGGCTACGGCCTGAGCGCCAATGATGTGACCGACGCCGTCCGCCGTTACAACTTTCTCTCCGCGGCCGGCGAAGTCAAAGGTGAATACATCGTCACCAGTATCAATGCCGCCACCGAGCTGAAAACTGCCGAGGCGTTTGCCAATATCCCTCTCAAGACCAGCGGCGACAGCCGAGTGCTGCTCGGAGACGTTGCACGGGTTGAGATGGGCGCAGAGAACTACGACACGGTGAGCTCCTTTGCTGGCATCCCCTCGGTGTACATCGGTATCAAGGCCACGCCCGGGGCCAACCCTCTGGATGTGATCAAAGAGGTGCGCAAGCTGATGCCCGAGCTGGAAAACCAGTTGCCAGCCAACCTCAAGGCTTCCATCGCCTACGACGCCACGCTGTTCATCCAAGCGTCTATCGACGAGGTGGTCAAGACCCTGGTCGAAGCGGTACTGATCGTCATCGTCGTGGTGTTCCTGTTCCTCGGCGCCCTGCGATCGGTGCTGATCCCGGTAATCACCATTCCCTTGTCGATGATCGGCGTGCTGTTTTTCATGCAACTGATGGGCTACTCGCTCAACCTGCTGACATTGCTGGCGATGGTACTGGCCATCGGTTTGGTGGTAGACGATGCTATCGTCGTGGTGGAGAACATCCATCGTCACATCGAAGAAGGCAAGACCCCCTTCGAGGCCGCACTGGAAGGCGCCAGGGAGATCGCGATGCCGGTCGTCTCGATGACCATCACTCTGGCGGCGGTGTATGCCCCTATCGGCTTTCTGGAGGGCCTGACGGGGGCCCTGTTCAAGGAGTTCGCGTTGACCCTGGCCGGTGCGGTGATCATTTCCGGGATCGTCGCCCTGACCCTGTCGCCGATGATGTGTGCCCTGCTCCTGCGCCACGAACAGAACCCCAGCGGCATGGCCCATCGTCTCGATCAACTGTTTGAACGCCTAAAGGTGCGTTACCAGAACCTTTTGCATGCCACCCTCAACACCCGCCCGGTGGTATTGGTGTTCGCGGTCATCGTGCTGTGCCTGATACCGGTGTTTTTGCTGTTCGCCAAGAACGAGTTGGCCCCGGATGAAGATCAAGGCGTGATTTTTATGATTGCCAACGCGCCGCAGCCGACCAACCTCGATTATTTGAGCACCTACACCGACGAGTTCATCGATATCTTCAAGGCGTTCCCCGAGTACTACTCGTCGTTTCAGATCAACGGCTTCAACGGTGTGCAGTCGGGTATCGGCGGTTTCCTGCTCAAACCGTGGAACGAGCGTGAACGCACGCAAATGGAGCTGCTGCCGCTGGTGCAAAGCAAGCTCGAGGGTATCGCCGGTCTGCAGATTTTCGGCTTCAACCTGCCCTCATTGCCAGGCACGGGTGAAGGCCTGCCGTTCCAGTTCGTGATTAATACCGCCAACGACTACGAATCCCTGCTGGAGGTGGCTGACCGAGTCAAGCAACGTGCGCTGGACTCAGGTAAGTTCGCCTTTCTCGACATTGACCTGGCCTTTGATAAGCCCGAGGTCGTCGTCGACATCGACCGGGCAAAGGCCGCGCAGATGGGCGTGTCTATGGACGCCTTGGGCGGCACCTTGGCGACCCTACTGGGTGAAGCTGAAATCAACCGTTTCACCATCGATGGCCGCAGCTACAAAGTGATCGCCCAGGTTGAACGACCGTATCGAGACAACCCCGACTGGTTGAGCAATTACTACGTGAAGAACCAGCAAGGGCAGATGCTGCCACTGTCGACGCTGATTACCCTCAGCGACCGCGCACGGCCACGCCAGCTCAATCAATTCCAGCAACTGAACTCGGTGATCTTCCAGGGCTTTCCTACTGTAAGTATGGGCGAGGCCTTGGAGACAGTGCGCAGTATTGCCCAAGAGGAGGCGCCTGAAGGTTATGCCTTTGACTATGCCGGTGCGGCACGGCAATTCGTTCAGGAAGGTAGTGCACTGTGGGTAACCTTCGGCCTGGCGCTGGCGATCATTTTTCTGGTGCTGGCGGCGCAGTTCGAAAGTTTCCGCGATCCGCTGGTCATCCTGGTAACCGTACCACTGTCCATTTGCGGGGCGCTGATCCCGTTGTTCCTGGGCATTTCAAGCATGAACATCTACACCCAGGTCGGCCTGGTAACGCTGATTGGCCTGATCAGCAAGCATGGCATTCTGGTGGTCGAATTCGCCAACCAGTTACGTCTGCAGAAGGGGCTGAGCGCCCGCGAAGCCGTCGAGGAAGCCGCAGCGATCCGTTTGCGCCCTGTGCTGATGACCACAGCGGCGATGGTCTTTGGCATGGTGCCACTGATTCTGGCCGGTGGCGCTGGCGCAGTGAGTCGCTTTGACATCGGCATAGTCATCGCCACGGGTATGTCGGTGGGCACGCTGTTTACCCTGTTCGTCCTGCCGTGTGTTTATACCCTGCTAGCCCGCGCGGACGTGGCGCAGACACAGACGCAAGCTGCCTGAACGGCAAAAGGCCTCGTCACTGACGAGGCCTCTGATAGGGCTGACACTCAAGGCATTATTGCGAACGCAGACTCTGACTCATACCAAACAAAAACAACAACAGGTCCGGATCGGGCTGGGCGCTAACCTCACTTTTCATCAAACGTGGTGGCGGGCACTGGGCCGCAGGGTCGACCTTGCTGACCACTTGCGGACGTGGCTCTTCCCAGGCCGCTGCCGCCGCCGTAGCGACCGCCAAGGCCAGCAAGAGAAACAAACCTCGAGCTAATTCTAGTTTCATCACTCTAAACCTTTGACAGCGCTGCCAAACGCTCTCTGATAAAAATAGAGCAGCTTTCGCCATTCTGCGTCATTGAATGACGAATGGCGGCGCAGTTGCTTTAAGTCATTGGCTGCAGCGCGCTGGCAACTGATGCGCCGCCGACATTTTTCCAGATCCAGCAACGCCACTTCGGCGCGAGCCTCAGCACCTTCGCCAATGACCTTGATAAACACATGTTTGCCATAGAGGCAGCCGTGCTGCCAATGGCCTCGGTGCATACGCGCAAGGTTCTGCGCCAGGTCCTGGAGCATACGCTCATGCAAGGCCTCGCTGTAACGCTCACGCGCACCGTTGGCGTACCAGCTGTCGCAATCTTCGAAGCCGTCCAAGGCTTTACTGACCAACAAGGCACGCCACTGATGATCGGCGTCACGCTCGACTCCGCAGTAGACGATATGCGGCACCCGCACACCCAGTTGCTCGAAGCTGTTGATCGCATCGTATTCACGCAACACCGTCGGACGACCGAACGGGTGCATCAAACTGCGGTAGATATGACCGATCTGGCGCTTGGCATAGAGCATCTGGCCACTTTCATCGTTCAGCCGTTGCACACCACTTTCACCACCCCGGCGCTGGTTGGGCTCTTCCACCCACTCACCCTGCTGCTGCCAGAAATGGTCGAACTGGCCTGCTGCCGTTGTTGCTGAACGCTCTACCGCCATGCCTATTACCCCTTGCGTAATACGTATACTCGCCACATGGCATAGAACGGCAAAAAGTCTAATCGTTCCTGAATGCGGAAACCGGCGTCCTGAAATTCCTGCTCAACCGTGGCAACCGGTAACACGAAACGATTCTGATAGCTGGGTTTGCCGGTCTCGGCGTAACGACGTTTTTCCAGTTTTTGCCGACGCCAGGCTTTGAAGTTGCCATCGACCCACAACGACAAGATCACGCTGTCACGGGTAACGCGTTGAAACTCCGAGAGAATTGTTTTGCGGTGAGCGGCGTCGCCAATATGGTGCATCAGGCGCATGCAGAAGATGCTGTCGACCGCGTTGTCTGGCAGGTCGATTGCGAATGCTGAGGTTTGCAAGGTCCGTACCCGCTCGACGATATGCGCCGGCTGCGATTTGGTAGCGGTTTCCAGCATAGCCTCGGAGTTATCTGCACCAATGATCACACGGTTGGGTTTTTCCGCCAGCATTGGCCAGAAGCGACCGGCGCCACACGGCAGATCGAGGACCAGACCCGGTTCTCCGGCCAAGGCCAGCGCACGGCGGGCCATTTGCTCATCACGTTGGTGCGACAGGCGCCGAGCCAGGCCGTCCTGATGCTTGAGAAAGTACTCCTGAGCATGTTGCTGATCGTACTTTTCGGAAAACTCGAGTTTGATGGGGCTACGCATGCTGCATCTCCTGACTCCAATGCCCCCACCTTAAGTAGATAAGCGTAGGCGTCAGGTTATGCGCATGTGAAAAATTCGTGAGCTGAACAAATAAAAGTTACAGAACATTTCGCTATTGCCCTTCAAGCGAACGCTCCGGCCCCCGGCTCAGGTCCACGTGAAAGCGGCAGCCATGGGGCTCCATCGCCGTCAGACTCACCGTCCAGTTCTGGTCATCACAAATTCGCTGCACCAGCGACAGGCCAAGGCCAAGGCCTTCTCCACGCCGCTCATCACCACGCACGAACGGGCGGAACATGGCTTCACGCTGCTCTTCGGGAATCCCCACGCCACTGTCTTCGACCAGGAACCCTGTAGGCTCCAGGGTCAGGCGGATAAAGCCATAGTCGGTGTAGTGCGCGGCATTGCGTAGCAGGTTTCCCATCACCGCTTGCAGGAAAGTAGCGTTGTAGAGCGTCGGCAGTCCTGCAGAGGCGTCGTACAACAGGGTCAGACCTTTCTGTTCGATGGTGTCGCGCCAGACGCCAATCAGGTCATCCGCCACCTCCTTCAGACTCGCCTGCGAAGCCACCGCCCCTTCATCGCGCTGAGCCCGGGCGAGCATGAGGAAGGTTTTCACCAATTCCTGCATTTCTTCAGTAGCGCGGGCGATGCGTTCAACCTGAGAGCGTGCGCGAGTGTCGATATTGGGGTTGACCAACAGCAACTCGCACGAACTGGCCAACACCATCAACGGCGTGCGCAATTCATGGCTGACATCGCTGGTGAACAGCCGTTCGCGGGTCAGGGCATCACGCAGGCGTCCCAGGGTGTCATCGAAGGCCACTGCCAGCTGCCCGACTTCATCGGCCGCGTAATCAGGTGCCAGAGGAGGCGCCAGGCCCAACAGCTGGTCGCGATGACGGACCTGGCGTGCCAGGCGGATCACTGGCGCCATCACCCGACGGGCCAATACCCAGCCAAGGAACACGGCCAGCGCCAGACTGAGCACAAAGCCCACCACCACGACCGCAAACAGTACACGCTCGCGCTCTTCGAAATCGCTCTGATCCTGGAGCAATACGTAACGCCGTCCATCCACCACTTCAACCATGGCGTGATAGGACAATTGCTCGCGAAACACTTCATGAAAGCCTGCACTCAGGTGACGCAGGTCCTTGGGCAATTCGAAATCGTCGCGCCCGCCACTGTAGTAGAACAGCTGATCGGGGCGTGGGCGGTGACTCCAGTCACTGACGCTGTCCATGCGCAGCAGGCGCTGCAAGTCACCGCCAAGGACCGCCGAGATCAAGCGTTCTTCAACCAGGTGCACCGTGGCAACAATACCGAAGGCGAATGCACCCGCCACCAATGCACTCATCAAGGCGAAAGCGATGATGATCCGCTGGGCAAGGCTTTGCTTAAACTCCATCACGGCCCTCGGCCAAGCGATAACCCACGCCGTGAACGGTATGCAACAACGATTTTTCGAACGGTTTGTCGATCACCTGACGCAATTGGTGAACATGGCTACGCAGGCTGTCGCTGTCTGGACAATCGTCACCCCACAGCGCCTCTTCCAGTACTTCGCGGCGCAGTACGTGAGGGCTTTTCTGCATCAGCACGGCCAGTAACTTCAAGCCAACCGGGTTGAGCTTGAGCAACTTGCCTTCACGGGTCACTTCCAACGTGTCCAGATCATAGATCAGGTCGCTGACCTGCAGCGTACGCCGGCCACCGCCTTGAGCCCGACGCAGCACCGCCTCGATACGCGCGGCCAGTTCCGACAACGCGAATGGTTTGAGCAGGTAGTCATCGGCGCCCGAGCGAAAGCCTTGCAAGCGGTCGTCAAGCTGATCGCGGGCGGTAAGCATGATTACCGGTGTGTCACGCCGGGCATCTTCGCGCAGGCGTTTGCACAGGGTATAGCCATCGATACCCGGGAGCATGATGTCGAGCACGATCAAGTCATAGTGCTCAGTGGCTGCCAGATGCAGACCCGACAGGCCATCCTGGGCGCAATCGACCGTATAGCCTTTAAGGCCTAGGTAATCGGCCAGATTGGCGAGGATATCGCGGTTGTCTTCAACCAATAAAATTCGCATGGGGGTTCTCCCGTCCGGGGCGTTTGCCTGCTTGGCAGGCGCAGCTTACGGCCATCGTTCTCGCTCGGCTAGGTCGGCGCGACTTTATTGCAGACTAACGCTTTTTTCACTCAGGCTTCACGGACAGGTTATAGCGACTATCCGAGAATTGCCGGTTGGAACTGTCCCTTCGACCTGCCTGGACCTACCATGCCGCGACCTGCCCCCTCTCGCCCGCTCAACCTGTGGATTGCCCTTGGCATCCCCGCACTCACGGCGCTCACGCTTGTGATGCTGGAATTGACTGCCATGGACATGGACCTGGCCAAGCTGGCCTTCGACCCGGTGACCGGCCAGTTCATTGGTCGGCATAGCTACTTTCTTGAAGACATCCTGCATGACCGTGCCAAACAGGCGGTGATTGTTCTGGGGCTGGGGGCCATTGCCGCCTTCATCACCAGTTTTTTCTGGCAACGCTTGAAAGGCTGGCGTCGAGAGCTGGGCTACCTGGTCTTGGCCATGGCGTTGTCGACCAGTTTCGTTACCCCAGTCAAAGCAGTGACTGCAGTGCAGTGCCCCTGGAGTCTGAAAGAGTTTGGCGGCAAGGAAACCTACAGCGAGCTGCTTAGCCCACGTCCGGCTACCGACAAGCCAGGTCGTTGCTGGCCGGGTGGTCATGCGGCCACGGGCTTTACCCTGTTTGCCCTGTTCTTCGCCCTGCGTGACCGCCGCCCGCGCCTGGCCCGCGCTACGCTGCTGTTCGCCTTTGGCTTGGGCACCGTGTTTTCGATCGGGCGCATGCTGCAAGGGGCGCACTTCTTTTCGCATAACGTGTGGACGGCGGTGTTCTGCTGGCTGATCAGCCTGGGCTGTTACTACTGGGTGCTGTACCGCAAGCCTGTGCGGATGAACGCTTCGCAACCGATTACCGACCAACGCCAACTACAGCGTTGAGTCCTAAGCACCCCAAAAACATCCTCCCCTCGACGTTACGTGAACCCAAAAAAAAGATTCTTCACGGGTTATCGGGGAAGATGCTCTTGGGCTTGGGCTTGGGCTTGGGCTTGGGCTTGGGGGCTTATCCATTCAATGCGGCGATGCTGCCGGCCCCTTCCGCCCTTACGGCGGCTGGAACTGTCCCCAGGTAGCGGACGCCAAGAAGCGATACTTAAATCGCTCTCTTGGAGGTTGCCATGTACCCAAGCACTCGCCGTAACTATACCGATGAGTTCAAGGCTCAAGCCGTCGCATTAGCTGAAAGCGTTGGCAGAACCGAAGCTGCCCGCCAGCTAGAGATGTCCGTGAAAACGCTGGATAACTGGGTTGATGCCACGCGCAGAGGCCAGCCGTTGAGTTCACCTGAACGCAAGCCCATCACCAAGGAAGACAGTGAACTCGCTCGCCTGCGGGCCGAGATTGCCGAGCTAAAAATGGAGCGTGAAATCCTAAAAAAGGCGGCGGTATTCTTTGCCAAAGAGTCCAGGTGAGATACGCCTTCGTCGCTACTGAACGGACTCAATACCCCGTACGTGTGTTGTGTCGGGTGATGGATGTCTCGGTTTCAGGTTTCTACGATTACACGCACCGTCAGTCTCGCCCTGACCCTGACGCTCAAATTCGCATTGAGTTGCGTAAGGCCTATGCGGCCAGTCGAAACACCTACGGCCGGCCACGGCTAGTGGCAGCCTTGCGCCAGAAATTGCACGCGGTGGGCCACAAACGGGTTAGGCGGTTGATGCAGGAGGAGCAGATACGGGGCAAGTCCAAAGGCAGTTTCAGGCCCTGCACCACGGACAGCCACCATTACTTGCCGGTTGCAAGTAATGTGCTGGCGCGTCAGTTTTCCATCGATAACCTCACGCCAACCTGGGTCAGTGATATCACCTATCTCCCAACCAAGGAAGGTTGGTTGTATCTGGCCATAGTGTTGAGTATCCAAACCCGCCAGATACTGGGTTACAGCTTGTCTGATCGAATGCCTGACGACTTGGTCGAACGCGCGTTTCTGAACGCCTGGAGCGCCTGCTCTGGCGCCAACGGAGCGGTATTTCACTCCGATCAGGGCCGTCAGTACGCGAGCAGTAAGTTTCGCCTGACACTGGCCAAGAAGGACTTCACACAGAGCATGAGCCGAAGGGGAAACTGTTGGGACAACGCGGTGGCCGAGAGCTTTTTCGCTACGCTGAAAAGAGAGGAGGCTTGCGGGATCTACCCCACGAAAAAACAGGCGCAGTTATCAATCGCCAGTTACATCCATGGGTTTTACAACAGCAGCCGACTGCACTCTGCGCTGGGCTACCGTTCTCCGAACGAATATGCCAAAGGCTTGAGGCAGAGGGCTGGATAACCAGCTTCTTGGCGTCCGCTACCTGGGGGCAGACCCAGCAAAACCGCTGGCTCCTGCATACGGCCCTACGCTACGCTTCGGGTCCCCTCGCTCCGGCACCTTCCGGGGCCACGCGGCCTACGACTTGCTTCGCCAAGTCTACGTCTCGCGTCTTCGGCTACGCCGAAGGTGCTGCGCACTGCCCCTACAGGTACCTCCACTCAGCCTCCTGAAGTCGCAGATTGCGGCGCCTGAATTTACGCGTATGAAGATCAAGATCACAATTGGTCAGCAAGTACCTGCAATGGGGTTCGGCTATCCACTGCAAAACGTGCGCTCGAAGATAACGCCAGCCTAGGCGCCGTCCGTAACTTCGCGACTTCAGGAGGCCGAGTGGAGGTGTCTGGAGGGGGTAGGTGCGCAGCACCCTTCGGCGTAGCCGAAGTCGCGAGACGGAGACTTTGCGAAGCAAGTCGTAGGCCGCGATCCCCCGGAAGGCACCGGAGCGAGGGGACCCGAAGCGTAGCGTAGGGCCGTATGAATGGAGCGGGCGGTTTTGGTTCCTTTTGCCAAGACAAAAGGGACCCGCCGTAAAGGCGGAAGGGGCCAGTAGCGTCGCCACATCGACCGGATAAGTTCACGTTCTAAACACCCAGCACCAGCACCAGCACCAAAAACATCTTCCCGAGATTCCGTGAACCAAAAAAAAGCCCCGCACTAAGCGGGGCTTTTTCTCAAGCGGGTAAGGCTGGCTTACATCATGCCGCCCATGCCGCCCATACCACCCATGCCGCCCATGTCTGGCATACCGCCGCCAGCAGAAGCTTCAACAGGTGCATCAGCAACCATGGCTTCGGTAGTGATCATCAGACCACCGATCGAAGCTGCAGCTTGCAGTGCCGAACGCGTTACTTTGGCTGGATCGAGGATACCCATTTCGATCATGTCGCCGTACTCGCCGGTAGCAGCGTTGTAACCGAAGTTACCCGAACCCTGCTTGACCTTGTCGACCACGACGCTTGGCTCGTCGCCAGCGTTGGCAACGATCTGACGCAGAGGCGCTTCAACAGCGCGACGCAGCAGTTGGATACCAACGTTCTGGTCTTCGTTGTCGCCTTTGAGCTCGGAGATAGCCTGCAGCGAGCGCACCAGGGCAACACCACCGCCAGGTACCACGCCTTCTTCAACGGCTGCACGGGTAGCGTGCAGGGCGTCTTCAACGCGGGCTTTCTTCTCTTTCATTTCAACTTCGGTGCCTGCACCGACCTTGATCACGGCAACACCGCCAGCCAGCTTGGCCAGACGCTCTTGCAGTTTTTCACGGTCGTAGTCCGAAGAAGTCTCTTCGATCTGGGCACGGATCTGCTTGACGCGTGCTTCGATGTCGGCTTCCTGACCAGCGCCATCAATGATGGTGGTGTTTTCTTTGGACAAGGTGACACGCTTGGCGTTACCCAGGTGCTCCAGGGTAGCGGACTCCAGGCTCAGGCCGATTTCTTCGGAGATCACGGTACCGCCGGTCAGAACAGCGATGTCCTGCAGCATGGCCTTGCGGCGGTCGCCGAAGCCTGGTGCCTTGACCGCTGCAACCTTGACGATGCCGCGCATGTTGTTGACAACCAGGGTCGCCAGCGCTTCGCCTTCAACGTCTTCAGCGACGATCAGCAGCGGACGGCCGGCCTTGGCAACGGCTTCCAGAACGGGCAGCAGTTCACGGATGTTGGAGATTTTCTTGTCAACCAGCAGCAGCAGCGGGCCATCCAGCTCGGCGACCATGGTGTCTGGCTTGTTGACGAAGTAAGGGGACAGGTAGCCGCGGTCGAACTGCATGCCTTCTACGACCGACAGTTCGTTTTCCAGGCCCGAGCCTTCTTCAACGGTGATCACGCCTTCTTTACCGACTTTTTCCATGGCTTCGGCGATGATGTCACCGATGGAGTTGTCGGAGTTGGCAGAGATGGTACCTACCTGAGCGATGGCCTTGGAGTCGGCGCATGGCTTGGACAGGGACTTCAGCTCTTTGACGATGGCGATGGTGGCCTTGTCGATACCGCGCTTGAGGTCCATCGGGTTCATGCCGGCAGCAACGGCTTTCAGGCCTTCGCTAACGATGGCTTGAGCCAGAACGGTTGCAGTAGTGGTACCGTCACCCGCTTCGTCGTTGGCCTTGGAGGCAACATCTTTGAGCAGCTGGGCGCCCATGTTTTCGAAAGCGTCTTTGAGTTCGATTTCTTTGGCAACCGACACACCGTCTTTGGTGATGGTCGGAGCGCCGAAGCTCTTGGCCAGAACAACGTTACGGCCTTTCGGGCCCAGGGTCGCTTTTACTGCGTCAGCCAGAACGTTGACACCAACGAGCATTTTTTTACGGGCGGAGTCGCCGAATTTTACGTCTTTAGCAGCCATGATCGTTTAATCCTTGAATACTTTGGAGTAACGGGAAACCAGCGGAATCAGCCTTCGATAACAGCGAGAATCTCGTTCTCAGCCATTACCAGCAGGTCTTCGCCGTCAACTTTCACAGTGTTGCTGCCCGAGTAAGGGCCGAAAACCACCTTGTCACCCACTTTCACGGCCAGCGCACGCACTTCACCGTTGTCCAGGATGCGACCGGTACCTACAGCGACGATTTCGCCACGGTTAGGTTTTTCAGCGGCCGAACCTGGCAGAACGATACCGCCAGCGGTTTTCGATTCTTCTTCGCTGCGACGGATAACGACGCGGTCATGCAGAGGACGAAGCTTCATTGTCGATCTCTCCTAATTGTGGTTTTCATCGGCCGGTATCGACACCGGCAGGTTGATGCTTGCGGCGTAGCCGCTCGTAGCCCGCACTGCGAACTACGCATGTAATGTCCGGGGCAAGCCCCCGGAAACCTTGCGGTAACCCCTACATGAGGTCGCCAAGATCAATTACAAGGCTTGCACATGAAATTTTTTAGCGATTGCGCCTATACAGCAGAACGGCCCCGCTGGGGCCGTTCGAACAATCGCTTACAGGTTACAGATCGCGAGGATCCCGCAGGTTAGGCGGATCACGCGGATCACGGTGCTCGTACTCACCCTCGATCACGTTCGGCTGGCGCGGCTGTCCATTAGCGCTGCCGGGACGCGTCATGAACGGATCATCACCAAAGGCACGCTGGCGCATCGCCTGGGCTTCTGCGCGCGCGCGCATCTTGCGCCCAATCAGTCGACGGGTGAACGGCAACAGGAAGATCAGGCCAATCACGTCACTGATAAAACCTGGCAACAGCAGCAGGCCGCCACCCAGGGCCAGCATCAAGCCTTGGAACATGTCTTCAGCTGGCAATTCGCCACGCTGCATACTCTCACGGGCACGCAGCGCGGTAGCCAGACCGGCCACCCGCACGACCAGCACCCCCAGGGCGGAACCCGCGATGATCAGCAGCAACGCCGGAAAGAAGCCGATCGCGGTGCTGACCTTGAAGAACACATACAGCTCCAGCACCGGAAAAATCAAAAACAGCAATAGAAAAGCACGCATCAATGGTTCCTCTGCGCAAGAAGTCCTTGCAGTACACCTTTAATGGTTGCGATCAAACGCCATTTCAACCCTGAACGCTCTCACGAGCCGGCCATTGATCAGCACGGGCCAGAAAAACCAATGCTTCGCGCACTTGTATCGGCGTATTGCAAGGCGCTGCGAACGGCAGCCAGTGCAGCCCCTGGCCAATGCGCAGGTGCATGCCTTCGCTGTCGACGCCGACCATTTGCGCAGCGACGCCCTGCGGCAGGCCCGTGAGCTGGACATAATGGGCAATGGCATTGGCGTGATCGCTGTTCATGTGTTCAACCATGCTCAACTCAGCCTTGCCAGCGAACGGATTGGCCAGGCTCAGGTGATCAACCCAGTGGATCGCACCAAAGCCGCCGATGTAACGGTGGCGCACCGGCTTGAGCACCCAGAAGTCGAAATCGTGGGCTTTGTGGTAGTTGCTCGATTCAGGGAAATAGCGGTAATAGCGCTCGGCAGCAGCTTCAACCACCGCAGGCTCATCGAGCTTTTGCGCATTGGCCAGAACGGTCAGACGACCAACGGCCTGCACGTCTTCAGCGTCACGCTCGCCCACCAACAGCGAACATTTGGAATCTTTTTGCAGGTTATGGGTGTGCTGGGCGATCCGGCTGATCAGAATCAGCGGATTGCCGTCGGCATCCAGGCAGTACGGCACCACTGAACCAAAGGGAAACCCCGGCATCGACTTGGAATGGGTCGACAGGACTCCCCGGTATTCCTTGAGCAGCAGCTCCCGGGCCTGTTGTGCGACTTTTGCGCTCACGGTGTGACTCCCGACTCGACATCATTCTGAAGGTTGACCGGACACCAGGTCCGACCAGGAAATTAACCGTCAAAATAATCATTATCGTCGGCGGTTGCCAGCAGACTTACCACGTCACGCCAAAGCCTGCGGTGTAACGGGTCTTGTCCAGATCGCTATCGCGGGTACCGCTGATGACATCTTTCTCTGCCTTGAGATTGAGCGAAGCCCACTCGGTGACCTTGTAGCGCAGACCAACTTCGGCATCCAGCGCATAGTTAGCCACACCATCCAGCGGTTTGCCGACTTCACCATTGGTGAAGAACTCGACGCGCTTGCCGATCAGGTAGCGGTTGTAGTCCCATTTCATGGCCAGGGAATAGAAGTTGTCCTTGCCGCCATCGGCATATTCATAGTCGGTGCGGTTGACCAGCGACCCCAGGGAGAACGCGCCCAGTTCGTCATCCCAGAACTGATAACCCGGACCGGTACCGACGGTGCGCTGGCGGGCCAGGTCTTCGATATGGTCACGCTTGTATTCAAGACGTCCTTGCCAGAACCACTTCTCGGTCAGGAAGCGGTCAAGCGCGTACTCGGCGCTCCAGTTATTGGTGGTGGTCTCGTCGTCCTTGCTCTCGCGGTTGTACTCGCCTTCGGCCTGATGACGCCAGCGACCATGGCGGGCCGTGGTCTTGAAGTCGAGGTCATAGTCGTCGCTGTCAGATTCGGCACGCTGGTAGTCCATCGCCAGGTCCACGTTACCTTTGACCACCAGATCTTCGACCACCGGCTTTGGTTTCATGATCTGCTGGATACTGGCCAGTTCGACGGTCTTCGGCGTCTCACCGTTGGCCAGGGTCACCTTGCCGTCATCGGCGGCGTGCAATGACTTGGCTTTCTCACCGCTGTAAGCATCTTGTTTGACCAGCAGTTCCTGGTCGCTTTCCAGGGTCTTGACCTGCTTCCAGTCCAGGGCGATGGAGCCACCGTACTCCGTCTTGATCAGCAGCTTGCCGCCATCGAACACGCTAATCTTGCCACTGAGCCGGTCACCGTTTTTCATCCAGACGGTGTCGGCAAGCGCCGACGAACTGGCGGCAATGATCGCAAGGCTGAACAAGACTCTAGAAGACATAAGCAGTTACGGACTCTGATTTGCAAAAAAGTCGGGCATTATCCTGATACCCGCCCGTAGAGCAAGGACTGACCCACCCCATGCCAATGAGTTCAATACCTGATTGCCCGACGAACGTGCCGGATTCGCCTGCACCCCCTGCGAGGCGGCGATGAACGCGCGCCCTGGCGATCCGACAGAAAATGCCGAAGCCCGACGAATGGCGCTCTATCTGGTGCTGGGTCAAGTGCCGGCGGGCAAGGTCGTCAGCTATGGTCAACTGGCTGACCTGGCAGGCCTGGGCCGCGCAGCGCGCTGGGTCGGGCGTACCTTAAGTCAGCTGCCTGCGGACACTCAGTTGCCCTGGCACCGGGTCCTGGGGGCAGGTGGTCGGCTGAGTCTGGCCTTGGGCACCCCCTCAGGCGACGAGCAGCGCGCACGACTACGAGCAGAAGGCATCACTCTGCACAATAATCGTGTGGATATGTTGCGCCATGGCTGGCGCCCGATGGAGCACAGCGGTTAGAGTGCGCGCTTTGTTTTCGTAAACTTGAGGCAGATGTTGGCCCATGCCCCGTAAAACCTGGCGCGCTGCGCTCGCTGCCTATGCCAGCCCGTCTACCCTGGTGCTGTTACTGCTCGGCTTTGCCGCCGGCTTGCCCTACATGCTGGTGTTTTCGACCCTGTCGGTATGGCTGCGCGAGGCCGGGGTGGCCCGCGAGACCATTGGTTATGCCAGTCTGATCGGCCTGGCCTATGCCTTTAAATGGGTCTGGTCGCCACTACTCGACCAATGGCGCCTGCCACTGCTTGGCAAACTCGGCCGACGTCGCTCCTGGCTGGTGCTGTCACAGGTACTGGTAGTGATTGGGCTGGTGGGCATGGGCTTCTGTGATCCACAAAAGCACCTGTCCTGGCTGATTGCCCTAGCAGTACTGGTCGCCTTCGCCTCAGCCACCCAAGACATCGCTGTCGACGCCTACCGCCTGGAAATCGCCGACGATCAACGCCAGGCCGCCCTCGCTGCCAGCTACATGGCCGGCTATCGGGTTGCTGCGCTGCTGGCCACCGCGGGCGCCCTGTTCTTCGCCGAAGGCTTTGGCTCTACCGGTTTCAGCTATCTGCACAAAGCCTGGACCGGCACCTATGTGCTGTTCGGTGTGCTGATGCTGCCAGCGGTCATCACGACGTTGCTGATGCGCGAACCCCCAGTGCCGCTGCGCACCCAACTATCGGCTGCCCGTTATGGCCTGGTCCATCAACTGGCCTCGGTGTTTGTGCTGATCATTCTGCTGGTGTCAGTACCGGCCACCTTCACCCAGTTGTTCAATACCGATTTCGCCAGCGTACTGTTCGAAGACGCAAGCCTTTTGGACCTGCTGCTCGAAGACCGCGCCTTCCTGCGAGCGATCCTCTACATCACCCTGACTGCATTGTGCCTGTCGTCCATGGGCCGTCGCGGCCTGGCGCCGGTGCTGACACCGGTCAACGACTTCATCCTGCGCTACCGCTGGCAAGCCCTGCTACTGCTTGGGCTCATCGCCACCTACCGGATGTCCGATACGGTGATGGGGGTGATGGCCAACGTGTTCTATATCGACCAAGGCTTCACCAAGGACCAGATCGCCAGTGTCAGCAAGATCTTCGGCCTGATCATGACCCTGGTCGGCGCCGGTATGGGCGGCTTGCTGATCGTACGCTTCGGTATCTTGCCGATTCTGTTCATCGGCGGCGTGGCTTCAGCTGCGACCAACATCCTGTTCCTGATGCTCGCCGACATGGGCCCGAACCTGCAGATGCTGGTGGTGACCATTTCCCTGGACAACTTCAGTTCGGGCCTGGCTACATCGGCATTCGTCGCCTACCTGTCGAGCCTGACCAACCTGAAGTTCTCGGCAACCCAATATGCGCTGCTCAGCTCGATCATGCTGCTGTTGCCGCGTCTGATCGGTGGCTATTCAGGGGTGATGGTGGAAAAGTTCGGTTACCACGACTTCTTCCTGATCACAGCCTTGCTCGGTGTGCCGACGCTGATCCTGATCGCCCTACAGTGGCGTCAGGAGCAAGGCCGCGGCAAGCAGCTGCCCAGCGACAACTCCGTCGCCGAACAGCGCCCCTGACGGCCTCTGAGGCGCTTGCCAGGATTATCCCGGCATCGCCTCAGACTGTGCACAAGCCGCACCCAGAACGATCTTCAGCGGCCATAGCGCCAGGACACCTGCCACCCCCGCCGCCACGGCGAAGCTGAGTAGGCTCGCCCCGGCGCCGAGCAGTGCCAGCAAGGCGCCCCCCAGGCCCAACAGGGCAATGGTGATCATGCCCAGCATGGCCGAAACCAGGCCCTTGCTCTGCTCACTGGAGAACAGCGTCATGCGGTACAGCACCGCGTTGGCGATACCCAGCCCCAAGGCATACATCGACATCCCCGCCACCAGGCTCGGAACACTGGGCACCAACCAAGTGGCCAGCATCATGCCCAGCAGTCCCACCAGGTACGGCCACAGCGCACCACGCACCAGGCTGTTGAGCGCATAGCGGTCGGCGATACGGTTGATGATCAGGTTACCCAGGATCAGGCCGGCGAACACTGGTAGTTGCCACAGTGCATAATCGAGGGTGCTCAAGCCTTCGTCGTGAATCAGCAGCACGGGCGACAGACCGATCCAACCAATCAACGGCAACCCCACCAGGCCCAGCGCCGCGCTACCCGCCACAAAGCGACGGTTGCCCAGCAGCTGGGCATAGCCGGCCAACAGTGACTGCAGGTGGATCGGCTGGAAGTCCAGTCGCGAGCCATCGCGGCGCTCCACACCCAACGTCTCTGGCATGAAGCGGTACAACGCAATCCAGGACAGCACCGCGCAAGCACCGAAGATCACAAACAGCCAACGCCACGACACCCACTCCAGCAGCAGGGTACCCACCAGTGGCCCGAGCAGTGGCGACAGCAGGGCGATATTGGCCAGCAAGGCCATCATTCGCACCGCATCGGCCTCGCTGAACGCCTCGTTCAAGGCCGGGTAACTGACCGTCACCACAAAGCCCAGGCCAATGCCCTGCAGCAGCCTCAGCAGGTTGAACCATTCGATGCCCTCAACCCAGAAGGTCGCCAGGCACGTCACGCAGAACATCGCACAGCCCACCAGCAACAGCGGCCGGCGGCCATAGCGATCAGCCAACGGGCCGATCAGCCATTGCAGCAACACGCCGCCGAGCAGGTAGAGATTCAAGGCATGGGGAATGAATTCAGGGCTGGCGTGCAAATCACCGACCACTACCGGCATGGCGGGCATCACCACATCGCTGGCGAGGTAGGTCAGCAGTTCGAACAGCGCCAGGGTCATCGCAAAGCAGAACGCTCGCAACGGGGTGATGTTGATCAACGGGGTAAGCATGATGAGACCGGCAAACAGAGGTAAGCCAGCCTATATGCCAGAAAGGCGGGAGCGCAGATAGCGCCAAGACGTGAACAAGTGTAATGCCGTGGGGGCGGATTCATCCGCGAAGGGTCGCCACGCGACCGCAATGGACTGCTGTACAGTCCCTCGCGGCAGTCCGGCGCCCCGGTGAATCCGCCCCCACGAAGGCTTTACTGCACCGCTGCTTCCTGCACCACACGGATTACCCGCTGTGGAAAGGGAATGTCGATACCCTCCTCCTTCAGACGATCACGCGCATGCTCGTTGAGCATGAACACCACATCCCAGTAATCGGCAGTGTTAACCCAGATCCGCAAGGACAGGGTGATCGAGCTATCGCCGAGCATCGACACCACCGCCTGCGGCGCCGGATCCTGGTGGACACGGGGGTCTTTGGCCAGTTCCAGCAGCACCTGACGGGCCTTCTGCAGATCGGCTTCGTAATCGACACCCACATCAAATACAACTTTGCGGGTTGGCTGACGGTTGGTGTTGGTGATGATGCCGTTGGACAGGCTGCCGTTAGGCAGAATCACGGTTTTGTTATCACCGGTACGCAGCACGGTATGAAAGATCTGGATGCTGTCGACGGTACCGGCAACACCTTGGGCTTCGATCCAGTCGCCGAGGCGGAATGGACGGAACAGCAGGATCAGCACGCCACCGGCAAAGTTGGCCAGGCTGCCTTGCAACGCCAGACCGATGGCCAGGCCCGCGGCACCAATGGCAGCAACAAACGAGGTGGTTTCGATGCCGATCATCGAGGCTACGCTGACCACCAGCAAAATCTTCAGAATGATGTTCGCCAGGCTGCTGATAAAGCCTTGCAGGGCCAGGTCGGCGTTGCGCAAGGCAAGCAGTTTGCTCAGCCGGTAGGTCACCTTGTTGATCACCCACCAGCCAATGGCAAGGGTCAGCAGTGCCAGCAACAGGCGGCTGCCATATTCCATGATCAAGGGAACCCAGGTTTGCGACGTTTTAACCAGCTGATCGACTTCAGCACTCAAATCCATAATGTTCTCCTGATGCCGAGGGGCAAAAGCTGTATAAATCGCGCCGCAATCGTTTCAGCGGCACCAAGAACCTCGGACGCCAAAACGGCGCCAAGGTTCCCAAGCACGTTGATCAGTCGCGGAAGTTGTTGAACTGCAGCGGCATACCGAACTCTTTGGCGCGCAGGGCGGCAATGGCTTCCTGCAGGTCGTCACGCTTCTTGCCGGTGACCCGCACTTGCTCGCCCTGGATGGCGGCCTGAACCTTGAGTTTGGCGTCTTTGATGTGCGCAACAATCTTCTTCGCCAGTTCCTTGTCGATGCCTTCCTTGAGGGTGGCATCCTGCTTCATCAGTTTGCCGGAGGCGTAGGCATCTTTGACTTCCAGGCACTGGACGTCGATCTTGCGCTTGACCAGGGCCAGCTTGAGGATCTCGATCATCGCTTCCAGCTGGAACTCGGCTTCAGCGGTCAGGGCGACAGTCAGTTCCTTTTCCTTGAACTCGAAGCTGCCCTTGCCCTTGAGGTCATAACGACGGTCCAGATCTTTGACTGCGTTTTCCACAGCGTTGGTGACTTCGTGCTTGTCCAGTTCCGATACCACGTCGAACGACGGCATACCTTCTCTCCAAAAAATAAACGCACGCTCGCCGCTCTAATATAAGAGCGCGATGGAGCGCGCAGGGTTTGACGGTTAAAATACCGGCTCATTATAACGGTTGCGAAACGCTGATGAGCAGCACCTGGCATATTCTCGGCGCCGGCAGTCTCGGCAGCCTTTGGGCCTGCCGCCTGGCCCGTGCGGGCAAAGCGGTCCGCTTGATCCTGCGCGATACCCAGCGCCTGCAGTCCTATGAAACGGCCGGCGGCCTGACCCTGATCGAAAAGGGCGAGGCGCAACTGCACGCGATTCCGGCGCAAACCGTACACGACAGCACGCCCATTCATCGCCTGCTGGTGGCCTGCAAGGCCTACGATGCCGAACACGCGGTTGCACAACTGGCGCCACGCTTGGCCAATGGCGCCGAACTGATCTTGCTGCAAAACGGCCTGGGCAGCCAGGATGCAGTCGCCAATCAAGTCCCCCATGCACGCTGCCTATTCGCCTCAAGCACTGAAGGCGCGTTTCGTGAGGCCGATTGGCAAGTCAATTTCGCCGGTCACGGCTTCAACTGGCTGGGCGACCCGGCCAACCCCTTGACCCCCGAGTGGCTGGATGAGCTGAACGACGCCGGGATTCCCCACCAGTGGACACCGGACATCCTCACCCGCCTATGGCGAAAACTGGCGCTCAATTGCGCCATCAATCCACTGACGGTGCTGCACGACTGCCGCAACGGTGGCCTTCAGGAGCACCATTGCGAAGTGGCGACCCTTTGTGTGGAACTCGCTGAACTGCTGCAATGCTGCGGCCAGCCCGAAGCGGCCGATGGCCTCAACGAGGAAGTTGAACGGGTGATCAAAGCCACCGCCGCCAACTACTCTTCCATGTACCAGGATGTACGCCAGGGCCGGCGTACTGAAATCCACTACCTGCTTGGTCACGCCTGTCGCGTCGCCAGCCGTCATGGCCTGGAGTTGCCGCACCTGGAACGCCTCTATCGTCGCCTGCTCGAACACCTGAGTGCGCGCCGATTGCCCTGCGACTGAAGGCAGCGTTACCCTGCCCTTTCACCCACTGACCGGGATCCCGCTATCACATGACGCTGCGCGAACGCCTGGAAAACCTGCCGGTCGGGCAGAAACTGCTGGCCGCCTTGCTGGTCCTGTTGATCACCATTTTGCTGGTGGCCAACCTGACGTTCATCAGCGCCGCCTACTGGATTTCCCAGGAAAGCATGGCGCCGCAGGCCCTGCAGACCATTGGCCGATTGGTGGCCAATCCGCAACTGTCCTCCCAAGCGGCCAATTCACCCGACGCCGCCAACGCCCTGCTCAAAGAACTCGACAGCTATACGCCGTTGCGCGCAGCGGCAGTGTACGGCAGCGACGGCAAACTGCTCGCACAGCTGCAACACGGTGAGCAACTGCCGCTGCCCACGCGCTACCGGCATATCGAGAACTGGCGTCTGACCGAGTTTCGCAGCACTCAACTGACCAAGTTGAACCGCCCTGGCAGCCCTCCTGGCTACCTGTTGATGGTGGCCAGCAGCGAACTGCCGATGGCCTTCTACACCGGCATCCTCACCGCTAGCCTCGGCATCCTGGTGTTCAGCATTCTGCTGTGGATGGTCATTGCCCGGCAGATCAAGCGCCTGATCACGCAGCCGATCGACCAGCTCGAACAGTTGTCACGCCAGGTCACCCGCGAGGAAAACTATTCCCTGCGCGCCAAGCGCGGCAATGACGATGAGATCGGTAGCCTGGCGGAAGCGTTCAACACCATGTTGTCGCGTATCGAAGCACGCGAGCAGCAGCTCAAGCGCGCACGTGACGAGTTCCAGGACGCCTATGACCAGGCCCAAGGCCTGGCCGAGGAAACCCGCCACACCAACCGCAAGCTGGAGCTGGAAGTTCAGGTCCGCAGCAAGATCGAGAAGAAACTCACCGGCTTTCAGAACTACCTCAACAGCATCATCGACTCCATGCCCTCGGCACTGATTGCCCTCGATGAACAGCTCTACGTGACCCAGTGGAACCAGGAAGCCAGCGCGCTCTCAGGCACGCCGCTGGATGAAGCCCTGAACCAGCCGATCTTTCTCGCCTTCGAGCCGCTCAAGCCGTTCCTTCCACAGCTCAAGGAAAGTGTCGAGAAGCATCGGGTAGCGAAGATTGAGCGGGTGACCTGGACCAAAGGTGAAGATGCCCGGCATTACGCCCTGACCTTCTATCCGTTGATGGGCGGGGGCGGACGCGGCGTAGTGATCCGCATCGACGACATCACCCAGCGCCTGTCGCTGGAAGAAATGATGGTGCAATCGGAGAAGATGCTCTCAGTCGGGGGCCTGGCCGCTGGCATGGCTCATGAAATCAACAACCCACTGGGCGCGATCCTGCACAACGTGCAGAACATTCGCCGGCGCCTGTCGCCAGAGCTGGCGAAGAATCAAGAGCAGGCCAACGAATTGGGCATCGACCTGCCGATCGTCAACCGCTACCTGGAAAGCCGCGAAGTCCCGCAGTTGCTCGATGGCATCCAGCAAGCCGGAGCGCGCGCAGCCAAGATTGTCACCCACATGCTCAGCTTCAGTCGGCGCAGCAATCGCCAGCTGGCCCCCTGCGACTTGCCGGCACTGATCGACCAGGCCGTGGAGATTGCCGGCAACGACTTCGACCTGACCATCGGCTTTGATTTCAAGGGCCAGGCCATCATCCGCCAGTTCGACCCCAATCTGGGGCCGGTGCCCTGCACGGCTAACGAACTGGAGCAAGTGCTGCTCAACCTACTGAAAAACGCCGCGCAGGCCATCCACCTGCGAGAAGACGACAGCGAGCCGGGACGCATCATCCTGCGCACCCGCTTGAACCCGCCGTGGGCAGAGATCCAGGTCGAAGACAACGGCGTCGGCATGCCTGAAACAGTGCGCAAACGCACCTTCGAACCGTTCTTCACCACCAAGGAAATCGGCCAGGGCACGGGCCTGGGCCTGTCGGTGTCGTATTTCATCATCACCAACAACCACAAAGGCCAGATGGAGGTGCAATCAGCACCGGGACAAGGCACCTGTTTTACCTTGCGCCTGCCACTGGCCAACAGCTCGCCGGTTGTCGTCGAGCCACAGAAAATGGAGTCTTGAACATGGGTTTTCGCTTGTCGAAGATCTACACCCGTACCGGCGACAAAGGCCAAACCGGCCTGGGCGACGGCCGTCGAGTACCGAAGGATCATCCGCGGATTGAGGCCATTGGCGAGGTCGACAGCCTCAATAGTCAGATAGGTCTGCTGCTGGCCGGGCTGGCTGAACAGGGGCTTGAGGAAGTCATCGAGGTTTTGGCGCCTTGCCAGCATCGGCTGTTTGACCTCGGTGGCGAGCTGGCGATGCCTAGCTACCAGGCGCTGAACAGTGCTGAAGTGCTGCGTCTGGAGGCGGCCATTGATCGCTGGAACGAGGAGCTGGGGCCGCTGGAAAACTTCATTCTGCCCAGTGGTTCGGCGCTGATTGCCCAAGCCCACGTCTGCCGCAGCCTGGCGCGCAGTGCCGAGCGGCGCTGTCAGCAGCTCAATAGTGTCGAGCCACTGGCGGGGGTTGGTTTGGCGTACATCAATCGCTTGTCGGATCTGCTGTTTGTCGCGGCGCGCTTGATTGCTCGGCGCCAGGGAGTAGCAGAGGTGCTTTGGCAGGCTGCGACGAAACCCTGATACTGATTCGTCGCCGCTGCCGTCAGGCTGCGATCGGGCGTGAAAAGGCCGTCATCCAGGCCCATCGCGGTGACTGGATGACGACTGCTTCGCAGCCGATCGCAGCATCACGGCAGCGGCTACAGGCCCCCAGGCTATTCTGCTGGCCAGAAAGCGCGAATCCCCGCCACACCCTGGGCACCATACTGCCAGGCCTTCTCGCGCTCAGCAGCGCCTACCCCACCCAGCAGATACACAGGCTTGCTGAAACCTTCAATCAGCCGCTGCGCCTGCTCCCAGCCCAACGGCTGAGCATCCGGATGCGTCTGAGTCGCCTGCACCGGCGACAAGGTGACGAAGTCGACCCCCATCTGCTCTGCCAGATCCAGTTCTTCGGCGCTATGACAAGACGCTGCCAACCAACGTTCCTTAGGGAACGGCCGGCCCTTGCTGGCGTACTTGTGCAATTGCTCAGAGGTCAGGTGCCAGCCGGCCGCTGGAAAGTCGCCCAACCACTCCAGCGGCCCCTTGAGCATCAATTGCGCCTTGCCGGCACACAGCCCCACCGCATCCACGGCGACGTCACGGTATTTGGGGTCGTACATGTTCGGCGCACGCAGCTGGACCAGTTTGATCCCACCGGCAATGGCTTTCTGAATACCGCGAAGCATCTGCGGCACTTCCAGCCCTTCTGGGGTAATCAGATACTCACCCGGCAAACGCGCCGCCGCCACGATCGGTCGATTGGCCTCGGGGAAGTCATACTGCGGCAATTCACGGGCGCTTACCCAGGCCAGCGGTTGACCTTCGGCGCCATGGGGCTCGCCGGTAAAACCACTGACTTCCCAGACATCCAGCAACACCTGTTTGTCTGGGTAGTCGTGCTTAATCTTGATCAATGGCCGCGCGGCAGTAACGACAATACCCAGCTCTTCGTTCAGCTCACGACCCAAGGCGACTTCCACCGCCTCGCCATCCTCGACCTTGCCGCCGGGGAATTCCCACAGGCCACCTTGATGCTGGGTATCAGCGCGACGGGCAATCAGGATACGACCGTCAGCACCGCGAATGACCGCTGCGGCTACATGTACACGCTTCACCCTTCACGCTCCGCCAGGCCAGCTTTTTGCCAGGCCTGGAAGGCTGGCCACTGGTAAATGGTTTCGATATAGCTTGCCGCGTCAGCTGGCACGTCCACCCGATAGGTACGCAAGCGCACGGCAATCGGAGCGAAGAACGCATCGGCCAGGCTCGGCTGACCGAACAGGAACGGACCGCTGTCTTTGGCAGCCAGACGACATTCGGACCACAGCGCGACGATACGGTCGATGTCCACCTGAACTTCCAGGGAAACATTCTCCAGCGCTTCATCGCGGGACAGATCGAACGGCATGTTGCCACGCAGGGCGAAGAAGCCACTGTGCATCTGCGCACAGGCAGAACGGGCCTGGGCGCGCGCAGCGACATCGGTCGGCCACAGATTGGCTTCGGGGTGACGTTCAGCCAGGTATTCAGCAATCGCCAGGGAGTCGGCAATGATGCCGTGCTCACACTTGAGCAGTGGCACCTTGGCTGTCGGCGAGAACTCCAGCAGCCGCGTGCGGGTGTCAGGCTGGTTGAGTTTGATCAGGGTTTCTTCGTAGCTAGCACCGGCCAGTTCAAGGGCCAACGCGGCGCGCAGCGACCAGGAAGAATACAGCTTGTCGCCGATGATCAGGTGGTAACTCATGGTTCGGCTCCAGAGTTTGAGAAGAGAAAGGTCCTTTGGACCTTATCGCTGGCAAGGCCAGCTCCCACAGGGCTATGCGTGCCCCTTGTGGAAGCCGGCCTTGCCGGCAATCAGCCGCACAGCGGCTGGAAGTACATCAAGTACGGTACTCAGCGTTGATTTTCACGTACTCGTGGGACAGATCAGTGGTCCAGATGGTTTCGCTGCACTGGCCACGGCCGAGCTCGATACGGATGGTGATTTCCTCTTCAGCCATCACCGCCGAACCTTGAGCTTCGGTGTAACTGGCGCTACGGCCGCCTTTGCTGGCGATGCAGACATCACCCAGGTACACATCGATCAGGCTGACATCCAGCTCAGGCACACCGGCACGGCCGACGGCAGCCAGAATCCGGCCCCAGTTCGGGTCGGAGGCGAACAGAGCGGTCTTGATCAGTGGTGAGTGGGCCACGGCATAACCGACATCCAGGCATTCCTGATGGTTGCCGCCGCCGTTGACTTCGACAGTGACGAACTTGGTCGCGCCCTCGCCATCACGAACAATGGCTTGAGCCACGTCCATGCACACCTCGAACACCGCTTTTTTCAGCGCTTCAAACAGTGGCCCCTTGGCCTCGGTGACTTCAGCGACATCCGCTTTGCCCGTAGCGATCAGCATGCAGCAATCGTTGGTCGAGGTGTCGCCATCGATGGTGATGCGGTTGAACGACTTGTTGGCGCCGTCGAGCATCAGGTCCTTGAGCACCTGCGGGGCGACCTTGGCGTCGGTGGCGATGTAACCGAGCATAGTGGCCATGTTCGGGCGGATCATCCCGGCGCCTTTGCTGATGCCGGTAACCGTGATGGTTACGCCTTCGTGCTGGAATTGACGGCTGGCACCCTTGGGCAGGGTATCAGTGGTCATGATGCCGGTCGCCGCAGCGGCCCAGTTGTTTTCCGACAGATCGTCCAGTGCAGCCTGCAGGGCGCCTTCGATTTTCTCGACCGGCAGTGGCTCACCGATTACACCGGTGGAAAACGGCAATACAGCGCTGGCATCGACGCCTGTCAGTTCAGCCAGCTTGGCGCAGGTACGCTCGGCAGCCGCCAGGCCTGGAGCGCCAGTACCGGCGTTGGCATTACCGGTGTTGGTCAGCAGGTAGCGCACGGTGCCTTGCACGCGTTGCTTGGCCAGAATCACTGGCGCTGCGCAGAACGCATTGAGGGTGAACACGCCAGCAACGCTTGAACCTTCGGCGCAGCGCATGACCACCACGTCCTTGCGCCCCGGGCGCTTGATACCCGCAGAGGCGATGCCGAGTTCAAAACCTGGAACCGGGTGCAACGTTGGCAAAGGACCAAGACCAACAGCCATGAAAGCGCTCCTAGAAAAAGTACACCGGGTCGAATAAGCCGGTGCTTGAGATGGAACAACGCCGCGACGGTACGGGACCGGTCGCGGCGTGGTGTTCGTGAATCAGCGGACTGCCGGGCAGATGGCGTTAGTTGATCTGACCGTGGCAGTGCTTGAACTTCTTACCCGAACCACACCAGCACAGCTCGTTGCGGCCCAGCTTCTGCTCGTTGCGCACCGGGGCAGCGGCGACAGCGACTTCAGCGCCCTCTTCCTCTTGCTCCTCGACGTGCTCAAGCCCTGGGGCCGCCGCGTGCTGGAACTGCATGCGTGCAGCCAGTTCTTCTGCTTCGCGGCGCAGACGCGCCTCTTCTTCGGCCGGATCTTCGCGACGCACCTGAACGTGCGAGAGCACGCGGATGGTGTCGCGCTTGATCGAGTCGAGCAGTTCCTGGAACAGGTTGAACGACTCGCGCTTGTACTCCTGCTTCGGGTTCTTCTGCGCGTAACCACGCAGGTGAATACCGTGACGCAGGTGGTCCATGGTCGACAGGTGGTCTTTCCACAGGTCATCCAGAACGCGCAGCAGAATCTGCTTCTCGAAGGTGCGCAGGGCTTCGGCGCTGGCCTGCTCTTCCTTCTCGTTGTAGGCCGCCAGCAGCTCGGTCATGAGCTTCTCGCGCAGGGTTTCTTCGTACAGGTGATCGTCTTCGTCGAGCCACTGCTGGATTGGCAGCTTAACCCCGAAATCGCTGGCCAGCGCAGCTTCCAGACCGACTACGTCCCACTGCTCAGGCAGCGATTGCGGCGGAATGTGCTGGGCGACGGTGGCGTCGAGCACTTCCTGACGGAAGTCGGCAATGGTGTCACCAATGTTGTCGGCTGCCAGCAGGCTGTTACGCATGTGGTAGATGACTTTACGTTGCTCGTTGGCGACGTCGTCGAACTCCAGCAGCTGTTTACGAATGTCGAAGTTGCGACCTTCGACCTTGCGCTGGGCTTTCTCGATGGCGTTGGTGACCATGCGGTGCTCGATGGCCTCACCGGACTGCATGCCCAGCGCCTTCATGAAGTTCTTCACCCGGTCAGAGGCGAAGATACGCATCAGGCTGTCTTCGAGCGACAGGTAGAAACGGCTCGAACCCGGGTCACCCTGACGACCGGCACGGCCGCGCAGCTGGTTGTCGATACGACGCGACTCGTGACGCTCGGAAGCGATCACATGCAGGCCACCGGACTCGATCACCTGCTGATGACGCTTCTGCCAGTCGGCCTTGATCTGCGCGATCTGCTCCGGCGTCGGGTTCTCCATGGCCGCGACTTCGACTTCCCAGTTACCGCCCAGGAGAATGTCAGTACCTCGACCGGCCATGTTGGTAGCAATGGTCAGCGCACCCGGACGACCGGCTTGCGCGATGATCTCGGCTTCCTTCTCGTGGTACTTGGCGTTCAGTACCTTGTGATCGATGCCTTCCTTTTGCAGCAGGTTGGACATGTGCTCGGAGGTTTCGATAGTCGCCGTACCGACCAGGACAGGACGACCTTGGGTCATGCTTTCCTTGATGTCGGCAATGATCGCAGCGTACTTCTCTTCCGCGGTCAGGTACACCAGGTCGTTGTAGTCCTTACGCGCCAGCGGCTTGTTCGGCGGAATGACCATAACGTTGAGGTTATAGATCTGGGCGAACTCGAAAGCTTCGGTATCAGCAGTACCGGTCATGCCGGACAGCTTGTTGTACAGACGGAAGTAGTTCTGGAAGGTGGTCGACGCCAAGGTCTGGCTTTCGGCCTGGATGTTCAGGTTTTCCTTCGCTTCGATGGCCTGGTGCAGGCCTTCGGACAGGCGACGGCCCGGCATGGTACGCCCGGTGTGTTCGTCGATCAGCAACACCT
This sequence comes from Pseudomonas sp. S06B 330, assembly GCF_002845275.2. Taxonomy (NCBI): domain Bacteria; kingdom Pseudomonadati; phylum Pseudomonadota; class Gammaproteobacteria; order Pseudomonadales; family Pseudomonadaceae; genus Pseudomonas; species Pseudomonas tussilaginis. The sequence goes on along the minus strand of NZ_CP088149.1, from coordinate 1,131,206 downwards.
GACCGTCCTGAACGATGTACTCGACGTTGCGATGGAACAGCTTGTGCGCACGCAGGCCAGCGTAGACGTGGGTCAGCAGGCCGAGGTTGTGCGCCGAGTAGAGGCTCTCGCCTTCGGCCAGCAGGCCGACCTGAGCGAGCATCTCTTCGATGAACTGGTGGCCCGCTTCGTTGAGTTCGACCTGACGGCTCTTCTCATCGATCTTGTAGTGGCCTTCCTGGGTAACTTCACCCTCGACTTCCTCGATGTGCTGCTTGAGGCGCGGGATCAGCTTGTTGATTTCGATGTACAGCTTGGAGCTGTCTTCGGCTTGGCCGGAGATGATCAGCGGAGTCCGCGCTTCGTCGATCAGGATGGAGTCGACTTCGTCGATCACGGCGAAATTCAGCTCGCGCTGGAATTTCTCTTCCATGCTGAACGCCATGTTGTCGCGCAGGTAGTCGAAACCGAATTCGTTGTTGGTGCCGTAGGTGATATCGGCAGCATAGGCCGCGCGCTTTTCTTCAGGCGGCTGGAACGGCGTGACAACGCCGACCGTCAGGCCGAGGAATTCATACAACGGACGCATCCAGTTGGCGTCACGGCGGGCCAGGTAGTCGTTGACCGTGACCACGTGCACACCTTTGCCGGACAGTGCATTGAGGTACACGCCCAGGGTTGCGACCAAGGTCTTGCCTTCACCGGTACGCATTTCTGCGATAGTGCCTTCGTGCAAGGCCATGCCGCCGATCAGCTGAACATCGAAGTGGCGCATGCCCATGACCCGCTTGCCGGCCTCACGCGCGACGGCGAAGGCCTCTGGCAGCAGTTGATCGAGGGTCTCGCCTTTGGCCAGACGCTCTTTGAACTCTGCGGTCTTGGCACGCAGCTGTTCGTCCGAGAGGGCGACCATCTTCTCTTCGAAGGCATTGACGGACTGCACCGCCTTGAGCAGGCGTTTCACCTCGCGCTCGTTCTTGCTTCCAAAAAGTTTTTTTAACAAAGGCGCAAACATATCGACAGGATCTTCCACACATAGGGATGGAGGGCGGCCCCGTGAGTCGCCCGTGCAGCCCTTATGGCCGCATGCGAACGAGCATTCTACCCGGAAACGACGGTGAGGAAAGTGGCGGATGTCCACGATGCTGGCACAGCGCTTTGACGGGGCTTTTTTACAATAAGGGCTTTTTTCACAACTTCAACCCATGGGCAACATGAAGTTTTTTCCATAAACACCCGGACAAGGCGCCGACCGGGGGATCTGATAAGATGCCGGTACTGTAACTTCAGGTGTCCTTTCATGGCTTTTCGCCCCTTGCCGGCCCGCGCACCCGCTGTACTGCTGCGCGAAGCCCGGCCGCTCAAAGCCCTGTTCAGCCAGGCCCAACGCCTGGCGCAACTGCAGAAGCTGCTCGACAGCCAGCTGCAGCCGGCTGCCCGGGAGCATTGCCATATCGCCTCGTGGCGCGAAGGTACCCTGCTGCTGATCGTCACCGACGGTCATTGGGCCACACGCCTGCGCTACCAGCAAAAACGCCTGCAACGCCAGCTGCAGACGCTGGAAGCCTTCAGCAGCCTGACCCGGATTCTGTTCAAGGTGCAACCGCCGACTACCCAGAGTCGGGCTATCGGGCATACCGCCGACCTTTCCAGCCGTGCAGCGGAAAATATCCAGGCAACCGCCGAAGGTATCACTGACCCGAAACTGCGCGCAGCGCTGGAGCGCTTGGCCAGTCATGCGCGAGACAAGGACAGCGCTGGCAGTACTAATTCGTAGCCGCTGCTGCCAGGCTGCGATCGGCTGCGCAGCAGTCGTCATCCAAGCGCTGCGAGGGGCCTGATTGGCGGCCGTTTCACGCCCGATCGCAGCCTGGCGGCAGCGGCTACAGCCCCACGTTCAGTTGTGCAGGCATAAAAAAGGCCACCCGAAGGTGGCCTTAATCAATCACTAGAGAGAGTGTTCGAACTTACACTGCCGCAACCGGACGCATGTAAGAGATCGGTGCCGTACTGGCATCTTCGAAAGTCACCACTTCCCAGGCATCGGTTTCCTCGATCAGCTTGCGCAGCAGCTGGTTGTTCAGCGCGTGTCCGGACTTGTAGCCCTTGAACTCGCCGATCAGGCTGTTGCCCAGCAGGTAGAGGTCGCCGATGGCGTCGAGGATCTTGTGCTTGACGAATTCGTCTTCGTAACGAAGACCGTCTTCATTGAGCACACCGTCCTTGTCGACCACGATGGCGTTTTCGACGCTGCCGCCGAGCGCGAGATTGTGCTTGCGCAGGTACTCGATATCGCTCATGAACCCGAAGGTCCGGGCGCGGCTGACTTCCTTCACAAACGAGGTGCTGGAAAAGTCCACGCTGGCACTTTGGGTCCGGTTACGGAACACCGGGTGATCGAAATCGATCTCGAAACTCACCTTGAACCCGTCGAACGGCAGGAAAGTGGCGCGCTTGTCGCCATCTTCCACTGTCACTTCGCGCAGGATGCGGATGAATTTCTTCGCTGCGTCCTGTTCTTCCAGGCCGGCAGATTGAATCAGGAATACAAAGGGCCCTGCGCTACCGTCCATGATCGGCACTTCGGACGCGGAGAGCTCGACGTAGGCGTTATCGATGCCCAGGCCAGCCATGGCCGAGAGCAAGTGCTCAACCGTGTCTACCTTGGTATCGCCATTGACCAGTGTCGTCGACATGGTGGTCTCGCCGACATTTGCCGCGCGGGCAGGAATTTCCACCACGGGGTCGAGGTCGGCACGGCGAAATACGATGCCGGTATCCACAGGTGCAGGTTTGAGGGTCAGGTAAACCTTTTCCCCGGAGTGCAGGCCGACACCTGTGGCACGGATAATATTTTTCAGGGTGCGTTGTTTAATCATGGCATTGGCCGCTTCAGCGCAAATTGCGAACTGGTATCAACAAAGACTGGGGATAATACCAGACCCGGCCTTTGCTGAACACCAATCACCCTTATACCCCTGATAAATTTCATCAATCGGCCTGACGACGCAGGAATGCCGGGATGTCCAGGTAATCCAGATCGTCTTGCGGATTGAGTTTAGCGGCAGCGGCTGCACCGGCATGCGCCTGATTGCGCATTACGGTCGGGCGCTCCAGGTCACGGTAGTTCACCGACGACTGCTCCTGACGCACAGGTGCCGGAGCGGCAGTCTGCATGGCAGCGGTTTGCATGGTGTTGTCGATGACCTTGACCGGCTTCTCGATCTTCGCGCCCAGGCCCGTGGCAACCACGGTCACGTGCAGCTCGTCGCGCATGTCTGGATCGATAACGGTACCGACCTTGACCATGGCGTGATCGGAAGCGAAGGCTTCAATGATGCTACCGACGTCCGAGTACTCACCCAGCGACAGGTCAGGACCTGCGGTGATGTTGACCAGGATGCCGCGAGCGCCCTGCAGGTTGACGTCTTCGAGCAGCGGGTTACGGATGGCCGCTTCAGTCGCTTCACGCGCACGGTTCGGACCGCTGGCGCAGCCAGTGCCCATCATCGCCATGCCCATTTCGCTCATCACGGTACGCACGTCGGCAAAGTCGACGTTGATCATGCCCGGACGCTTGATGATGTCGGAGATACCGCGAACGGCACCGGCCAGAACGTCGTCAGCCTTGGCGAAAGCCGACAGCAAGCTGGCGTCTTTGCCGAGGATGGTCAGCAGCTTTTCGTTCGGGATGGTGATCAGCGAGTCGACGCTGTCAGCCAGTGCACGGATGCCTTCATCGGCAATCTGCATGCGCTTGCGACCTTCGAACGGGAACGGACGGGTCACCACCGCAACGGTGAGGATACCCAGCTCCTTGGCCACTTCGGCGATGATCGGCGCAGCACCGGTACCGGTACCACCACCCATGCCGGTGGTGATGAACACCATGTTGGTGCCCTGCAGCACTTCAGCGATGCGCTCACGGTCTTCCAGCGCGGCCTGACGACCGACTTCCGGATTGGCACCAGCACCCAGGCCTTTGGTCACGCCGGTACCCAGTTGCAGAATGGTACGTGCGCCAATGTTTTTCAGCGCCTGAGCATCGGTGTTGGCGCAGATGAACTCAACGCCTTCGATGTTGCTCTTGACCATATGATTGACGGCGTTGCCACCGCCGCCACCGACACCGATCACTTTGATGACCGGGCTTTGCGGGACGTTGTCTACGAGCTCGAACATTTTCCCTCTCCTTACAGTTCTCTAGTTTTTGCGCCTACTACTACTGCTTTGAAACTTTAAAAGTTGCCTTTGACCCAGCGGGTGAAACGCTCTAGCGCTGGGGCTTTTGGTTCATCGCCATAGTTGTTGTTACTGGTACCGGTCAGGCTGACGCCGTCGGACTGCTTCTGCAGGCCGTAGGTCAGCAGACCGACACCGGTGGAATAGATCGGGTTGCGCACCACGTCGCTCAGACCCCGAACGCTGTGCGGCACGCCCAGGCGTACCGGCATGTGGAAAATCTCTTCGGCCAGCTCCACTGCACCTTCCATCTTCGAGGTGCCGCCGGTCAGGACGATGCCCGCCGGGACCAGGTCCTCGTAGCCGCTGCGACGCAGCTCGGCCTGGATCAGGGTGAACAGTTCGTCGTAACGCGGCTCGACCACTTCAGCCAAGGCCTGACGCGACAGTTCGCGCGGTGGACGGTCGCCAACACTTGGTACCTTGATGGTTTCACCGGCACCGGCCAGCTTGGCCAGGGCGCAGGCGTAGCGGATCTTGATCTCTTCGGCGTACTGGGTCGGGGTACGCAGGGCCATGGCGATGTCGTTGGTCACCTGATCACCGGCAATCGGGATCACCGCGGTGTGACGGATCGCGCCTTCGGTGAAGATGGCGATGTCGGTGGTACCACCACCGATGTCGACCAGGCACACGCCCAGCTCTTTCTCGTCATCGGTCAGCACCGAGTAGGCCGAGGCCAGTTGCTCAAGGATGATGTCGTCGATTTCCAGGCCACAGCGACGCACGCACTTCTCGATGTTCTGCGCGGCATTGACGGCACAGGTGACCACGTGAACCTTGGCTTCCAGACGCACGCCGGACATGCCCAGTGGCTCGCGCACGCCTTCCTGGTTGTCGATCACATAGTCCTGCGGCAGGGTGTGCAGGACCCGCTGATCAGCCGGAATGGCAACAGCCTGGGCGGCGTCGAGGACGCGCTCAAGGTCAGCTGCACTGACTTCACGGTCGCGAATCGCAACGATACCGTGGGAGTTCAGGCTACGGATGTGATTGCCGGCCACGCCAACAAAGGCCGAGTGGATCCGGCAGCCGGCCATCAGCTGGGCTTCTTCCACTGCCCGCTGGATCGACTGCACGGTCGATTCGATATTGACCACCACGCCCTTCTTCAGCCCGCGCGAAGGATGGGTGCCGATACCGACGATTTCCAGGGTACCGTCGGCCGCGACTTCGCCTACCAGCGCCACTACCTTGGAGGTGCCGATATCGAGCCCGACGATCATTTTGCCGCTATGCGCATTTGCCATGGTCCTGCCTCTCTCTAATTCTTCGCAACGGCGGGTTGGGCCGTCGTCGGTGCAATCGGTTCCCGCCAGCCAACGGCCAGGCCATTGGCGTAACGCAGATCGATGCGGGCGATTTTGGTGATCTGTTCTTTGAGTGTCTTGTCGTAAATGGCAATGAAGCGGCGCATTTTTTCCACCAGATGGTCGCGCCCCAGCAGCAGTTCGATACCTGGCCCAGCGCTGCCAGCGCCGGTGGTCAGGAACCAGCTGCCGCGCTCGCGCACTTCCAGCCGGGCAATCGAAAAGCCCATTGGCCGCAACATCTGGCTCAGTACCTGATATTGCTGCATCACTTGTTGCTGCGCCCGCTGCGGCCCGAACAGCTGCGGCAGGTGCTCGTAGTTGGCCAGCTCGCGCGGGGTAAAGGCCTGGCCCTGGTTATTGAGCAAGGCTTCTTCGCCCCAACGCGCGACCGGCAACTGTTCTTCCAGACGGATCACGACTTCATCCGGCCAGACCCGACGCACTTCGGCATGGGCGATCCACGGCATCTTCTCCAGTTCCGCGCGCATGCTGGCCAGGTCGACAGTGAAGAAGCTGGCAGCCACATACGGGGCAATGCGTTGCTGCACCGCTTGCTGGCTGATGTAACTCAGATCACCCTGCACGGCGATCTTGGTGATCGGCCGGTCGGCGTACGGCATCAACCGTTGCGCACCTTCGTAGGCGCCAAAACCGGCGACAACCAGCAGCACCGGCCAGAGCAGGCGCTTGAAGACGCTGAAGTTGGCCTTGGGCAGGCGCGCCGACAGCGGCTCTTTGGCCACCATCCGGCTGGCACCACGCGGCACCGGCTTGCTGCGGCCGGTGGCGGGTTGCTGATGACGTAACATCGCGCCTTGCATGGGTTTAACCTCGCGCCGGGGCGCTGGCCGCCAGGATCGCCAGCACTAACTGCTGGAAGTCCAGGCCGGCCGCGCGTGCCGCCATAGGGACCAGGCTGTGATCAGTCATGCCTGGTGCGGTGTTGACTTCGAGCAGCCAGAAATTACCCTGCTCATCCTGCATGACATCCAGCCGCCCCCAGCCTGCGATGCCAACGGCGTCACAGGCACGGGCAGTCAGTTCGATCAGTTCTTGTTCCTTTTCAGCGCTCAAGCCACAAGGAATCCGGTACTGGGTATCGGAAGCCAGGTACTTGGCGTCGTAGTCGTAGAACGTGTGCGGCGTGCCCAGGGCGATCGGTGGCAACACCTGACCACGCAGGGTCGCGATAGTGAACTCCGGACCATGAATCCATTGTTCGACCAACACTTGCGAATCGTAGGTGGCGGCGTCCTTCCAGGCGGCGATCAATTCATCGACGCTGGTCACTTTCGCCATACCGATACTGGAACCTTCATGGGCCGGTTTGACGATCAAAGGGAAGCCCAGTTCCGTGCCCGCCAAAATACAGTCAGCTTCGCTGCTCAGCACGGCGTGACGCGGCGTTGGAATCCCCAGGCTCTGCCACACCTGCTTGGTGCGCAGCTTGTCCATGGCCAGGGCCGAGGCAAGGATGCCACTACCGGTGTAAGGAATGCCCAGGCATTCGAGCAGGCCCTGCATGCTGCCGTCTTCACCGCCACGACCGTGAAGGATGATGAAGGCGCGATCGATCTTCTCGCTCTGCAGACGATCGAGCAGGTCGTCACCGACATCGATGGCAACCACGTCGACACCAGCGCTGGTCAGCGCGTCGATCACTGCTGCGCCGGATTTCAGCGACACCTCACGCTCGGCACTCTTGCCACCGTAGAGCACGGCGACGCGGCCAAAGTCTTTCACAGCAATAGTGGAGTGCAATTTTTCGTAGGCGTTCACAGTCATTTCGACTTCCCCTGACTGGCAACAGCACCAGCGAACAACGGACTCTTGAGTAATTGCGGGGCCAGGCCACCGATATCACCGGCCCCCTGGCACAGCAGGATGTCGCCAGTACGCAGCAGCGGCTTGACCAATGGTGCAAGCTCAATGCCACGTTCGATGTAGATCGGGTCGAGCTGACCGCGCTGACGAATGCTGTGGCACAGCTGACGGCTATCAGCCCCCGGGATCGGCTCTTCACCGGCCGGATAGACTTCCATCAGCAGCAACACGTTGGCATCGGCCAGAACCTGAACGAAATCGTCGTACAGGTCACGGGTGCGGCTGTAACGGTGTGGTTGATACACCATCACCAGGCGCCGCTCCGGCCAGCCACCGCGCACCGCCTTGATCACCGCCGCCACTTCCGTCGGGTGGTGACCGTAGTCGTCGACCAACATCACGCTGCCACCGTCCACCGGCAACTCGCCGTAGACCTGGAAGCGTCGCCCTACCCCTTGGAACCCGGACAGGCCCTGGACGATGGCCGCATCGCTGATGCCTTCGTCAGTGGCAATGGCGATGGTCGCCAGGGCGTTGAGCACATTGTGGTTGCCCGGCATGTTGACCGACACATCCAGCGGCTCGCGGTCGCGGCGCAGCACGGTGAAGTGAGTCTGCATGCCTGACTGACGAACATTGATCGCACGCACGTCGGCTTCTTCGCTGAAACCATACGTGACCGCCGGACGCTTGACCTGCGGCAGGATCTCACGCACCACCGGATCGTCCAGGCACATCACCGCCAGGCCGTAGAACGGCAGGTTGTGCAGGAACTCAACGAAGGTTTTCTTCAACTTGTTGAAGTCGCCTTCGTAGGTTGCCATGTGGTCGGCGTCGATGTTGGTGACCACCGCTACCAGCGGCTGCAGGTGCAGAAAGCTGGCGTCACTTTCGTCGGCTTCGGCGATCAGATAACGGCTGGTACCGAGCTGGGCATTGGTACCTGCTGCATTCAGACGACCACCGATGACAAAGGTCGGGTCCAGGCCTCCGGCGGCAAACACCGAGGCCAGCAAGCTGGTGGTGGTGGTCTTGCCATGGGTACCGGCGACCGCGATGCCGTGGCGGTAGCGCATCAACTCAGCCAGCATTTCGGCACGTGGCACCACCGGGATCCGCCGCTCAAGCGCGGTGGCAACTTCCGGGTTGGAGGTATTGATGGCGCTGGAGACCACCAGCACATCAGCGCTGGCGGCGTTCTCGGCACGGTGGCCGATGAAGATTTGCGCACCAAAGGATTCCAGGCGCTCGGTGACGGCCGAGGTCTTGAGGTCGGAGCCCGAGACCTGGTAACCCAGGTTCAGCAAGACCTCAGCGATCCCGCACATACCCACGCCGCCGATACCGACGAAATGGATGCGGCGGATACGGCGCATTTCCGGTTGTGGCATGGCTTTCTTGCTTTCAACCATGGGCCACCTCCAGACAGATATCGACCACGGTGCGGGTGGCCGCGGGTTTTGCCAGGCGCCGGGCAGTGGCGGCCATGGTGGTGAGTTTTTCCGGTTGCATCAGCACCTCGTTCAGGCGTTCAGCGAGTTGCGCTGCGCCAGTTGTCGCTTGTGGCATCAGGAAGGCAGCGCCTTCGCGGGCCAGATAATGAGCGTTGTGGGTCTGGTGATCGTCGATGGCATGGGGCAATGGCACCAGCATCGATGGCAAGCCGGCCGCAGCCAGCTCACTGACGGTCAGCGCGCCGGCGCGGCAGACCACCAGATCGGCCCAGGCGTATGCCTTGGCCATGTCCTTGATGAACGGCTCTACCTGAGCCTCGACTCCAGCTTCGCGGTAACGCTCGGCGGTAATCTGGTCATGCTGTTTACCTGCCTGGTGGAATACCTCGGGACGAACGTCCGCGGGCACCTGGGCCAAGGCTTGAGGCAGCAATTTGTTCAGCGGTTCGGCGCCCAGGCTTCCGCCCAGCACCAGCAAGCGTGGCCGACGTGCGTCCAGCGACTCGCGTGGGGTGTCCATGAACAGTTCGCTGCGCACCGGATTGCCGGTGGTACGCAACTTGTCCGATGTGGCAAATGTGCCGGGGAAAGCTTCGCAGACTCGGCCGGCCAACGGCACCAGCAGCCGATTGGCGGTACCGGCGCGGGCATTTTGCTCGTGCACCACGACAGGCACGCCGCACAGCTTGGCGGCAACACCGCCAGGGCCAGTCACATACCCACCGAAGCCAACCACACAAACCGGCTTGAGCTGGGCAATGATGCGCCGCGCCTGCAACACCGCCTTGATCAGGGTGAACGGTGCCTTGAGCAGCGACAGCTTGCCCTTGCCACGCAGGCCGGTGACCTGGATCAGGTGCAGCGGCAAGCCCGCCTGGGGCACCAGTTCGTTTTCGATACCACGCGGGGTGCCCAGCCAGTGCACGCTGTAACCGCGCGCCTGGAACTCACGGGCGCAGGCCAGGGCCGGGAACACGTGTCCACCGGTGCCGCCAGCCATGATCAGTACATTCTTGCCGTCAGCGGCCATGATGTGGCTCCTCGGCAAAATCGCTTTCATCAAATTCGTGTTCTTCGCTGCCCAAGTGGGTGCGACTCTCCCATTCGATCCGCAGCAACAGTCCAACACAGGCGCAGCAGATCACCAGCGAGCTACCGCCGTAGCTGAGGAACGGCAGGGTCAGACCCTTGGTCGGCAGCAGGCCGACGTTTACGCCGATGTTGATCAGGAACTGACCAATCCACAGGAAGGCCAGACCAAAGGCCATGTAGGCAGCAAAGAACTGCTTGGCTTTCTCGGCCCACAAGCCGATGTACAAAGCACGTACGGTGACGAACACGAACAGCGCCACGGTAACCAGCGAGCCAACGACGCCCAGCTCTTCAGCCAACACCGAAAACACGAAGTCAGTGTGCGCTTCAGGCAGGTAGAACTGCTTCTGTACACTGTTGCCCAGGCCAACGCCGAGCCACTCGCCACGACCGAAGGCGATCAGCGCCTGGGTCAGCTGGTAACCGGAACCGAACTGATCAGACCAGGGATCGGTAAAAGTAATCAGACGCGCCATCCGGTAGGGCTGGGCCTGAACCAGAACAAACACTGCGCCCACCGCCAACACCACCATCAAGCTGAAGCGGAACAACCCCACCCCGCCGAGGAACAACATCGCGGCTGCCGCGCCCATCATCACGACCGTGGCACCGAAGTCCGGCTCCATCAGCAACAGGCCTGCCATGGGCAGCAGGACGATGAACGGTTTGAAGAAGCCCATCCAGCTTTCACGCACCTCGGTCTGACGCCGCACCAGGTAACCGGCCAGGTAAATGACCACGAAGACCTTGGCGATTTCCGAGGGCTGGACGTTAAAGAAGCTGAAACCGATCCAGCGCATCGAACCGTTCACTTCGCGACCAATGCCCGGAATCAGCACCATCACCAGCAAGGCAAAGGCGCCGACCAGCATGGTGAAGCCCATCTTCTGCCAGGTGGCGATCGGCACCATCATGGTGACGATGCAGGCGAACACACCAATGGCCACATACACCAGGTGGCGGAACATGTGATACAGCGGATTACCCGACTGCACCGCGGCGACTTCCGAAGAGGCCGAGGTGATCATCACCAGGCCGAGGCCGAGCAGCGCCAGGCACCCGGCGAGCATGGCGAAATCGAGGTCGACACCGCGACCGCTGATCAGCGGCGACGGATAGGGCTTGATCATGCCGAAGATCATGCCAGCCCTCCTACGGCTTGAGCGAACAGGCGCCCACGCTCTTCAAAATTCTTGAACATGTCGAGACTGGCGCACGCCGGCGACAGCAGCACGGCATCGCCAGGCTGAGCCAACTCGGCCGAACGCTGTACGGCTTCATCGAGGGTCTTGACCCGAATCAGTGGTACTTCATCACCCAGCGCTTGAGCCAACAGCTCAGCGTCGCGGCCGAGCAACACCACTGCGCGGCAGTGAGCGGCAACCGGTGCACGCAAGGCGCTGAAGTCAGCGCCTTTGCCATCGCCACCGGCAACCAGTATCAGCTTGCCGTCGATATCGGCACCCAGGCCTTCGATGGCGGCCAGCGCCGCACCGACGTTGGTGGCCTTGGAATCGTCATACCAGCTCACACCGTTGCGCTCACGTAACCATTGGCAACGATGGGCAAGACCGGCAAAGGTGCGCAGGCTGGAGAGCATGGCATCCATCGGCAGGCCAACGGCATGACCCAGGGCCAATGCCGCCAGGGCGTTGGACTGGTTATGGGCGCCACGAATCTTCAATTCACGAACCGGCATCAGGTTCTGGAACTCAAAGGCCAGGTATTTCTCACCGTTCTCTTCGCGCAGGCCAAAGGCCTTGAAGTCAGGTGCATTGAGACCGAAGGTCCACAACGGTTGGCCCTCGGCCAGCAGCGGACGGCTGAGCGCGTCCTGGCGGTTGACCACCACTTGCCGTGCACCACGGAAAATCCGGTGCTTGGCCAAGTGGTAGGCCGGCAGGCCGCTGTAGCGGTCCATGTGGTCTTCGCTGACGTTGAGCACGGTGGCGACTTCAGCATTGAGCTGGTCGGTGGTTTCCAGCTGGAAACTCGACAGTTCCATGACATACAACTCGACGTCATCGCTGAGCAGGTCCAGCGCCGGGGTACCGAGGTTGCCACCCACCGCCACACACTTGCCGGCCGCAGCGGCCATTTCGCCGACCAAAGTGGTCACCGTGCTTTTCGCATTGGAGCCGCTGATGGCGATGATCGGCGCCTTGGCATTGCGGGCGAACAGTTCGATGTCACCGGACAGTTTCACGCCGCGGGCAGCGGCTTGCTGCAAGGCCGGTGTCGCCAGTGCCAGGCCAGGGCTGACATACAGTTCGTCAGCGCGGCAGAGAAACTCGACGTCCAGTTCGCCACAGCGCACTTCCACCTGCGGGTAATCACGGCGCAGGGTTTCCAGTTCCGGGGGTTGCTCACGGGTGTCGGCGACCGCAAAGGCAACGCCCCGGTTCGCCAGGAAGCGAACCAGGGACATGCCGCTCTTGCCGAGGCCGACAACGATGCGGAAGTGGTCAGAAGCGATCAGTGACACGCGTTTCTACCTCAGTTTCAGGGTGGCAAGGCCGATCAGCACCAGAATCACAGTGATAATCCAGAAGCGGACGATCACCCGTGGCTCGGGCCAACCCTTGAGTTCAAAGTGGTGATGGATCGGGGCCATGCGAAACACTCGCTTGCCGGTCAACTTGAACGAGGCCACCTGGATCACCACCGAGAGGGTCTCCATGACGAACACGCCGCCCATGATGAACAGGACGATTTCCTGGCGCACGATGACCGCAATGGTGCCCAGTGCAGCACCCAGTGCCAGGGCACCGACGTCGCCCATGAACACTTGCGCCGGATAGGTGTTGAACCAGAGAAAACCCAGACCGGCACCGATCAATGCGCCGCAGAACACGATCAACTCACCGGCGCCCGGCACGTAAGGAATCAGCAGGTATTCGGCGAATTTCACGTTACCCGACAGGTAGCAGAAGATACCCAGGGCACCACCGACCATGACCGTCGGCATGATCGCCAGGCCATCGAGGCCATCAGTCAGGTTCACGGCGTTGCTCGAACCGACGATGACGAAGTAGGTCAGGACCACGAAACCGATCCCCAGCGGGATGGTGACATCCTTGAGCATTGGCACGATCAGCGTGGTTTCGACGCTGGTCGGTGCAGTCATATAAAGGAAGATCGCCGCACCGAGGCCAAACACCGACTGCCAGAAATATTTCCAGCGGCTTGGCAGGCCGCGCGAGTTCTTCTCGATCACCTTGCGGTAGTCATCGACCCAGCCAATGGCGCCAAACAGCAGGGTAACGATCAATACCACCCACACGTAGCGGTTGGTCAGGTCAGCCCACAGCAGAGTGCTGATACCGATGGCTGAAAGAATCAATGCGCCACCCATGGTCGGGGTGCCGGACTTGGACAGGTGCGATTGCGGGCCGTCGTTACGAACCGCTTGGCCAATCTGGCGAATCTGCAGGGTACGAATCATCCAGGGGCCCAACCACAGGGCCAGCGACAACGCGGTCAGTACACCCAGAATCCCACGCAGGGACAGGTACTGAAAGACCGCGAAGCCTTTGTAGAACTGTTGCAGATACTCAGCCAGCAGCAGCAGCATTAATGTTTCTCCCCGCTGGAACCGCACAAAGCCACCACGACGTTCTCCATCGCAGCGCTGCGCGAACCCTTGATCAAAATAGTGGTATTGGTGGCCTGCTCGGCGGCGCGAACGGCGGCGATCAGGTCAGCTTGATTAGCGAAATGTTGGGCATTGGCACCGAACGCTGCGACTGCGTGCGTCATGTTCGAGCCCACGGCATACAGTGCCGAAACCTTGTCCTTGGCGTACTCGCCTACCTGCCGATGTCCTTCCTCAGCCCACTGGCCCAATTCGCCGATATCCCCGAGCACCAGGACGGTGCGTCCGGAAAAGCCGGCGAGTATATCAACGGCAGCGCACATGGAGGTGGGGTTTGCATTGTAAGTGTCATCAATTACCCGCACCCCGTTCGGTGCCATCTGCACCACAGTGCGGCCCTTGACCGGTTGCACGGCATTCAAGCCCTGGACAATACCGTCCAGTGTCAGACCAAAGGCATGCGCAGCGGCAGCAGCGGCCAGCGCATTGCTGACGTTATGGCTGCCGAGCAGATTGAGCTGGACCCGCGCTACACCCAAGGGGCTGTGCAGGTCGAACGACGGGCAGCCACGCTCATCATGAGCGATATTGCCCGCGTGAAAATCCGCTGCGCTGTTGTGCAGCGCGAACGTTTGCACCGCACGATTACCAGCGCGCTGTTTCCAGATGCCAAAGGCTTTGTCATCAAGGTTCAATACGGCAACGCCATTCTGATCCAGACCTTCAAGGATTTCGCCTTTGGCTTCGACAATCTTCTCTGGCCCGCCGAACTCGCCAACATGAGCAGTTCCGGCATTGTTGATCAGCGCTACCTGCGGCTTGGTCAAGCCAACGGTGTAGGCGATCTCGCCAATGCGCGAAGCGCCCAGCTCGATGACCGCAGCGGTATGCTCCGGAGCGATTTCGAGCAGCGTCAGCGGCGCACCAAGGTCGTTGTTCAGGTTGCCGCGCGTAGCCAGGACCTGACCACGGGTGCGCAGGATGCTGGCAAGCATTTCCTTGACCGTGGTTTTGCCGCTGGAACCGGTGATGGCGGCGACCGGCTTGTCGAACGCAGCGCGATTGAGTGCACCGAGTTGCCCCAAGGCCAGCCGGCAATCGGCAACCAGCAGTTGCGGCAAATCGCTACCGGGCACTTCGCGCTCGACCAGGGCCGCCACGGCGCCCTTGGCCTGCACGTCATTGAGGTAATCGTGGCCATCGAAACGTGGGCCGGCCAGGGCGACGAACAACTGCCCGGCAACGATTGCGCGGCTGTCGATGCTGACTCCGGTGAAGGTTGCATCGTCACCCACCAGACGTCCCTGCAGAGCGGCGGTCAACTGACTGAGGGTCAAGGGCTTAAGCATCAGCAACCTCCCAGACAGCGAGTGCTTTCTCGGCTTCGACCAGATCGGAAAAATCGTGGCGCTGGCCGTTGATCTCCTGATAGTCCTCGTGGCCCTTGCCGGCCAGGACGATGACATCATCAGCCGCGGCGCCAGCAATCAGCTGGGCAATGGCCGCGCCACGGCCAGTAACGAACTCGACGGCATCAACCTGGACAAAGCCTGGACGGATGTCGGCAAAAATTTGCTGCGGGTCTTCGCTACGCGGGTTGTCATCGGTCACCAAGACGCGATCAGCCAGGCGCTCTGCCACTTCGGCCATCAATGGACGCTTGCCGCGATCACGATCACCGCCGCAGCCGAACAGGCACAGCAACTGGCCCTTGGCGTGCGGACGCAGTGCTTGCAGCACCTGCTCCAATGCGTCCGGCGTGTGTGCGTAATCAACTACTACCAACGGCTTACTGCCACCGCCGAGGCGCTGCATGCGGCCAATCGGCCCTTCCAGCAACGGGGTGACCTTGAGAATTTCATCCAGCGCATAGTCCAGCGCCAGCAGAGTACCGACGGCCGCCAGCATGTTGCTCAGGTTGAAACGGCCGAGCAGTCGGCTGCGCAAGGTGCGCTCACCCTGGGCGGTGACGATCACGGCGCGCACGCCGTCGTCGTCAAAATGCGCTTCGCGGCAATACAGCGAAGCGGCGCTGTCTTTGAGGCTGTAGCTGATCAGGCGCGACTCGGCCTGCTCAGCGGCCAGGCGACGACCGAAGTCATCGTCG
Source organism: Pseudomonas sp. S06B 330 (assembly GCF_002845275.2). NCBI lineage: Bacteria > Pseudomonadati > Pseudomonadota > Gammaproteobacteria > Pseudomonadales > Pseudomonadaceae > Pseudomonas > Pseudomonas tussilaginis. The sequence goes on along the minus strand of NZ_CP088149.1, from coordinate 1,115,600 downwards.
AGATTAACCACCCGGCAGCGCAGGTTCGGCCAGGCGAACAGGCGCGCCTTGGCGTCTTCATATGCCTGCATGCTGCCGTGGTAATCCAGATGATCACGCGACAGGTTGGTCATCACTGCGATATCGAATTCCAGGGCGGCAACCCGACCCTGATCCAGGGCATGGGAGGAGACCTCCATGGCGACAGCTTTCGCCCCACCCTTCTTCAAGTCATTCAGGGTTGCCTGCACCGCAATCGGATCAGGCGTGGTCAGCCGACCGCTTTGCAGTTCGCCATAAAAGCCGGTACCAAGCGTGCCGATCAGGCCGCAGCGCTGACCGAGCTTGTCCAATGCCTGGGCAACCAGTTGCGTAACGCTGGTCTTGCCGTTGGTGCCCGTGACCCCCACCAGATCCAGCTGACGGCTCGGTTCGCCATAGAAGCGCCCGGCAATGTCCGAGAGCTGGGCAATCAGGCCCTTGACCGGAATCAGCGGTGCTTCCGTGATTGGCAGCACGGTGGCGCCCTGCGCTTCATAAGCGACTGCAGCCGCGCCGCGCTTGAGCGCGTCGGCAATATGGTCGCGACCATCCACCTGCGCACCTGGCACCGCCAGGAACAGGTCACCTGGGCGAATGTTACGGCTGTCCAGGGTCAGCTCGCGGATCAACGGATCGCGGCTGGCCTGGGCGAAAAGTTTGCTCAACGGCATCGTCATTATCCACGCCCTCCTTTGGCGGGCGCAGCATCAACCTGCTGCTGTGGTGTCGCCGGCGGTAGGTTATCCGGCGGAATATTCATCAGGCGCAACGTGCCGGACATGACCTTGCTAAAGACTGGCGCCGAGACCAGGCCACCGAAGTAGCCGCCCTTGCTCGGCTCGTCGATGACCACCACCACGGCGTAACGCGGATCGCTCATCGGGCCGAAACCGGCGAACAACGAGCGGTAAGAATTCTCGGTGTAACCTTTGGAACCGATGGTCGCCTTACGCGCCGTACCACTCTTGCCGCCCACGTGATAGAACGGCACCTGGGCACGGAACACACCGCGCGGCGCTTCAATAACCTGCTGGACCATACCTTGGATAGTCTTGGCGACGTCCACCGGCACGACCTGCGTGGACTCCGGCGCCTTGTCGACCTTAAGGATGCTCAGCGGCACCATCTTGCCGTCGTTGGCCAGCGCAGCGTACGCATGAACCAGTTGCAAGGCGGTCACCGACAGGCCATAGCCATAGGACAGCGTTGCCGTTTCGGCCTTGCGCCACTCGCGGTGATTAGGCAGGTTACCGACCCGCTCACCTGGGAAGCCCAGACCGGTGTATTGGCCCAGGCCGAGCTGGGACATCACCCGGTAGATCGATTCACCACCGATATCGAAGGCGATCTTGCTCATGCCGACGTTACTGGAATTGATCAGAATGCCAGTCAGGTCGAGGATCGGACCTTCACTGCGCGATACGTCACGAATGGTGTAACGGCCCAGCTGCAAGGTGCCCGGATACACTTCAACCTTGTCGGTCGGCTTCCAGCGCCCGCTTTGCAGAGCAGCACTCATGGACAACGGCTTGACCGTGGAACCGGGCTCGAACACGTCGATGATTGCGCGGTTACGCATGGCCGCCGGGAACATGCTGCGACGGTTGTTCGGGTTGTAGGTGGGCTGGTTGACCATGGCCAGCACTTCACCGGTTTTAACGTCGAGAATCACCAGACTGCCGGCTTTGGCTTCCTGCTCGGCAATGGCGTTGCGCAGTTCACGGGTGGCCAGGTATTGCAGGCGCAGGTCGATGGACAACGCCAAGGTCTTTCCGGCCTTGGCGTTTTTGGTCACCTGGATGTCTTTAATCAACCGGCCACGCCGGTCCTTGATGACTTGCCGCTTGCCGGGTACCCCAGCGAGCCATTCGTCATACGCAAGCTCGACCCCTTCTCGACCGTGGTCATCAAGGTCGGTAAAGCCGACCATGTGCGCGGCGACATCGCCGGCCGGGTAGAAACGCCGAAATTCCTCGATGCCGTAGACACCAGGAATTTTCAGATCGAGGATCACCTGCCCTTGTTCCGGGGTCAAACCCCGCACCAGGTAGATGAATTCCTTGCTGGCTTGTTGTTCCAGGCGCTGGGCCAACTGTTGCGGGCTCTGCTTGAGGGCGGCGGCCAAGGCTGGCCAGCGGTCCTTATAGGCCTGCATTTCCTTGGGGTTGGCCCACAGGGTGGTGACCGGCGTACTGACCGCCAAGGGTTCACCGTTACGGTCGGTGATCAACCCGCGGTGCGCAGGAATCGGGATATGACGCAGGCTGCGAGCGTCGCCCTGACCTTTGAGGAAGTCACGGTCAACCACCTGCAGGTCGATGATGCGCCAGGCAATCGCGCCGACCATCAATGCCAACAAGGCGATGACCACGCGGAACCGCCACGGGTAGAGGGCGCCTTCGAGCTTCATCATGGCGCCACCATCCGTACTTCATCGGCGGCAGGAATGCGCATCTGCAGTTGTTCGCTGGCCAGGTTCTCGATGCGACTGTGGGCAGTCCAGGTGCTTTGCTCAAGAATCAACCGGCCCCACTCGGCCTGGGCCTTGTCGCGCTCGCTGAGTTCACCGTACAGGGTGTTGAGCAACTGACGGTTCCAGTGCGCGCTGTACGACACCGCTACCGATGAAACGAGCACGGCAATGAACAGCAGAAGCATCAGGAAGCTTCCGCCTGGCAAAGGCTTGGCGAACAAGCGGCTCACCGCAGCTTCTCGGCAACGCGCATGACCGCACTGCGTGAACGCGGGTTGGCCTTGAGCTCGGCTTCGGAGGCGAACTGGGCCTTACCGTGGACCTTGATCTTCGGCTCGAAATGCTTGTGCTGCACCGGCAGGTTGCGCGGCAGGTTGTCGGACTCACCCTTGACCAGCTTGCGCATGAACAGTTTGACGATACGGTCTTCCAGGGAATGGAAGCTGATCACTACCAGACGCCCACCGACTTCCAACGCTTCAAGCGCGGCCTCAAGGCCAGCCTCAAGGTCGCCGAGTTCATTGTTTACGTGAATACGCAGGCCCTGGAAGGCGCGGGTTGCCGGGTTCTTGCCCTTTTCCCAGGCAGGGTTGGCAACCTTGAGCACTTCGGCCAGGTCAGCGGTGCGTTCAAACGGCTGAATTTCGCGACGCGCCACCACTGCATTGGCCATACGCTTGGCAAAGCGCTCTTCGCCATATTCTTTGAATACACGGGCGATTTCTTCGGCCGGGGCAGTGGCGATGAACTCAGCGGCGCTAATGCCACGACTCGGGTCCATACGCATGTCCAGCGGACCGTCATTGAGGAAACTGAAACCGCGCTCGGGGTCATCAAGCTGTGGCGACGACACGCCCAGGTCCATCAAGATGCCGCTGACTTTGCCCGCCAGCCCACGCTGGGCAACCTCATCGCCCAGCTCGGCAAAACTGCGCTGCACAATGACAAAGCGGCCGTCTTCGGCCGCCAGCGCTTGCCCAGTGGCAATCGCTTGAGGATCCTTGTCAAAACCCAGCAGCCGGCCCTGCGGCCCGAGCTTGCTGAGGATCAGCCGACTGTGACCGCCACGCCCGAAGGTGCCATCCAGATAGCAGCCATCGTCGCGTACGGCGAGAGCCTCAACGGCTTCGTCAAGCAGTACGGTGATGTGGTTAAAGCCGCTATCTATAGTCACAGGATCAAATCACGCAGTTCATCAGGCATGGCGCCCGGTTGTTGAATAGCTGCAAGATCGGCTGCCGAAACTGCGTTCCAGGCATCCTCATCCCACAGTTGAAATTTGTTCAGTTGCCCTACCAGCATCGCCTTCTTGTCGAGCTTGGCGTATTCACGCAAACGCGGAGGCACCAAGAAGCGCCCACTGCCATCAAGCTCCAGATCCACCGCATTGCCGATCAGCAGACGCTGCAGGCGACGGTTCTCTTCACGCAATGACGGCAAGGCGCGCAACTTGGCTTCAATCAGCTCCCACTCATCGAGCGGGTATACACATAAGCAGGGATCCACCGCGTCGATCGTCACAATCAACTGCCCGGAACTACGCGAATCGAGCTCGTCACGGTACCGGCTCGGCATTGCGAGACGGCCCTTTGCGTCGAGGTTGATGGCGTTTGCTCCGCGGAACACGGCTGCGATTCCCCACTTGTTTGCTTTTTTGTGTTCAGAAAACCCACTTCATGCCACTTTCTGCCACTTGCGCACACTATAGGAATCCGCCTACCACACCGTCAAGGCACGCTTATAAGGAAATCCCTTACAGATCGGAGATTTAGCGCAATGTAGGAAGAAGAAACGACAAAGCGGAGAGGTTTTTGACGAAAAAAATCAAACCCATACAGACAAATAGAGTCCGAAGTTAAAGTGATTTATTAAGAGTAAGATTTTTTCGGTATTACAAAGACACATCTGCTATCGATTCAAGCAGGAGGGGAAGAGGTGGAGAGTCGATCTGTAAGCCGGGTTCTGTCGAGGACAGTCATTCCTCTACGATGGCCATCACTGGACACCTTTAGCAACCTACCCGGTTCCAACGCGGGCCGCGCCATATGGAACCCTATTTGGTCTTGCTCCGAGTGGGGTTTACCTAGCCACGAACTGTTGCCAGTCGTGCGGTGCGCTCTTACCGCACCTTTTCACCCTTACCGGCACCGAAGTGCTTAGGCGGTTGTTTTCTGTGGCACTTTCCGTAGGCTCGCGCCCCCCAGGCGTTACCTGGCACTCTGCCCTATGGAGCCCGGACTTTCCTCCCCCCTCTTTTGCGGAACAAAAGAAGGCAGCGACTGTCCGATCGACTCTCCGCCGCAAAGGTTAACGGCAGCGGCGCTCAAGAACAAGCGATAAAACAAATAGTAGCACCAAGCCACTATTTGTCTTTCTGTTTTTCCAGGGCCGCCTGATACAGCACATTCTTGCGCACCCCGGTAATTTCCGCCGCCAGTGCCGCCGCCCGCTTGAGCGGCATCTCCGCCAGCAGCAGGTCGAGCACACGCATCGCCTCGCTACTGACGGCCTGCTCGTCTTCCGGCGCGGTCCAGCCCGCGACCAGCACCACGCACTCGCCACGCTGCTGATTGCTGTCAGCCTCGACGAACGCACGCAGCTCACCCAGTGGCAGCCCCTTGAGGGTTTCAAAGGTCTTGGTCAGCTCACGGGCCAGCAACGCTGGGCGCTCTGCACCAAACACCTCTTCCATGTCTTGCAAGCACTCCAGAATACGGTGTGGCGCTTCATAGAAGATCAGGGTGCGCGGCTCTTCCTTGACCTGACTTAGACGTGCCCGCCGGCCGACTGCCTTGGCTGGCAGGAACCCCTCAAAGATGAACCGGTCAGAAGGCAGCCCCGCTGCCGACAACGCGGCAACCAAGGCACAAGCGCCCGGCACCGGCACCACAGCAATACCCGCGGCACGCGCCTGGCGCACCAGGTGATAGCCCGGATCGGAAATCAGCGGCGTGCCGGCATCAGAGATCAACGCAACGTTATCACCTGCCAGCAATCGGGTGAGAAAGCGACTGCCTTCATCCCGCTCGTTGTGCTCATGGCAAGCTGCCAAAGGTGTATTGATGCCAAAGTGCTGCAGCAAACGAATCGAATGACGGGTGTCCTCTGCGGCAATCAGGGCCACATCACTGAGCACTTTCAGTGCCCGCGCACTCATGTCATCCAGGTTGCCGATGGGCGTGGCCACCACGTAAAGCGCGCCAGCAGTGGATTGGGAAGCCCCTGGAACATCAGTCACAGCACACACCTATCGTGTTGAACAAAGCGCCATTGTAGCCCGACTGACGGCAACAATGCGTAACCAGCAGTGCCTACACAGTGCGTTCCAGCACCTATATTGAAGGATTAACACCAGTAACATCGCGCCCCGGCCAGCGCTTGGGTACAATTGCCCGTTAATTTGATCGAGTAACAGGACCTTTACATGATCGCTTGCCTGCGGCTGTTCACAGCCCTTTGCCTCGCCGCCCTGCTGGCAGCCTGCGCCAGCTCGCCTTCGTCGAGCCTCGGCGAACTGCCACGCACCCCGGACGCCAGCATCGAGCAATTGCTTGAACAGGCCGCCACCAGCAAGACACCCGAACAAGCCGCCCTGCTGCGCCTGAGCGCCGCCGACCTGGCTTACCGGCAGAAGGATAACGTCCGTGCGGCGAAAATCCTCGAGCAGGTACCAGTCGACCAACTCAAGCCGGCCCAACAGGTTTTCGCCAGTACGCTGAGCGCTGAGCTGGCCATGACCCGCAACCAGCCCAAGGCTGCCCTGACCGCCCTGAGCCATCCAAGCCTGGCGCGCCTGGGCGAACTGCCAGAAGAGCAACAGGCTCGCACCCTCAGCGTGCAAGCTGCCGCCCTGGAAGCCGACGGCCAGACCTTGAGCGCCGCCAAGGCCCGCGTGCAACTGGCGCCACTGCTCAGCGCCAATGCTGCCAGCGCCAACAACGACGCGATCTGGAACCTGGTCGCGGCCCTCCCCAGCGATCAGCTGCAAGGCGTTGCCACTGGCAACGACACCCTGGCCGGCTGGGCCAGCCTGGCCCTGGCCGTGAAAAGCGCCGGGACCCTGGAGCAGCAACAGTCCGCCATCGACACCTGGCGCAGCCAGCACCCTGACCACCCAGCAGCTCTGCAACTGCCGCTGCCGCTGGTCAAGCTCAAGGAACTGGCCAGCCAACCGCTGACCAAAATTGCCTTGCTGCTGCCACAGGAAGGTCAACTGGCCGGTGTTGCCCGCGCCCTGCGTGACGGCTTCATGGCGGCACACTTCCAGGCGCAACAAGCCGGCCAGAAGCCGCCTGCCATCGAAGTGTTCGACAGCTCGCGCCTGACCTCCCTGGATGACTTCTATCGCCAGGCCCAGGCCGCCGGTGTGCAATTGGTGGTTGGCCCGCTGGAAAAACCGCTGGTCAAGCAACTCGCCTCTCGCCCACAACTGCCAATCACCACCCTGGCCCTGAACTACAGCGATGCAGGCCAGAATGGCCCGGCACAACTGTTCCAGTTTGGCCTGGCCGCCGAAGACGAAGCCCGCGAAGTATCGCGTCGCGCCCGCGCCGACGGCATGGTTCGCGCCGTTGCCCTGGTACCTCGTGGCGAATGGGGTGACCGCGTACTCAAGGCGTTCCGCCAGGATTGGGAAGCCAACGGCGGTACCCTGCTCGCTGCCGAACATATTGACCAACCGGTAGCCCTGGCCCAGCAGATCGCCGACCTGTTCCAGCTGCGCCAGAGCGAAGGCCGCGCCAAGAGCCTGCAGAACACTGTCGGCGGCACCGTTTCGGCTCAGCCGTCGCGCCGCCAGGACATCGACTTCATCTTCCTTGCTGCCACCCCACAACAAGGCCAGCAGATCAAGCCGACTCTCAACTTCCAGTACGCCGGTGATGTACCGGTCTACGCCACTTCCCACTTGTACAGTGCCAGCGGTGACGTCAACCAGTACAACGACATGAACGGCATTCGCTTCTGCGAAACCCCATGGCTGCTCGACACCAACAACAGCCTGCGCCAGCAGGTCGTGACCCAGTGGCCACAAGCGGCCGGCAGCCTTGGCCGCCTGTACGCCATGGGCATCGATGCCTACAGCCTGGCGCCTCGTTTGGGTCAGCTCAAGGCACTGCCAGACAACCGCATCGAAGGCTTCTCCGGCAGCCTGAGCATGAACCCGAACCAGCGCATTGAGCGTCAACTGCCATGGGCCGAGTTCTCCGGCGGCCAGGTCAAGCGCCTGCCCGACACCCCACGCTGATGCCTGACAGTTCGCGCCAACAGGCAGGCCAGGCCGCCGAGCGACACGCCCTTGAGTACCTTCAAGGGCAAGGCCTGCACCTGCTGGCGCAGAACTGGCGATGCAAACTTGGCGAGCTTGATCTGGTCATGCTCGACAGCGATACAGTAGTATTTGTCGAAGTTCGCTATCGGTTGCACGCGAACTTTGGCGGTGCACTCGGCAGTATCGACGGGCGCAAGCAGGACAAACTGGTGCTAGCCGCCGAGTCTTTTCTGCACAAGGAAACACGCTGGGCCAACCACCCCTGCCGTTTCGATGTGATCGCCGTGCAAGGCAGAGGCCACTCGGGCCAAGCGCTCCAATGGCTGAAAAACGCCTTCGACTGCTGAGCCCGCCCTGACCCGGCACGTTTACCCCTTTAACTTTTTTGCTCTTTGCTTCGCGGGCCGCACAGTCATGTGCCGGGACCTTTTCTGTACACTCCCGACACGCCCGACCAGCCGCCCTACTTAAGGTCTTACTGATGGACATGCAATCCCGAATTCGCCAGCTTTTTCAGGCCAGCATCAACACCAAGCAACAGGCGATGGAAGTCCTTGCACCGCACATCGAGCAAGCCAGTCAGGTCATGGTCAACGCGCTGCTCAACGAAGGCAAAATGCTCGCTTGCGGCAATGGCGGCTCGGCCGGCGACGCCCAGCACTTCTCCTCCGAGTTGCTCAACCGCTTCGAACGTGAGCGCCCGAGCCTGCCGGCCATCGCTTTGACCACCGACAGCTCGACCATCACCTCGATTGCCAACGACTACAGCTACAACGAAATCTTCTCCAAGCAGATCCGCGCCCTGGGCCAACCAGGTGACGTATTGCTGGCAATTTCGACCAGCGGTAACTCGGCAAACATCATTCAGGCGATCCAGGCCGCACATGATCGCGAAATGATTGTCGTAGCTCTGACCGGACGCGATGGTGGCGGCATGGCCTCACTGCTGTTGCCCGAGGACGTCGAAATCCGCGTTCCAGCCAACGTCACCGCACGTATCCAGGAAGTCCACCTGCTGGCGATCCACTGCCTCTGCGACCTGATCGACAGCCAATTGTTCGGGAGTGAAGAATGACCCCTAAGCGCATCGGCCTGATGGCCCTGACCCTTTGCCTGAGCCTCAGTGGCTGCAGCTCGGTCCTTACCGCCACCCGCGACAAGCCGATCGAAGATGATCGCGGCACCCGCACCTTCGGTAGCAAGATCGATGACTCACTGATCGAAACCAAAGTCGCGGTGAACGTGGCCAAAGCCAGCCCCGATCTGGACAAGAACTCGCATATCGTTGTCAGCAGCTTCAACGGTATCGTGCTGCTGGCCGGACAAACCCCGCGCGCCGACCTCAAGAGCCTGGCCGAACAGGCTGCAGGCCAGGTCCAGCGGGTAAAAAAGGTGCATAACGAACTGCAAGTGCTGCCACCCTCCTCGCTGCTGGCGCGCAACAACGACGCCTGGCTGACCACCAAGATCAAGACCCAAATGCTCACCGACAGCAACATTCCCGGTTCGCGGATCAAGGTAATCACTGAGAACGGCATCGTTTACTTGCTCGGCCTGCTGACTCAACAGGAAGCCACTCGCGCCACCAACCTGGTGCAGGGCGTGTCGGGCGTGCAGAAGATCGTCAAGCTGTTCGAATACATCGACTGAATACCCGGGCCTGCTGTGCAGGCCATCGCTGACAAGGCCAGCCCCCCATAGTTTTGCATTTGTGCACGCCATCCTATGGGAGCCGGCCTTGCCGGAGATGGGACGCAACGCGCCCCTAGCCCTTACATTCAATCTGCCTAGGAAGTACCCATGAAAAACGGCCTGCTGCCAACCCTGCTGATCGGCGCTTTCGCCACACTGGCTGGCTGCTCCACCCCAAGCCTGATCACCCTCAACGATGGCCGCGAATTTCAGGCTGTCGACGCCCCACGCTTTGAGCGCAGCTCGGGCTTCTACGAGTTCGAACAGCTGGACGGCAAAGTGACCCGCGTCAACAAGGACCAGGTCCGCACCATCACCGACCTGTAATCAGGACGGATAAAAAAAGGCGATCCACATGGATCGCCTTTTTTTGTTACTTCACAACCTTCAGACTCGGACGCCCGCTGGGGCGTGGCGGCTGGCCACCGGCCGGTGGGCCATCGTCATCCGGCTCAACACCATCGTCCTCTTCGTATTCATCATCTTCAAGCACGGGCGGCTCGAGCTCAAAGACCATACCCTGGCCATTTTCCCGGGCATAAATACCGAGAATCGCACCGGCAGGCACGAACAGGGTATGAGCAACCCCGCCAAAGCGCCCCTCGAAGCTCACAGCCTCGTTATCCATGTGCAGGTGGCGTACGGCACTGGGTGAGATGTTCAAGACGATCTGGCCATCGCTGGTGAAGCCCTGGGGCACTTGTACCGCTGGGTACTCAGCGTTGACCAGCATATGCGGGGTGCAGTCGTTGTCCACGATCCACTCATAGAGTGCACGTACCAAATAGGGGCGACTGGAGTTCATCGACAGCTCCTTAAAACCTAGCGCATTTCACGTTCAGCAGCGGACAGGCTTGCCTGGAAAGCTTCGCGGGCAAACTGTCGCTCCATGTAATCGAGCAACGGCTTGGCCGGCCGCGGCAGTTCAATTCCCAACACTGGCAAACGCCAGAGTATGGGCAGTAGACAACAATCGACCAGACTTTGCTCCTCACTGAGGAAACACGGCTTGTCGGCAAACAACGGCGACACGCCGGTCAGGCTTTCGCGCAGCTCCTTGCGCGCCTGCACACGCGCCGCTTCCTTGCTGCGCGGGTCGAGAATCAAATCAACCAGTGCACACCAATCGCGCTGGATGCGATGGATCAGCAGCCGGCTGTTGGCCCGCGCCACCGGGTAGACCGGCAACAGCGGTGGATGCGGATAACGCTCGTCGAGGTATTCCATCACCACGGTCGACTCGTACAACGCCAGGTCGCGATCGACCAGGGTTGGCACGCCGCCATAGGGGTTCACTTCGACCAGCTTGGGCGGCAAGCGTCCGGGATCGACATTGATGATCTCGACGCTGACGCCCTTCTCGGCGAGAACGATGCGCACCCGATGAGAATAATGGTCAGCGGGGTCGGAGTAGCAGGCTAACCGGTTGGTCACGCCCATAGTGGTCCTCCTCGCGATGAAATTATAAAAGCTACAAATGCAAACGCGCCCTGCAGGCGCCTCCGTATTCCAGAGGCCCCCCAGGGCGCGCTCAACTACCAGAAACTACTGCGTGATCAGTGCACGTCCTTCCAGTATTCGCGCTTAAGCAGGTAAGCGAATATGAAGAAGAAGGCCAGGTACAGTAACACGTAGGTACCGATGCGCTGACTTTCCAGTTTGACCGGGTTGGCCGAGTAGGCCAGGAAGGTCACCAGGTTCTTGACCTTCTCGTCGAACTGCTCTTCGGTCAGGGTACCGGATTTCGGCTCCACGGTCAGCTGGTCACATGCTTCGTGAGTCAATGGCGTGCCGGTCAACGGGTCGAATTGCTTCTTGCCATCCACCTCCGTCTGCACCTGTTTGCAGCCAATTACCTGATTGCCTTGCAGGCCAACCAGCACGTTAGGCATGCCGACGTTCGGGAACACCTTGTTGTTCACGCCATAAGGACGCGACTTGTCCTCGTAGAAGCTGCGCAGGTAGGTGTACAGCCAGTCAGTACCACGCACCCGGGCGACCAGGGTCAGGTCAGGCGGCGCGGCGCCGAACCAGGTCTTGGCATCGTCAGGCCTCATGCCGATCTTCATGTGATCGCCAATCTTGGCACCCGTGAACACCAGGTTCTCGAGCATCAGCTCGTGGGGAATACCCAGGTCGTCGGCAACACGCTCGTAACGCTGGAACTTGGCGCTGTGGCAACCCATGCAATAGTTGGCAAAGGTGCGTGCGCCGTCCTGCATGGCAGCCTTGTCGGCCAGATCGATATCAACCTTGTCCAGTACCACGCCGGTTTCGGCCGCGAAGGTCAACGAGGGCATCACTGCCAGAATCAATACTGCAAATAGCTTTTTCATCAGCCAGTCACCCTTTCCGGAACCGGTTTGGTCTTCTCAAGCCGGGTGTAGAACGGCATCAGAAGGAAGTAGGCGAAATACAGGAAGGTGCATACCTGCGACAGCAGTGTGCGACCCGGGGTTGGTGACAGTACACCGAGCACACCGAGGATCACGAACGAGATGCAGAACACCAGCAGCCAAACCTTGCTCATCCAGCCCTTGTAGCGCATGGACTTGACCGGACTGCGGTCGAGCCATGGCAGCACGAACAGCACGGCAATCGCAGCACCCATGGCGATAACGCCGAGGAGTTTGTCTGGAACCGCCCGCAGGATCGCGTAGAACGGGGTGAAGTACCAGACCGGGGCAATGTGTTCAGGGGTCTTGAAGGCGTTGGCCTGCTCGAAGTTCGGTTTCTCCAGGAAGTAACCGCCCATTTCCGGGAAGAAGAACACCACGGCACAGAACACGAAGAGGAACACGACGACGCCGACGATATCCTTCACGGTGTAGTAAGGGTGGAAGGCAATGCCATCAAGCGGCACACCGTTCTCATCCTTGTGCTTCTTGATATCGACACCATCAGGGTTGTTCGAACCCACCTCGTGCAACGCCAGGATGTGCAACACCACCAGACCGAGAATAACGATCGGCAGGGCCACCACGTGCAAGGCGAAGAAGCGGTTCAGGGTGATGCCGGAAATCAGGTAGTCACCACGGATCCACTGGGTCAGGTCATCGCCGATCACTGGAATCGCGCCGAACAGCGAGATGATCACCTGGGCACCCCAGTAAGACATCTGCCCCCACGGCAGCAGGTAGCCCATGAAGGCTTCCGCCATCAGCGCCAGGTAGATCAGCATACCGAACACCCAGACCAGCTCACGCGGCTTCTGGTACGAGCCGTAGAGCAGACCGCGGAACATGTGCAGGTAAACGACAATGAAGAATGCCGACGCGCCGGTGGAGTGCAAGTAGCGCAGGATCCAGCCGTACTCGACGTCACGCATGATGTATTCGACCGAAGCAAAGGCTTCTTCGGCCGACGGCGTGAAGCTCATGGTCAGCCAGACGCCGGTGACGATCTGGTTAACCAGCACCAGCAGTGCCAAGGAGCCGAAAAAGTAGAAGAAGTTGAAGTTCTTCGGTGCGTAATACTTGCTGAGATGGTCTTCCCACATCTTGGTCGCGGGGAAGCGGGCGTCAACCCAGTCCATGAACTTACTCATCACGCGTTCTCCTGATCGACGCCGACGACAATGATGTCGTCCGACTCATAAGAGTGCGGCGGCACTGGCAGATTGAGCGGCGCCGGCTGGGACTTGTAGACGCGGCCAGCCAGGTCGTAGTGCGAGCCGTGGCAGGGACAGAAGTAACCGCCAACCCACTTGGGACCCAGATCAACCGGGGCGACTTCAGGACGGAAGGTTGGCGAGCAGCCCAGGTGGGTGCACAGACCGACCAACACCAGGATCTCCGGCTTGATCGCACGGTTTTCCGGGTTGACGTAAGTCGGTTGAACCGATGCCTTGGATTCAGGGTCGGAGAGGTCGCCAGTGATCTTCTTGAGGTTGCCGAGGATCTCTTCGGTGCGACGGACGATGAAGACCGGCTGGCCACGCCATTCAGCAATCATCTGCTGCCCTGGCTCCACCTTGGCAATATTGACCTTCACCGGTGCACCTGCGGCTTTCGCCTTGGCACTGGGGAACCATGACCCCACGAACGGGACCGCAGCCCCCACCGCTCCTGCAGCACCCACCACGGATGTGGCTGCTACGAGGAAGCGACGCCGGCCTGCATTGACGCCGTCATTGCTCATTCAGTCCTCTCCCATCAGCTTTATGGCCTGTTACAACAGGCATCTACTAAGTAATTTCTGAACTGCTAAAAATTTGCCGCATGGTAATGAAAAGACCCTGCTCTGACAAGGTGATTAGCCTGTAACCAAGGCGCAATCCCTTGTAGCTCTTGACTTGCGTCTATGCGGCAAGTTGTCACAGTAAAGAACAGCATAGTTATTCAAGACATAAAAAAAGCCCGGTTCCACAAGGAACCGGGCTTTTTTTGAACGCCGAAGCGAAATTAACGCTTGGAGTACTGAGGACGCTTACGTGCTTTACGCAGACCCACTTTCTTACGCTCAACTTCACGAGCGTCACGGGTAACGAAGCCAGCTTTGCGCAGAGCGCCACGCAGGGTTTCGTCGTAGTCCATCAGTGCACGGGTGATACCGTGACGGATTGCACCGGCCTGGCCGCTGACACCACCACCGATAACGGTGACGTAGATGTCGAACTTTTCGGTGGTTTCGGTCAGTTCCAGCGGCTGGCGTACTACCATGCGCGCGGTTTCACGACCGAAGAACACGTCCAGAGAACGGTTGTTGATAGAGATGTTACCGGTACCTGGACGCAGGAAAACGCGAGCGGTTGCGGTCTTGCGACGGCCAGTGCCGTAATTTTGAGTCGCCGACATAATGAACTATTCCGTTAAATCTTCAGTTCTTGGGGCTGCTGAGCAGTATGAGGGTGAGCAGCGCCCGCATAGACTTTCAGCTTACGGTACATGTCGCGACCCAGTGGGTTTTTAGGCAGCATGCCTTTAACCGCGGTCTCGATCACGCGCTCTGGGGCCTTGGCGATCAACTTCTCGAAGTTGATTTCCTTGATACCGCCCGGGAAGCCGGAGTGGGAGTAGTACATTTTGTCCGTGGTCTTGGCGCCAGTCACACGGATCTGCTCGGCGTTGATGACGACGATGTAGTCACCGGTATCAACGTGAGGAGTGTATTCTGGTTTGTGCTTGCCACGCAGACGGGTAGCGATTTCGGTAGCCAGACGACCCAGGGTCTGACCAGCGGCGTCAACTACGAACCAGTCGCGCTTTACTGTTTCCGGTTTAGCAGTAAAAGTTTTCATTCTTTATAGCCTCAGGGGCCGCCCAGCGAAAATAAGACGGCGGATCTTACTGGATAGTGCGCACCTTGACAAGTCAAGGACACAGCCGCACACGGACGCTATCGGGGGCTCGGGTCAGCGCGTCCAATATTCGGCAGGGTTCTACTATGAAGCGGGGCATCACTCCCACAACACGGAGAGGGGCTGAATTATCCAGATTGCGAAAAAAAATTCAACCTGCTTTTATGCTTCTTTTGTCAGGGACACGCCAATGGACTACCGCCAGCTGGGCCGCACCGACCTCAATGTCAGCGCACTGTGCCTGGGCACCATGACCTGGGGCGAGCAGAATGAGCAGGCCGAGGCATTCACCCAGATCGAACGCGCCAAGGCCGCCGGGATCAATTTCATCGACACTGCCGAGATGTATCCGGTGCCTCCCCGCCCGGAAACCTATGCCGCCACCGAGCGCATCATCGGCAACTGGTTCAAGGCCCGCGGCGATCGCGCCGACTGGATCCTGGCGAGCAAAGTCGCAGGCCCGGGCAACGGCATCAGCCACATCCGCGACGGCCAGCTCAAACACAACCGCCAGCATATCGTCGCCGCCCTGGACGACAGCCTCAAACGCCTGCAGACCGACTGGATCGACCTTTACCAACTGCACTGGCCGGAGCGCAGCACTAACTTCTTCGGCAAGCTGGGTTACCAGCACCTGCCCCAGGACCACTTCACCCCGCTGGAAGAAACCCTGGAAGTGCTCGACGAACAGGTCAAGGCCGGCAAGATCCGTCATATCGGTCTGTCCAACGAAACCCCGTGGGGCACCATGAAGTTCCTGCAGCTGGCCGAGAGCCGTGGCTGGAGCCGCGCGGTGTCGATCCAGAACCCGTACAACCTGCTCAACCGCAGCTTCGAAGTGGGCCTGGCGGAAATTGCCATCCGTGAACAGTGCGGCTTGCTGGCGTACTCGCCGCTGGCCTTTGGCATGCTCTCGGGCAAGTACGAAGACGGCGCACGGCCAGAGAAAGGCCGCCTGACCCTGTTCAGCCGTTTCTCGCGCTACTCCAACCCGCAAACCGTGGCGGCCTGCAGCCGCTACGTGAAGCTGGCCCAGGAGCACGGCCTGGACCCGGCGCAGATGGCCCTGGCCTTCGTCACCCGCCAGCCTTTCGTGACCAGCAACATCATCGGTGCGACCACCCTGGAACAACTGGACAGCAACCTGGCCAGCTTCGACCTCAAACTCTCTGACGAACTGTTGGCAGCCATCGAGGCCATCCATCAGGACCAGCCTAACCCGGCGCCCTGAGTCGCGTGAGCGGTTCCCGTGCAGCGCGCGGGAACCGAGGGTAGACACAACGGCCAAAAAATAAGACGATCCAGCCGGTGATTGACCACTCTACCCTATAAGAATAAAGAAAATGATGTTTACCCAACCCAGCGCCTCCTTGCGCCGCGTCAGTATCCTGGCCATCGACAACGTCTTCGCTTCCACGCTGATGCAGGCAAAAGACTTCTTCCACCTGGCCAGCTTGCGCTACGGCAAACAATTGGGCCTGGGTTTGAAACCCATGTTCGAGACCCGCCTGGTCAGCCCTGACGGCGAGCCGGTGCGCAGCTTCAGCGATGTCCTGCTACCGGTGGACAGCGGCCTGGAACAGGCCGATGTGATCATCCTGCCGGCCTTCTGGGACGATTTCGATGCCATCTGCCAGCGTTATCCACAGGTCTTGCCCTGGCTGCGCGAGCAGCACGCCCGCGGCGCGGTGCTCTGCGGCGAAGCCAGTGGTGTGTTCTGGCTGGCCGAGGCCGGCCTGCTCGACGGCAAGGAAGCGACCACCTACTGGCGCTTCTTCAACCAGTTTGCCGAACGCTTCCCCAACGTCAGCCTGAATCAGGACAAGCACCTGACCGACGCCGACAACCTCTATTGCGCAGGTGGCACCACGTCAGCCTGCGACCTGTACATCTACCTGATCGAGCGTTTCTGCGGCGCCAATGTCGCCCAGGCGGTGGCCCGCGATATCCTCTACGAGGTGCAGCGCAACTACACCCCGGGGCGTATGGGATTTGGCGGCCAGAAGCTGCACCAGGACCTGATCATCCTGCAGATCCAGCAGTGGCTTGAAGAACACTTTGCCGACAAGTTCCGCTTCGAAGATGTAGCGCGCAACCACGGCATGAGCATCCGCAACTTCATGCGCCGCTTCCAGAGCGCGACCGGTGACAAGCCGTTGCATTACCTGCAACGCCTGCGCATCGAAACGGCCAAGGGTTTGCTGTCAGGCACGCGCAAGAGCATCAAAACCATCAGCTACGAGGTGGGCTATGACGATGCTAGTTTCTTTGCCCGGCTGTTCAGGCAACATACGGAGTTGTCGCCGAATCAGTACCGGCAGCAGTTCATGCAGGAGGCCTGAGGCCCCCATCGTCGGCAAGGCCGGCTCCCACAAAGATCGGTGTGGGAGCCGGCCTTGCCGGCGATGAAGGCACCACAGCCTTAAGGCTTATGCGCCCGCGACAGGAATTCGTGGGACTGCATTTCCAGCAAACGGCTGAGGGTCCGCTGGAATTCGAAGGTCAGGCGACCACCGGTGTACAAATCCTTGAGCTCAACTTCAGCCGAGATGATCAGCTTGACGTTGCGGTCATAGAATTCGTCGACCATGTTGATGAAACGCCGGGCGATGTCATCCGTGGCCACGCTCATCTGCTCAACGTCGCTAAGCAGCACGGCATGGAAAATCTTGCCCAGTTCGATGTAATCGTTCTGGCTACGCGGACCGTCGCACAGCTCACGGAAATCGAACCAGGCCACGTCATCACAGGTGCGCAAGGCACGGATTTCGCGGTTTTCGATCATCAGTACATCGTTTTCCACCGCCTGGGTGCACTCTGGCGTCAGCGCCTTGAAACTCTTGCGCAGGCTTTCGTGCGCCGCTGCGTCCAGCGGGAAGTGGAACAGTTCGGCCTGCTCCAGGTGACGCAGGCGATAGTCGACGCCGCTGTCGACGTTGACGATATCGGTGTTCTGCTTGATCAGGGCGATGGCCGGCAGGAAGCGTGCACGCTGCAGGCCGTCCTTGTACAAACCATCAGGGACGATGTTGGAGGTGGCCACCAGGGTCACGCCGTTCTTGAACAGCTCCTCCATCAAGGTGCCGAGGATCATCGCGTCGGTAATGTCGGAGACGAAGAACTCGTCGAAGCAGATAACCCGCGCCTCGTCGGAGAAACGCTTGGCAATGACGGTCAGCGGATTCTTCTCGCCCTTGAGGGTTTTCATTTCCTCGTGCACGCGCTTCATGAAGCGGTGGAAGTGCGTACGCACCTTCTGCTTGAACGGCAGCGCCTCGAAGAAGGTATCGACCAGGTAGGTCTTGCCGCGCCCTACCCCACCCCAGAAGTACAAGCCCTTGACCGGTGCCTGCTCCTTCTTGCCGAACAACTTGCCGAACACACCAGGCTTGTTGTTCTGCGCCGCGATCAGATCGTCGTACAGGCGCTGCAGATGACGCACCGCAGTTTCCTGCGCCGCATCATGGAAGAATTCGGGACGTTTCAGATCTGCTTGATATCGTTCTAGGGGCGTCATAATTCGTTAGCAAGGTAACAAAAACGGGCCGTCACTGTAGCGACGGCCCTGGAGAATGGCAATCAGACTTGCGTCAGACCGTTTAGTCCTGCTGCGGTTGCAACGCTACGCGCAGGCTGTCGATAGCGGCATCGCGTGCAGCCTCATCGGCCAGCTCAGGGCCATCGGCAACGCACTGACCTTCCAGCCACAGGCTGAAGCCCAGGCCCTCTGTACGCACGTCCAGCTCACCGCCCTGTTGCAGCTGCTTACTTACCGCACCCGCAGTCTTGCCATCGGCGAAGTTGCGCGACAGCAGCAATTGCTCGCCATCGGCGGCCAGCAGGCGGAAACGGAAGCTGCCGTCGTCTTCACGGAAGCTGACAAAGCGCGCGGCCTTGGCAGCTTTCTTCTTCACCTGGGCAGGCCCCTGCTCAATGCTGCGGAACGAGCGCAGGCCAACCGCTTCACGCAGTTGCTCAAGGAACGGTGTGGCCACCTTGCGGGCTTTTTGCGCACCGACCAGCAAGATATCTTCAAGGTCGGCCGGGCGGCTGATCAGTTGGTGATAACGCTCGCGAGGCTCGCTCAACTGGCCATCGAGCAACTGGAACAGGCGCTGCTTGGCTTCGCCCCAGCCCAGCCCCTGCAGCAGTTCGCTACGGAACTCATCGGCTTGCGCCGGCGTGGCGAAGGCCTGGAACAGGGTGAACAGGTGCGAGTTGTCCGGGTCTTTGGCTTCACCCGGAGCGCGCGAGTCGGTGACGATCCGCGAGATGGCGTCCTTCATGTCCTTGGCGCTGGTGAACAACGGGATGGTGTTGTCATAGCTCTTGGACATCTTGCGCCCATCGAGCCCTGGCAAGGTCGCCACGCTTTCTTCAATCAGTGCTTCGGGCATGGCAAAGAACTCCTTGCCCTGGCCGAACAGGTGGTTGAAGCGCTGGCCGATGTCGCGGGCCATCTCCACGTGCTGGATCTGGTCACGACCGACCGGCACCTTGTTGGCGTTGAACATCAGAATGTCGGCGGCCATCAGCACCGGGTAGCTGTACAGGCCCATACTGATACCGGCATCCGGGTCTTCACCGCTCTCGACGTTCTTGTCCACCGAGGCTTTGTAGGCGTGTGCGCGGTTGAGCAGGCCCTTGGCCGCGACGCAGGTCAGCAGCCAGGTCAGCTCGGGGATTTCGGGGATGTCGGACTGGCGATAGAAGGTCACCCGTTCCGGGTCCAGGCCACCGGCCAGCCAGGTTGCGGCGATTTCCAGACGCGAGCGCTGGATGCGCTGCGGGTCATCGCATTTGATCAGGGCGTGGTAGTCGGCCAGGAAGTAGAACGAGTCGACACCGGGCTCACGGCTGGCGAGAATCGCCGGGCGAATGGCACCGGCGTAGTTGCCCAGGTGAGGCGTGCCCGTGGTGGTGATACCGGTAAGGATGCGCGTAGTCATGGGTAATCGCTTATCAGGCTTGTATCAGTTCGAAAGGCGCGGCAGCACCAGTTCCTTGAGGTCGGTGAGCTTGCCATGGAAAAAGTGTCCGCATTCTGCCACTTTCAGCAGCTCATGGGGGCGCGTGAGTGCGTCAGACCAGTCGTAGACCAGCTGCGGATCAATCACTTCGTCGGTTTCCGGCTGGATCACACTCAGGGCGCAGGCCTGTGGCAAGGTGTCGTGATCCTTCAGGCGCATCACCGCTGGGGCCACCATGAACAGTTGCTTGAGCGCCACACCCTGAGCCTCCAGGCGGCCGCCAAGGCTGGCGGCGACAAAGCCACCGAAGGAAAAGCCCATCAGCGTCAGGGGCAGACCTGCATGCTGTGCCAGCAGCCAGGTTGCTGCGGCCTGAGCATCGTCCACTTCACCGCTGCCCATGTCATGGCTGCCGGCACTGGCGCCGACGCCGCGGTAATTGAAACGCAAGGTAATGTAACCGGCATCGCGGGCAGTGCGTTGCAGCATCGACACCACTTTGTTGGTCATGGTCCCGCCCTGCACCGGGTTGGGGTGACACAGCAGCACCACGCCGCGTGGCTCGGCGACATCCAGGTACAGGGCTTCCAGTTGGCCGACCGGGCCATCGATGAATACAGGGGTTTCGCGGATAAGCAAGGATAAACTCCGTGACCTCGGAAAGGGTCGACTCGTCTAGCTGAATGATTCTGTCTGAGATATTTGCGATCGTTCGCGGTATACAGCGCAGGTCCGAGCCGTTAACGTAAAGCAAAGCCGTTTATAGAGGAAGGACTCGTGGAACTCTCGCTCTTAGTTTGGTTGTTGCCGACCCTGGCCCTCGTCGTGGGTGTCGTCGTTGGTTTCCTGGTCGCCCGGCTGCTGCCCAATGCTGCACCGAGCAGCACCCAGCGGCAGCTGGATGATATCCAGGAACGCTTCGACAGCTACCAGAATGAGGTGGTTACCCACTTCAACAGCACTGCTGCGCTGGTCAAGAAACTGACTCAAAGTTACCAGGAAGTTCAGGACCATCTAGCCGAAGGCGCCAACCGCCTGGCCCTGGACGAACTGACCCGCCAGCGCCTGCTGGCCTCACTGCATTCGGAAGCGGCCCAGGCCCCGCGTGATCGCCTGACCCCACCCAAGGACGCCGAAGTGCCACGCGACTACGCACCGAAAGCGCCGAACTCGCCAGGCATGCTCGATGAGCATTACGGGCTCAAGCGCTGAAAACACAAACCCCGCCGATTGGCGGGGTTTTTTATTGGGGTCTTGGATTGAGTCACTTTGACGCCAACTGTCACAGCGCACGCCAAAAACCTTAATTGAGCGCAAGAACGCTTTAACTTACCGTCCCAGTACAAACTCGACATCCACGCCTGCAGATGAAAAAAGCGTATTGTAAAATTCCTCAAACCCTGGCGAGATGAAAAACAAATCCCCGCATTCGTTCTGCTCAGCAATATCAACATCACGTGTCAAGCCAGGCTCATGAAGGTGGGTTCTATCCCAGTAATAAACACCCTCACGCCCAGGTGTACTGATTAACACATATGGATTGCCACCTCCATCCTCCCCGATAGCAAGCACATCCCCAACGAATGCTAACTCATCAATGTATTGGTTATTAAAACAAACGAGACAATTGCACTGCTCATCTGGCGACAGCCCAAAAAACCGGTCAAAACTGATGACACCGCCTGCCACCATGGCCAATGAAATCTCTCCATAGTCAGGCAAAGCAAAATAAAGCCCATTCATCCTACGCAAAAAATCTTTATAGGATTTTGGGAGCACTCTATTGATTGCAGACTCAACCGATACGGCTTGCGATTGCGTCAACCCCTGCTTATATACAAAAAGCTCTGACCCTTCCGGGCTAAGGCCCGAGGGTTTCAAAACAGGTCACTCACGCTTTGTCTCCGGAAAAACAAGAAACATTATTTTATTTCCATAGACACCCTGCAAAGTCCCCTGGCCGTTGTAGCCGCTGCCGCTAGGCTGCGATCGGCCGTGAAACGGCCGCAAAACCGGAGTAGCCCAATTGCGACTGCTCTGCAGTCGATCGCAGCCTGACGGCAGCGGCTACGTTGCTAACCGTTCCAAGGCGCCGCCCCCGCCCTTTGGCCATAACGCTCCAAAGCCTGATCCAGCACCCGCCGCTCAAGCCCGCCCTGACGCACCAAACTATGCAAACTGGCCAGCACGATACTGAAACGGTCAACTTCGAAAAACCGCCGCAACTGCTGACGGGTATCACTGCGGCCAAAGCCATCGGTACCCAACGTGGTGTAAGGCGCCTGCACATACTCTGCAATCAACTGCGGCCAAGCACGCACGTAGTCCGTGGCGGCAATCACCGGGGCACTGCCGTTCAGACAACGCTCGACATGGCTGACCTCACTATTGCCCTGCCCTAGCCGACTGTCACGATCAACCTCCCGCGCCTCCCGCGCCAATTCGCTGAAGCTGGTGACACTGAACACTTCACTCGCAATCTGCCAATCACTGGCCAGCAACTCACTGGCCGCAATGACCTCGCGCAAAATCGCCCCCGAGCCAAGCAAGCGCACTTGCCCGTGAGCATCCGCCACCCGCTGTTCGACATAACGGTACATGCCGCGCAACACCTCTTCATGCACCTGCGCTGGCAGGGAAGGTTGTGGATAGTTTTCGTTCATGACCGCCACATAGTGAAACTCGTCGTGCTGCTCGGTGAGCATGCGCCGCGCTGCGTGTTCGAGAATCACCGCCAGCTCGCCTGCAAAGCACGGCTCCCAGGCCCGGCAGTTGGGCACCATCGCGGCCATCACCAGACTCGAACCGTCTTGGTGCTGCAGCCCCTCCCCGCCCAACGTCGTGCGCCCGGCCGTAGCGCCCAGCAGCAATCCACGGGCACGCTGGTCGGCGGCCGCCCAGATCAGGTCGCCGACGCGCTGAAAGCCAAACATCGAGTAATAGATGTACACCGGCAGCATCGGCTCGCCGTGTACCGCGTAGGAGGTTGCCGCCGCGACCCAGGAGGAAATCGCCCCGGCTTCGGTAATGCCCTCTTCAAGCAGTTGGCCATCACGGGCTTCCTTGTACGACAGCAGCGAGCCGGCGTCCTCAGGCTCATAGCACTGGCCCAGAGGTGAGTAGATGCCGATCTGACGGAACAGGCTGGCCATACCGAAGGTGCGCGCCTCATCAGCGACGATCGGCACCAAGCGCGGCCCCAGCTCTGGCGCCTTGAGCCAGGCGCTGAGCATCCGCACCGCAGCCATGGTGGTGGACATTTCCTTGCCGTCAGCCTGTAAGGCAAAACCGCCCATCGTCTCCAGCGCGGGCACCGGCACCGGAGAAGCGTCGCTGCGTCGAGCAGGCAATGCTCCCCCGAGCGCAGCGCGGCGCTCACGCAAATAGCGCATTTCCGGGCTGTCGTCGGCCGGGCGATAAAACTGCAATTGCTCGACCTGAGTGTCGCTGAGCGGCAGATGAAAGCGATCACGAAACGCCAGCAAAGCCTGCACATCGAGCTTCTTGGCCTGGTGCGCAGTCATCCGCGATTCACCAGCGCTGCTCATGCCATAACCTTTCTTGGTCTTGGCCAGAATCACCGTCGGCCGCCCTTTGCAGGCCTTGGCCGCCGCGAAGGCGGCGTACAGCTTGCGAAAATCGTGACCGCCGCGCTTGAGCGCGCTGATCTCGGCAGAGCTCATGTGTTCGACCAGTTTCTGCAGGGCCGGATGCTGGTTGAAAAAGTGTTCAAGGTTGTAGGCACCGTCCTTGGCGCCGAGGTTCTGGAACTGGCCATCGGGTGTCGCCGCCAGCTGACGCAACAATACGTGCTCACTGTCGCGGGCAAACAGTGCATCCCACTCCGAGCCCCAGAGCACTTTGATCACATTCCAGCCAGCACCACTGAACAGTGCCTCAAGTTCCTGAATGATCTGGCCGTTGCCGCGTACCGGGCCATCCAGGCGCTGCAGGTTGCAGTTGACCACAAAGGTGAGGTTATCCAGCTGTTCACGCGCCGCCAGGGTCAGGCCGGCAATGGATTCCGGCTCATCCATCTCACCGTCACCAAATACACCCCAGACATGCCGGACGCGGGTGTCGAGCAGTTGGCGGTTGTGCAGGTAACGCATGAAGCGCGCCTGGTAGATGGCATTGATCGGCCCTATACCCATGGACCCTGTCGGAAATTGCCAGAAGTCGGGCATCAGCCAAGGGTGTGGATAAGAGCACAGGCCATTGCCTGCTACCTCCTGGCGATAACGGGCCAATTGCTCGGCACTGAGCCGTCCCTCAAGAAACGCCCGCGCATAAATACCAGGCGCCGAATGCGGCTGGAAGAACACCAGGTCGGCGGTCCGCTGCCCGGTCCCCGTCTCGCCGCGAAAGAAATGCTGGAAGCCGACCTCGAAGATTTCCGCTGCCGAGGCATAACTGGCGATGTGCCCACCCAGGTCGCCATAGGCGTGGTTGGCGCGCATTACCATGGCCAGGGCATTCCAGCGCAGCAAACTGGTGATCCGCTCATCAAGTTCCAGATCGCCGGGGTAGCCCCCCTGCTGCTCCACCGACAAGGTATTGCGGTACGCTGAAAACGCCTGCGCGCCACGCTCCACGCCCAGTTCACGAGCATGAGCTTCTAGCTGTTCAAGCAGAAACCGCGCGCGTTCAGGGCCGCAGTGCTGCAGCGTTGAATCCAGGGCGTCGAGCCATTCGGCGGTTTCGCCCGGATCACTGTCAGCCTGTGGATCGTCACCGGGGCGCTGCGGCACCCCCTCACCCGGCACAAGGGTCATCATTGCCACCATTGCGTTGACCTCTTCCTTGGCGGTTTCAGGCACAGGCCTTCAGGGCCTGCTCGATATCGGCCAGCAGGTCTTCGATATCTTCAAGACCGACTGACAGCCGGACCAAACCTTCGGAGATGCCATACTGCGCACGCTCCTCAGGGGTATAGCTGGAGTGGGTCATGCTTGCCGGGTGCTGGGCCAGGGATTCAGCATCGCCGAGGCTGACGGCACGGCTGAACAACTGCAGGGCATTCATAAAGCGGCGCCCAGCGCTGATCCCGCCCTTGAGCTCGAAGGCGATCATGCCGCCCGGCAAACGCATCTGCTGCTGGGCTAAATCGTATTGAGGGAAGCTGGGCAAGCCAGGATAGTTGATCAGCTCCACCGCCGGATGCTGCTGCAGGTACTCGGCAATCGTCTGGGCGTTGCTGCAATGACGCTCCATGCGCAAGGTCAGGGTCTTCATGCCGCGCATCAGCAACGCGGCGTCTTGCGGTGACATGACCGCGCCGGTCATGTCTTTGAGCCCTTCGAGTCGCACCCGATCAACCAGCGCCTTGCGCCCGATTACTAGGCCGGCCGTAATGTCGCCATGGCCGCTGAGGTATTTGGTCGCCGAATGCACCACCAGGTCGGCGCCCAGTTCCAGCGGGCGCTGCAGGTACGGCGTGCAGTAGGTGTTGTCGACTACCACGGTGATGTCGTGCTGGTGGGCAAGTTTCGCTACCGCAGCGATATCGGCCATCTGCATGTTCGGGTTGGCCGGCGTTTCGAAGTAGATCACTTTGGTGCGTGCGCTGATCGCGTCTTCCAACGCTTGCAGGTCGGTCATATCGACATGGCGGACCTTGACCCCGAACTCACCAATACCGTGGTGCAGGAAGGCAAAGGTACAACCATACAAGGTACGCCCGACCAACACTTCATCGCCGGGGCGTAGCAGCGTCCATAGCGTGGCAGTGATCGCGCCCATTCCCGACGCCAGTGCCAAACCGGCTTCACCGCCCTCAAGCGAAGCCATGCGGTCTTCCAGCAGGGCCAGGGTGGGGTTGGAAATACGCGTATAGAAATATCCGCCCTGCTCGCCGGCAAAGCAGGCTGCGCCGTACTCAACCGTAGGAAATGCGAACGTGGCGGTCTGATAGACCGGCGGAACCAGTGAGCCGTGGTTGGCCAATGGGTCATAACCGTGGTGGATGGCACGGGTAGCAAAACCTGAATCCTTGGTGGAGCCGCTCATGACAACAGCCTCTTGTGGTTTGATCTAAGCTTATGCCACTGAGGTGCTGATTTTTTTCCAAATACAACCACTACAGACGGTGGTTATTAACAAGAAAACCATGAATTCAGGCCATGGAGGGCAAATCATGCCTACCGCCATCGACCGTACCGACCGCGCCCTATTGGCGGCCCTGCAGGACAACGCCCGACTGACCATTTCCGAGCTGGCCGACAACGTCGCCCTGACTACCTCACCGTGCTGGCGGCGGGTCAAACTGCTTGAAGAGAACGGCTACATCACCGGCTACCAAGCTGTGCTTTCACCCAAGGCATTGGGCTTTGGTGTGACGGCGTTCGTCAGCATCATGATGGACTCGCACTCCAAGGACATGGCCCGAGCCTTTGAGCAGCGGCTGATGGAGATCCCCGAGATTGTCGCCTGCCACAACATCTCTGGGCGCTATGACTTTTTGCTGGAGATCCTGGCGCGAGACCTGGAGTCGTTTGGTGAGTTTGCCAGGGAGGTCCTGCAAACCTTGCCGGGGGTGAAGGAGATCTATTCGAGCTTCTCGTTCAAGGCGGTGAAAGAGAAGCGGGTGATTCCGGTGTCGGAGAAGCATATTTGAATACAAACACGACCATCTGGAAAAGCATTTGTAGGTACTCATGCTCACCGGGAGAGTGACATCTTACGTCAAAGCAGCTTTGGCCTACAGTGAAATGGGAAGCTTAGATATTTCCTCACTACTCGCACCGAGAGATCATTGCACCCTCCCGGCACGAGGCAGTGACACCAAATGAAATATACATTGATTATTATCACAATTACCTTGTCCGCATGCAGCAATGGACGATTTACGCTAACCGAACCACTTTACGAACGACAATTCAAATGTGATATGGACCAAAATATGCAACTGTGCAACAGAGACAACTAAAAATCCCAAGTGTAGACTGGAAAATTAAAGAGCTCTTTGTAAGGCTTAGGTTTTGGGATCCGTCCTGGAACAAAACCGGTCCGCGCCCAACGGACATCACCTGATCGCTGATCATAAATGACCAGATTGCCATCATCCCGAAGAACCAGGCAGTTATTGTACCAATAGGATTTATCAGTTGCATGAGTGCTCTCGGCTATCCATAACCTTCCTCTGGAAGGATCATATAAAAAACCAGAGTTACTCACTATAAAGTGTGTTTTTTCGCGCATCTTCTTTCTATTGATCGTCTTACTGAAGGGTTGTCTAGCATCAGCCACCCAGATCAGTTTTCCATCCTGCTCAACCACTAAGTTTCCGTCAGATCTCAAGCGGCAATAATATCTTCCATTTTCGGATCTCAGAAACTGACCTGGCGAAAGCGTTTGATTAGGGGGCAGGAGCATTGAGCCTGAGCTCTGAAAGTTAGTGTACTTAACAGGCATTGCGAACCTCATCATTTATTCAATGAGATTTCAAAATACGGCTCAGCTGAAAGGATACTGCGGTAAACATATACCTCACCACCTGCACAGGTACTTTTGTCTTGACAACAAAAAACCCCACCAAGGTGGGGTTTTTTTGTTCATCCGCAATGCTTAGATCGCGCCACGCTTACGCAGCAGCTCCAGCACCTGCTTGACGCCCTCTTCCACGCTGACGTTCTGGGTATCGACCACCAGGTCGGCATCCAGCGGCACGTCATACGGGAAGCTTTCGCCAGGAATGTTGTCGCCGCCAGCAGCATACAAGCCTTGCGGGTCACGCTCACGGCAGGCCATTGGCGAGGCCTGGACGTATACGGTGACAAGACGCTCCTTACCGATCAGGGCCTTGGCCTGTTCGCGGCCTTCGGCATCCGGGGCAACGAAGGCGGCCAGGGTCAGCAGGCCAGCTTCGTTAAACTGACGCGCTACGTGAGCAGCACGACGCCAGTTCTCGGTACGCCCGGCGCGGTCCTGTGGCAGGCCTTTGTTCAGGTCGTGACGCAGGTTCTGGCCATCAAGCACATACACCGCACGGCCCATGTCAAACAGCTTGCGCTCCACCGCGTAAGCCAAGGTGCTCTTGCCCGCGCCCGACAGGCCGCTGAACAGCACGGTGGCCGGTTGCTGACCAAAACGCAGGGCACGCTCTGCAGTGTCAACATGGGACAGTTTGCCGTGCTGACCGACGGTGCCGTGTGGCACAACCGGCGGCGCGATGATCATGCCGGCACCCACGGTGCCGTTGGTCAGGCGGTCGATGACAATGAAGGCACCGGTGGTGCGGTTGCTGTCATAGCCGTCCAGGGCAATCGGCGCGTCGAGGCTGACCTTGACCTTGCCGATTTCATTCAATTGCAGAGCACTGGCAGCGCCCTGCTCCAAGGTGTTCACATCAACCTTGTGGGCGATGCTGGCAATCGAGCCCGGCACATAGCTGGTGGCGCGCTTGATGTCGTACTTTTTGCCCGGCAGCATCGGTTCTTCAGCCATCCACACCAACATGGCGTCGAACTGGTCAGTGACCGGTGGAACGTTGTCGGCATGCACCAGCAGGTCACCACGGGAGATGTCGATTTCATCTTCCATGGTCAGGGTCACAGCCTGGCCCGGGCCGGCGTTCTCCAGCTCACCTTCGAAGGTGACAATGGATTTGACCCGGCTGCTCTTGCCCGATGGCAGCACGACGATTTCGTCGCCCTTGTGTACCACGCCACTGGCCAGGGTGCCGGCAAAGCCGCGGAAGTTCAGGTTCGGACGGTTGACGTACTGCACCGGGAAACGCAAGTCGGTGAAGTTGCGGTCGGCAGCCACTTCAACGGTCTCGAGGATTTCCATCAGCGCAGGGCCGGTGTACCACGGCGAACGCTCGCTGCGGTTGACCACGTTGTCGCCCTTGAGCGCCGACATCGGCACAAAGTGCAGGCTGCTCGGGGCCATGTTGATGGCTTCGGCAAACTGCAGGTAGTCGGCCTTGATGCTGTCGAACACGCCCTCATCGAAGCCCTTGAGGTCCATCTTGTTCACCGCCACGACGATGTGCTTGATGCCCAACAGGGACGCGATGTAGCTGTGGCGACGGGTCTGGGTCTGTACGCCGTAACGGGCATCGACGAGGATGATCGCCAGGTCACAGGTGGAAGCACCGGTGGCCATGTTGCGGGTGTACTGCTCATGGCCGGGGGTATCGGCAATGATGAATTTGCGCTTGGCGGTGGAGAAATAGCGGTAGGCCACATCAATAGTGATGCCCTGCTCCCGCTCAGCCTGCAGGCCGTCAACCAGCAGCGCCAGGTCGATATCGTCACCGGTAGTGCCGACTTTCTTCGAATCGCGGGTGATGGCTTCCAGATGGTCTTCGTAGATCATCTTCGAGTCGTGCAGCAGGCGCCCGATCAGGGTGCTCTTGCCGTCATCAACGTTCCCGCAGGTCAAAAAGCGCAGCAGTTCTTTACGTTCGTGCTGGGCCAGGTAAGCGAGGATATCCTCGCTGATCAATTCCGATTGGTGCGACATGGTCTGACCCTAACTTAGAAATAGCCTTGACGTTTTTTGTCTTCCATCGAGCCTGCGCCATCGTGGTCGATGACTCGGCCCTGACGCTCGGACGTACGGGTCAGGAGCATTTCCTGAATGATGTCCGTAAGGCTTTCGGCCTCGGACTCCACCGCCCCGGTCAACGGGTAGCAGCCAAGAGTACGGAAGCGCACTTTCTTTTTGACGATGCGGGCTTTTTCTTCATCCGAGAGGTGCTCAAGGATGCGCTGGTCATCGATCATGATCAGGGTGCCGTTCTTCTCGATTACTTCGCGCTCGGCAGCGAAGTACAGCGGCACAATCGGGATGCCTTCGAGGTAGATGTACTGCCAGATGTCCAGCTCGGTCCAGTTCGACAGCGGGAAGACGCGAATCGATTCGCCCTTGTTGACCTTGCCGTTGTAAACGTTCCACAGCTCCGGGCGCTGGTTTTTCGGATCCCAGCGGTGCTTGCTGTCGCGGAACGAGTACACGCGTTCCTTGGCCCGCGACTTCTCTTCGTCGCGCCGCGCACCACCGAAGGCAGCATCGAAGCCGTACTTGTCGAGCGCCTGC
Organism: Pseudomonas sp. S06B 330; assembly: GCF_002845275.2. Lineage (NCBI taxonomy): Bacteria > Pseudomonadati > Pseudomonadota > Gammaproteobacteria > Pseudomonadales > Pseudomonadaceae > Pseudomonas > Pseudomonas tussilaginis. Next base: position 1,085,832 of record NZ_CP088149.1, on the reverse strand, counting down.
TTGAGGCCCTCGGTCTTCATGATGTCGGTGTGCTTGGCACTGCCGTGAGTGAACGGGTTGATGCCCTGGGCGATGCCGTCCGGGTTCACATGAGTGATCAACTCCAGGCCCATTTCCTCGACCATCTTGTCGCGGAAGCTGTACATCTCCTGGAATTTCCACTGGGTGTCGACGTGCATCACCGGAAACGGCAACTTGCCCGGAAAGAAGGCTTTGCGTGCCAGGTGCAGCATCACGGCCGAATCCTTGCCGATCGAGTACAGCATCACCGGGTTATCGAACTCAGCGGCCACCTCACGAATGATGTGGATGCTCTCCGCCTCCAACTGTTTCAAATGCGTCAGTTTGTCGACCATAGCTACTCACGGAAATACGATCTTATGGACGGCCAGCGGGCCGTGTTCGAGCGGGCCACTTTATCACAGCACTCGATTCTATTTAGGCGCCCAACTAGAACGAAACAGTATAAGAATATACCCTGCCGTTTTAGCCTCAGATCGGGTTCGGACAGTCGATAAACAGGTGCTCCAGGGCGAAACGCCGCGCCAGGTAGTCGCCCAGGGCCTGCACGCCGTAACGCTCGGTGGCATGGTGACCGGCGGCGATAAAACTGATGCCGTTTTCCCGGGCGCTGTGGAAGGTCTGCTCAGACGCCTCGCCACTGAGGAACAGGTCGACACCAGCAGCAATCGCCTGATCGATGTAGCCCTGCCCACCACCGGTACACCAGCCAACCCGGCGAACCACCTGATCACCTTCAATCAACAGCGGTTCGCGGCCCATGACCTCTTGCACCTTGCGAGCAAAGTCGCGCGCCGACATCGGCTCGGCCAGCGAGCCGACCAGGCCGACGACCCGCAGGTTGTCCGGGTCGAGCGGGCCTTCAACGGTAATGTCGAGCTGGCGCGCCAGCTGTACGTTGTTACCCACCTCAGGGTGCAGGTCCAGCGGCAGGTGGTAGGCCAGCAGGCTCAGGTCATTGTTGAGCAAGGTCTTCAGGCGACGTTGCTTCATGCCGGTAATGCACGGGTTCTCACCCTTCCAGAAATAGCCGTGGTGCACCAGCACCAGGTCGGCATCGGCTTCAACCGCCGCATCCAGCAGCGCTTGGCTGGCAGTGACGCCGCTGACGATGCGAGTAACTTGCGGCCGCCCTTCTACCTGCAGGCCATTCGGGCAGTAATCCTGGATTTTTGCGCTGCCAAGGTAGCGTTCGGCTTCCTCGACCAGGGTGCTCAGGGCAACAGCCATGAAAAGACTCCTCAAATTCGCAGTTCAGCGTGGCACAAGGCCCCGTATAATGACCGCTATTATGGGCCGTCGCCGGGTTTGGGGAAACCGACGGCGGTTGCCTGGGGGCCCGCACGCTGTAGCAATGGCTCGTCGCGATTTAACAGTTCCTGCACGGCTTCTGCCGCAGTATGATCGCGCGCGCTCGCTCCCTCGCAGTTCAAGCGGCCCTCTGCCCACTCCCAGGATTCGTTCAATGTTCAAGGCTTTGCGTTACTTTGGCTGGCCGCTGCTGGTCGGCGTGTTAATCGCCCTGCTGATCATCCAGCGTTTTCCGCAATGGGTCGGCTTGCCCAGCCAGGACGTCAACCTGCAACAGGCACCACAAACCTCGCGCATCATGCAGGGCCCGGTGTCCTATGCCGACGCAGTGAGCATTGCGGCCCCTGCGGTAGCCAACCTGTACACCACCAAAGTGGTCAACAAGACCGCCCACCCGCTGTTCGAAGACCCGCAGTTCCGCCGTTTCTTCGGCGACAACCTGCCCAAGCAACGACGCTGGGAGTCGAGCCTGGGCTCGGCGGTGATCATGAGCCCGGAAGGCTACCTGCTGACCAACAACCATGTAACCTCCGGTGCCGATCAGATCGTGGTGGCGCTCAAGGATGGTCGTGAAACCCTGGCACGGGTCATCGGTAGCGACCCGGAAACCGACCTGGCGGTGCTCAAGATCGACCTCAAGAACCTGCCGTCGATCACCATCGGCCGCTCCGACAACATTCATATCGGTGACGTCGCCCTGGCCATCGGTAACCCCTTCGGTGTCGGCCAGACCGTGACCATGGGCATCATCAGCGCCACCGGCCGCAACCAGCTGGGCCTGAACAACTACGAAGACTTCATCCAGACCGACGCGGCGATCAACCCGGGCAACTCCGGCGGTGCACTGGTGGATGCCAGCGGCAACCTGACCGGCATCAACACGGCGATCTTCTCCAAATCCGGCGGCTCCCAAGGCATCGGCTTTGCCATTCCGACCAAGCTGGCCTTGGAGGTGATGAAGTCAATCATCGAACACGGTCAGGTGATCCGTGGCTGGCTGGGGATCGAAGTGCAGCCGCTGAGCCAGGAGCTGGCCGAGTCGTTTGGCATGCAAGGGCGTCCGGGTATTGTCGTGGCGGGCATCTTCCGCGACGGTCCGGCGCAAAAGGCCGGCCTGCAACTGGGTGACGTGATCCTCAGCATCAACGGCGAACCGGCCGGTGATGGTCGTCGCTCGATGAACCAGGTGGCGCGTATCAAACCCAACGACAAGGTGGCGATCCAGGTCATGCGTAACGGCAAGGAGCTGAAGCTGACCGCTGAGATCGGCCTGCGTCCACCGCCTGCGCCGGCGGCCAAAGAAGAAGAGTGATCCCCGTAGCCGCTGCCGCCAGGCTGCGATCGGGCGTGAAACGGCCGCCATCCGAGCCCATTATGGTGACAGAATGGCGACTGTTTCGCAGCCGATCGCAGCCTGGCGGCAGCGGCTACGGGGCAGTTGTCAGTGCAGGATCTGACTGAGGAACAACTGGGTCCGCTCGTTCTGCGGCCGGTCGAAGAAGTCATCCGGCGCCGCCTGTTCAACGATCTCGCCTTTGTCCATGAAGATCACCCGGTTCGCCACGGTTCGGGCAAATCCCATCTCGTGGGTCACACACAGCATGGTCATGCCGTCTTCCGCCAGGCTGACCATGGTGTCGAGCACTTCCTTGACCATCTCTGGATCAAGCGCCGAGGTGGGTTCGTCGAACAACATGATTTTAGGTTTCATGCACAGCGCCCGGGCAATGGCCACACGCTGCTGCTGACCACCGGACAGCTGCCCAGGAAACTTGTTGGCCTGCTCCGGAATCCGCACCCGCTCCAGATAGTGCATGGCGATTTCCTCGGCCTTGCGCTTGGGTAGCTTGCGCACCCACATCGGCGCCAGGGTGCAGTTCTGCAGGATGGTCAGGTGCGGGAACAAGTTGAAATGCTGGAACACCATGCCGACTTCACGGCGGATCGCTTCGATCTGCTTGAGGTCGTTGGTCAGCTCCACGCCATCAACCACGATACGGCCCTGTTGATGCTCTTCCAGGCGGTTGAGGCAGCGGATGGTGGTCGACTTGCCCGACCCCGACGGGCCACACAGAACGATTCGCTCGCCCTGGCGCACATTGAGGTTGATGTCCTTGAGCACGTGGAACTGGCCGTACCACTTGTTCACGCCCTGCATCTGAATAATGCCTTCAGGGCTCACAGGCTGTTTGATCGCTTCACTCATGGGAACACTCCTAACGCTTGTGGCCTGTGTCCAGCTTGCGCTCCAGATGCATGGAGTAGCGGGACATACCGAAACAGAAAATCCAGAAAACCAGGGCGGCGAATACATAGCCCTCGGTCGCCATGCCCAGCCAGGTCGGGTCGGCAGCGGCTTGTTTGACACTGTTGAGCAGGTCAAACAGGCCGATAATGATCACCAGGCTTGTGTCCTTGAACAGGGCAATGAAGGTGTTGACGATGCCGGGAATCACCAGCTTCAGGGCTTGCGGCAAGATCACCAGGCCCATCGAACGCCAGTAACCCAGGCCCATCGCGGCGGCCGCTTCGTACTGGCCCTTGGGGATGGCTTGCAAGCCACCGCGCACCACTTCAGCGATGTACGCCGACTGGAACAGGATCACCCCGATCATCGCCCGCAACAGCTTGTCGAAGCTCATGCCCTCGGGCAGGAACAACGGCAGCATTACCGAGGACATGAACAGCACGGTGATCAGCGGTACGCCACGCCAGAACTCGATGAAGGTCACACACACCACCTTCACCGCCGGCATGTTCGAGCGCCGACCCAATGCCAGCAAAATGCCCAACGGCAAGGCGCCGACGATACCGACGGTGGCGATCACCAACGTCAGCATCAACCCGCCCCATTTGTTGGTTGGCACCGTGTCCAGCCCCAGGTAACCACCGTGCAGCAAGGTGAAGGCAATGATCGGGTACAGCACCAAGAAGCTCAGGCCATAGATTGCCTTGTGCGGGAAGCGCGCAATAAACAAGGGCGCCGCACCGATTACCGCCAGCCACACGGTCAGGTCAACACGCCAGCGCAGTTCACTCGGGTAGTAGCCGTACATGAACTGACCGAAACGCTGCTGGATGAACACCCAACAGGCGCCCTCTTTGGTGCAGTCGGCGCGGGTGGTGCCGACCCAGTTGGCGTCGAAGATCGACCATTGCAGCAGCGGCGGCACGATCAGCCAGACCAGGTACAAGGCCAACAGCGTCAGCAGGGTGTTGAGCCAGCTGGAGAACAGATTGGCGCGCATCCACGCCAGCACGCCGACGGTTTTCACCGGCGGCGGCATATCGGGTTTGAAAACATGGGTAGTCATGCGCGTGTCCTCACCGCTCGATCAGCGCAATGCGCTTGTTGTACCAGTTCATCAGCAGGGAAATGCTGATGCTGATCGCCAGGTAGACGCTCATGGTGATGGCAATCACTTCGATCGCCTGACCGGTCTGGTTGAGCACGGTCCCCGCAAACAACGACACCATCTCCGGGTAGCCGATACCGGCCGCCAGCGACGAGTTCTTCGCCAGGTTCAGGTACTGGCTGGTTAACGGTGGAATGATCACCCGCAGCGCCTGAGGGATAATCACCTTGCGCAGCGTCGGCCCTTCACGCAGGCCCAGCGAGCGGGCCGCCTCGGTCTGGCCGTAGCTGACCGAGCGAATCCCCGAGCGCACGATTTCAGCGATAAAGGCTGCGGTGTAAATGGTCAGGGCCAACGTCAGGGCCAGCAGCTCCGGGATCAACACCCAGCCGCCGACAAAGTTGAAGCCTTTGAGTTGCGGTATTTCCCAGTGAACGGGGCTACCGAACATCAACACACTCAGCGCCGGTATCCCGAAAAACAGAAACAACCCAACCCAGAACTTGTGAAACGGCTCGCCCGAGGCCTCAAAGCGCCGGTTGGCCAGACGTACCATCAGCACAATGGCGATGATCGCCAGTGCCAGGCTGACGACAAATGGCCAGAATCCTTCGGCCATGGAAGCACCGGGCATGTTCACGCCGCGGTTGCTGATAAAGAACGCGTCATTGATGTTGATACTGCCCCGCGGTCCCGGCAGGGTCAGGAACACTGCGAAGTACCAGAACAGGATCTGCAACAGCGGTGGGATGTTACGGAAAGTCTCGACATACACCGTGGCCAGCTTGTTGATCATCCAGTTCGGTGACAAACGGGCCACACCGATGATGAACCCCAGCAGGGTCGCGAAGATGATGCCGATAAAGGTCACCAGCAGCGTGTTGAGCAAACCGATGACGAACACCCGGGCATAACTGTCCTGCTCGGTGTAGGAGATCAGGTGTTGGGCGATACCAAAACCAGCACTACGTTCAAGAAAGTCGAAACCCGAGGTGATGCCCCGGTGCTGCAGGTTGGTCTGGGTGTTGTGGAACAAGTACCAGCCCAGGCCGACCACAAAGACAATAGTGAGAATCTGAAATAGCCACGCACGCACACGTGGATCGCTCAGGGACAGGCCCTTGGGTGCGCCGATTGAATTTTGCATGTAATGCCCCGGAAAAAAGGGAACCGAACACCCTGCGGCGGCCGTTCGCCGCCACAGGGTGTAGCCATCAGCGCACGGGTGGTGCGTACTGGATGCCGCCGTTGTTCCACAGGGCGTTCAGACCGCGATCGATCTGCAGCGGGGTTTCCTTACCCAGGTTCTTCTCGAAGACTTCGCCGTAGTTGCCGACCTGCTTGACGATCTGCACAACCCAGTCCTTAGGCAGCTTGAGGTCCTTGCCGTACTCACCGTCGGCGCCGAGCATACGGGCCACGTCAGGGTTTTTGGTGGACTTGGCTTCGGCCTCGACGTTCTTCGAGGTGACGCCCATTTCTTCGGCATTGAGCATGGCGAACAGGGTCCACTTGACGATGCTGAACCACTCTTCATCGCCTTTGCGTACCACTGGGCCCAGCGGTTCCTTGGAAATGGTTTCTGGCAGTACCACGTAGTCGGCCGGGGCCGCCAGCTTGGAGCGCTGTGCGTAAAGCTGCGACTTGTCCGACGTCAGCACGTCGCAACGGCCGGACTCCAGCGACTTGGCGCTTTCGTCGGAGGTGTCGAAGGTGATCGGGGTGTACTTCAGGCCATTGGCGCGGAAGTAGTCGGAGACGTTGAGCTCGGTAGTGGTACCGGCCTGGATGCAGATGGTTGCACCGTCCAGCTCTTTAGCGCTGGAAACACCAAGCTTTTTGTTAACCAGAAAGCCGATGCCGTCATAGTAGGTAACACCGGCGAACACCAGGCCCATGCCAGCGTCACGCGAGCTGGTCCAGGTGGTGTTACGCGACAGCACGTCGACTTCGCCGGACTGCAGCGCGGTGAAGCGCTCCTTGGCATTGAGCTGGCTGAATTTGACCTTGGTAGCATCGCCAAACACCGCCGCGGCTACTGCGCGGCAGACGTCGGCGTCGATACCGACGATGTTGCCCTTGGCATCCGGAACCGAGAAGCCCGGCAAGCCATCACTGACGCCACACTGAACGAAGCCCTTTTTCTGCACGGCATCCAGGGTCGCACCGGCTTGTGCGATACCACTGATACCCAGCACGGTAGCAGCGGTAACCACTGCCAGGGTGGATTTCAACATCTTCATTCAAACCTCCAGTCTTGCTCTTATTGTGTTGAGCCGGGATTGCACCGCACCCTTATGAGGCGCATCCGACCCGTGTTGGCTTGTTTTTGGGTCAATTGGCGCAATGCGCTGTTCTGTGACAGCCTTGGGGACCGCTAACGGGTGTTACCGTCCAAAACGTGTAACCTCGCATCTGGAGTTTCATAGCAAAGCGCGTACCACACTGAGCGGCTAAAGCGTTTCAGTTCCCGTCAAGAGGGAAACTTGCAGCGTTGCGACAGGTTTTTCCCGGATTTACCCGACGCGCCTTCATTCCATGCACGCAAACAAGAGCGCGCGCACTTTTTCGGAGCACTCATGACCCACCCATTGATTCTTGAACCGCAAAAAACCGCAGACGCCTGTGTGATCTGGTTGCACGGCCTTGGGGCCGACCGTTACGACTTCATGCCGGTTGCCGAAGCCTTGCAGGAAGTACTGTTGACCACCCGTTTCGTCATGCCGCAGGCGCCAACCCGGCCGGTGACCATCAACGGTGGCTATGAAATGCCCAGCTGGTACGACATCAAGGCCATGACCCCGGCACGGGCGATCGACGAGGATCAGCTACAAGCCTCGGCCGATGAGGTGATTAGCCTGATCAAGGCCGAGCAGGCAAAAGGCATCGACCTGGCACGCATTGTCCTTGCCGGTTTTTCCCAGGGTGGCGCGGTGGTACTGCACACCGCTTATATAAAGTGGCAAGAAGCCTTGGGCGGGGTGATCGCCCTGTCGACCTATGCGCCGACCTTTGTTCAGGAGCGCCAGGTGAGCGCCTGCCAACAGCGCACCCCGGCCCTGTGCCTGCACGGTGTCTATGACCCGGTGGTACTGCCGGCCATGGGTCGCAGCGCCTACGAACACCTCAAGCACTGGGGCGTCACCACCGAATGGAAGGAATACCCGATGGAGCATGCGGTACTGCCCGAGGAAATCAACGATATCGGCGTCTGGCTGGCCGAACGCCTGCGCTAAAAGAAGACTTCCCTGTAGTTGTCAGTGCAATCCACTACGCCGCGCCCGTTTCTTGCATTACACTGGCCGGCGTACATTCCTTAACCAATTGATGAGATGACCGTGCTCAAAGCACTCAAGAAGATGTTCGGCAAGAGCGAGGTTGAGCAACTCGCCACCGAAACCGCTGCCCCCGTGAAGCAGCCCCCTGCACCACCCAAGGCCCCTGCCCCGGCCGCACCGCTCAAGCCTGAGGTCGCCACAGCACCGGCACGCGCCGAAAAGCCGGCCGAAGCTAAACCGCGCCGTGAGCGCAAGCCAAAACCTGCAGCCTCCACCTGGAAGCTGGAAGATTTCGTGGTCGAGCCGCAAGAAGGCAAGACCCGTTTCCATGACTTCAAGCTCTCGCCCGAGCTGATGCATGCGATCCATGACCTGGGCTTCCCTTACTGCACGCCGATCCAGGCGCAGGTATTGGGTTACACCCTGAGTGGCAAGGACGCCATTGGCCGCGCCCAGACTGGCACCGGCAAGACCGCAGCCTTCCTGATTTCGATCATCTCCCAGCTGCAGCAGACCCCACCGCCGAAAGAGCGCTACATGGGCGAGCCGCGTGCGCTGATCATCGCCCCGACCCGTGAGCTGGTGGTGCAGATCGCCAAGGACGCCGCTGCGCTGACCAAGTACACCGGCCTGAACGTGATGACCTTCGTCGGCGGCATGGACTTCGACAAGCAGCTCAAGGCCCTCGAAGCGCGCCACTGCGACATCCTGGTTGCCACCCCAGGCCGCCTGCTGGACTTCAACCAGCGCGGTGAAGCCCACCTGGACATGGTCGAGGTACTGGTACTGGACGAAGCCGACCGCATGCTCGACATGGGGTTCATCCCTCAGGTTCGGCAGATCATCCGCCAGACCCCACCGAAGAGCGAGCGCCAGACCCTGCTGTTCTCCGCCACCTTCACCGAAGACGTGATGAACCTGGCCAAGCAGTGGACCACCGACCCCGCGATTGTCGAGATCGAACCGGAGAACGTTGCCAGCGAAACCGTCGAGCAGCATGTCTACGCCGTAGCCGGCGCCGACAAGTACAAGCTGCTGTACAACCTGGTGACCGAGAACAAGTGGGAACGGGTCATGGTCTTCGCCAACCGCAAGGATGAAGTGCGGCGCATCGAAGAACGCCTGGTACGCGACGGCGTCAACGCCGCCCAGCTCTCGGGTGACGTGCCGCAGCACAAGCGCATCAAGACCCTGGAGAACTTCCGTGAAGGCCGCATCACCGTGCTGGTCGCCACCGACGTCGCCGGTCGCGGTATTCACATTGATGGCATCAGCCATGTGATCAACTTTACCCTGCCGGAAGATCCAGACGACTACGTGCACCGTATCGGCCGTACCGGTCGTGCCGGCACCAGCGGCGTGTCGATCAGCTTCGCCGGTGAGGATGACTCCTACCAGTTGCCGGCGATTGAAACGCTGCTGGGTCGCAAAATCAGCTGTGAAATGCCACCAACTGAACTGCTCAAGGCGGTGCCGCACAAGCATCACTGATTGCGCGTGGGTGAAAAAGGCACCGCGGGCTCGTCCCTCGGTGCCTTTTGCATTTTCAGACCAACGATATTGCCCAAATATACAAAGAGTCCATAATAGACAAAATAGTTTATTTGGAGTCTCGTATGTCCGCGCCTCTCGTCATCGATCAACAGCACGCTCGCCAGTTGCTTTCGCAAGTGGATGTCCCCCAGATCCTGCGCAACCTGTTCCGTGACCTGGCGGCCGGACAAGCCGTGCAGCCACCGCAGCAACTGGTGGAGTTTCCGGCGGGCAAGGGCGACTTCATCAATTATGGCGGTGTGCTCGCCAACGAAGGCGTCTACGGGGTCAAGACCTCGCCATACATCGTCCGTGAGCAAGGCCCACTGGTTACCGCCTGGACCCTGCTGATGTCCATGCACAGCGGTCAACCGCTGCTGCTGTGCGATGCCGGTGAATTGACCACCGCCCGTACCGCTGCCACCACCGCAGTCGCGGTCGACGCCCTGGCACCGAACAGTGCCCGCCGCCTGACCCTAATCGGCAGCGGCCCGATTGCCCGGGCGCACCTGCACTATGTCCGTGACCTGCGTGAATGGCAGGATATCCGTCTGTATTCGCCAAGCCTGGCCGAACAAAGCGCCGCCCAGCGCCAGTCATGGCTCGACCTGGATTCACGCCTGACGCTCTGCGACAACCTCGAAGCGGCTGTAGCGGATGCCGATGTGATCATGCTGTGCACCTCATCAGCGATCCCGGTCATCGACCCGGACAGCTTGAGCAAACCGGCCCTGATCACCTCGATCAGCACCAACGCCGTACGTGCCCATGAGGTTCCGCCTACCAGCCTCAGCGCCATGGACGTGTACTGCGACTACCGCCTGACCACACCGGGCAGCGCCGGGGAGATGCGCATCGCCGCCGAACAACATGGTTGGCAAGCCGAAGCCATCGTCGGCGACCTGGCGCAGCTGTTGAGCGGTCAGGCCCCTGCCCCGAGCTACCAACGTCACGCCTTCTTCCGCTCCATCGGCCTGGGCCTGGAAGACATCGCCCTGGCCAATGCCTTGTACCGCTTGCAGTGCGCCGACTGAGGAGACCTTCATGCAACAGGCTGATTTCATCATCATTGGTGCCGGTATTGCGGGGGCCTCTACCGGCTATTGGCTGGCGAGTCAGGGCCGGGTGCTACTGCTCGAACGTGAGCCGCAACCTGGCTACCACTCCACTGGCCGTTCGGCAGCGCTGTACACCGCCGCCTATGGCACGCCGCAGGTGCGTGCGCTGACCTTGGCCAGCCGGGCATTCTTCGACAATCCTCCAACAGGTTTTGCCGAGCACCCGTTGCTCAGCCCACGCGGGGAAATGACCGTTGACCTCAGCGGCGATCCCGACGAACTGCAGCGCCAGTACCAGAGTGCCAAGGCCTGCGTGCCGGAGGTCGAACTGCTCAGCGCCGACCAGGCCTGCGCCCGCCTGCCGGTGTTACGCCGCGACAAAGTCCACGGTGCGCTCTACGACCCAAGCGCCAGCGATATCGACACCGATGCCCTGCACCAGGGTTACTTGCGCGGTATCCGCCGCCAACAAGGCGAGGTCCACAGCGATTGCGAGGTCCAGCACCTGAGCCGTGCTGACGACGGCCACTGGCAGGTGCAGACCAGCCGTGGCACCTTCAGCGCGCCGGTACTGATCAACGCTGCCGGTGCCTGGGCCGACCAGATCGGTGTACTGGCCGGTGCCCAGCCGCTTGGCCTGCAACCCAAGCGCCGCGCCGCCTTCATCTTCGCTGGCCCCGAGGGTATCGACAGTCACGCCTGGCCAATGCTGGTGAGCCTCGACGAATCGTTCTACATGAAACCCGACGCCGGCATGCTGCTCGGCTCGCCGGCCAACGCCGACCCAGTCGAACCGCACGACGTGCAGGCCGAAGAGCTGGACATCGCCATGGGTATCTACCAAATCGAAGAAGCCACCACGCTGAGCATTCGCCGCCCCACCCGGACCTGGGCCGGCCTGCGCAGTTTTGTCGCCGATGGCGACCTCGTGGCCGGCTTCGACCCCCACGTGCCGGGCCTGTTCTGGGTGGCAGCCCAGGGTGGCTACGGCATCCAGACCTCGCCCGCCATGGGACAGGCCAGCGCCGCGCTGGTGCGTGGCGACGACCTGCCCGAGGCCCTCAAAGGGTTTGGCCTGAACGCCGAGATGCTGTCCCCGCGCCGCCTGCACAGGTGACGCCTCGCCGCGATTGCGGCACACTCGCAGCGCCCTTGTGCCAAGGGCGCTGACACCGCCTGGAGCCTGCCTGAATGTCGACACCTCGCCGCGACCCTGCCCTGGACAATTACCGGGCCATCGCCGATGCCATTGCTACCCTGTTCTTTCCCCACGCCGAGGTGGTGCTGCACGACCTGCGCAGCCAGAAGATCGACTACATCGCCAATAACCTGTCCAAACGTGAGATTGGTGATGATGCGGCGCTGGAAGACATGCTTGAGACCGGCACCGAGGAAACCAACATCGGCCCCTACGAGAAGCTCAACTGGGACGGGCAAAAAATCCGTTCACTGAGTACCGTATTGCGCAATGAGGCTGGCACGCCACTGGCGGTGCTGTGCATCAACCTGAACATTTCCCTGTTCGAGAACGCCAAAGCCGCACTGGACCTGTTCCTGTCGCCGAGCAAGCTGATCCCCCAGCCTGATGCGCTGTTTCGCGACGACTGGCAGGAGCGTATCAACACCTTTCTCAACAACTGGCTGCGTCAGCGCCAGCTGAGCCTGAACCTGCTGACCCGCGAGCACAAACGTGAACTGGTGCTAGCCCTGCACGCCGAAGGCGCCTTCAAGGGCAAGAGTGCGGCCAACTACGTGGCCAATGTGCTGGGGATGGGGCGGGCGACGGTGTACAAACACCTGAAGGAACTCAAGGCCTGAATCGCTCCAGGCCTTGAGCGCGGCGATCAATCGCCGTAGATGTCGGACTTGAAGTACTTCGACTGGATCTTTTGATACTCGCCATTGGCCCGCAGTGCGTCGATGGCGCTGTTGAGCTGGCTGACCAGTTCGCCATTGCCCTTGCGTACCGCGATGCCGGCGCCTTCACCGACGTATTTCGGGTCTTTGAGCTCGGGACCGGTGAAGGCATAGTCCGCGCCGCGCGGCATCGACAGGAAGTCATCCAGCGGAATGGTATCGGCGAAAATCGCATCAACGCGACCGGATGCCAGGTCCATGTAGATTTCTTCGTTGTTGCTGTAGCGCTTGATGGTAATGCCTTTGGGTTCGAGCACTTCAGTGGCATAGCGATCGGTGGTGGTGGCGCGCTGCACACCGACGGTCTTGCCCTTGAGGGCGGCATACTGGTCATCGACCACCGCGCCCTTCTTCATCACCAGCCGCGACGAGGTGAAGTAGTACTTGTGGGTGAAATCCACCGACTTCTTGCGCTCGTCAGTGATGGTCATCGACGACAGTGCGGCGTCGATCTTCTTCACTTTCAACGACGGGATCAGGCCATCGAACTCCACCTCGGTCCATGCACACTTGACCTGCATCTGCGCGCATAAAGCGTTGCCGATGTCGTAGTCGAAGCCGACGATCTCACCTTTGTCGTTTTTCGAGGCGAAGGGGGGATAGGCGGCTTCAATGCCAATGCGCAAGGTTTTCTCGGCGGCGAACAGGCTGCTGCTGGCCAACAGGCTCAGGGCCAGACCGCTGATCAGGGTGAACTTCTTCATGCTGGGTCTCTCTCGCTCGTTGTTGGAGGTGTGTTGCAAGACAGAGGGAAAGGGGAGGCACGGGTCGGCCTGGAATTATTTTGTACTTATAATTCCATACTGGACTTTTCCGTATAAAAATACAACATCGAAGTACAGTGCCGTAGCCGCTGCCGACAGGCTGCGATCGGGCGTATAACGGCCGTTATTCAGGCCCATCATAGTGACTGGATGACGACTGCTTCGCAGCCGATCGCAGCCTGTCGGCAGCGGCTACAAATTGCCTACCAACGCCCGGCGGCGTCTTCGTCACTCTGCTTGCCTTCAACCCAACGCGGGCCGTCGCCTGTCTGTTCTTTCTTCCAGAACGGCGCGCGGGTTTTGAGGTAGTCCATGATGAAATTGCAGGCATCGAACGCTGCCTGACGATGGGCGCTGGCCACACCAACAAAGACAATCGGTTCACCCGGCTCAAGCGCGCCAATACGATGCAGCACCTCGACCTTGAGCAGCGGCCAACGCTGCTCAGCCTCAACGACGATCTTGGCCAGTGCCTTTTCGGTCATCCCCGGGTAATGTTCCAGAAGCATCCCGGCCACTTCCTGACCATCATTGAAGTCACGCACATAGCCAACAAAGCCGACTACCGCGCCGACGCCGACATTGGCGGCATGCATGGCATTGACCTCAACACCCGGATCAAACGCCTGGGTCTGGACTCGAACGCTCATCTCAGCCTCCGGTCACGGGCGGAAAGAACGCGACTTCGTCGCCGTCGACTACCGCTTCGTCGAGCTTGCACAGCTCTTCGTTACGCGCGCACATCAGGTTTTGTTCGCTCAGAACTTCGTACTTGCCGCCCTTCGTGAGCAACGCAATGCGCACGTCGTCCAGCGTCGCGAACTCACCTTCAAGCTTCTCGCTATCCATTCCCAGGGCTTCCCGGTAACGGGCGAAATACATCACCTTAATGCTCATTTCACGTCATCCGCCTGGTAATGGCCGCTCTTGCCGCCGAGCTTTTCCAGCACGCGCACGCCATCGATGATCATGCCGCGATCAACTGCCTTGCACATATCGTAAATGGTCAGCGCAGTGACACTGGCAGCGGTCAGCGCTTCCATTTCCACGCCGGTCTGCCCGGCCAGCTTGCAACGGGCAACGATGTAGACGGTGTCATTGCCTTCGGCACTGAGCTCGACCTTGACGCTGGTCAGCAGCAACGGGTGGCACAGCGGGATCAGGTCACTGGTCTTTTTCGCTGCCTGGATACCGGCAATACGCGCCACAGCGAAGACATCACCCTTCGGGTGCTCGCCATCGACAATCATCTTCAGGGTTTCGGGGAGCATGCGCACCCGCGCTTCAGCCACCGCCTCACGCGAGGTCACAGCTTTTTCGGTAACGTCGACCATATTGGCGCGACCTTGGGAATCGAGATGAGTCAGCACAGCCTTCCTCCTGTTCAGGAGCAAAGAGTGTAAACCCTAGGGTCAGGATATCGCAGCGAAAAAAAGCCGGGCGGCATGGCCGCCCGGTGATTGAGGGTTACAGGTGCGATTCGGCGTATTCGGCCAGAATCGACCGTGGCACACCCTGCAGGGTGATGTGCACTCCGTTGGGGAAATCCTTGAAACGCTCGGTCAGGTAGGTCAGGCCGGAGCTGGTGGCGGACAGGTAAGGGGTATCGATCTGCGCCAGGTTACCCAGGCAGATCACTTTCGAACCGGTACCGGCACGGGTGATGATGGTTTTCATCTGGTGCGGGGTGAGGTTCTGGCATTCGTCGATCAGGATCAGGCTCTGCTGGAAGCTGCGACCGCGAATGTAGTTCAGCGACTTGAACTGCAGCGGCACCCGTTCAAGGATGTAATCGACACTGCCATGGGTGTTTTCATCATCCATGTGCAACGCTTCGAGGTTGTCGGTGATGGCCCCCAGCCAGGGCTCCATTTTTTCTGCTTCGGTACCCGGCAGGAAGCCGATCTCCTGATCCAGCCCCTGCACGCTGCGGGTGGCAATGATGCGCCGGTAGCGCTTGCTGACCATGGTCTGCTCAATGGCCGCAGCCAAGGCCAGGATAGTTTTACCGGAGCCGGCAGCACCGGTCAGGTTGACCAGGTGAATGTCCGGATCGAGCAGTGCAAACAACGCCAGGCTCTGATGAATGTCGCGCGGTTTCAGGCCCCAGGCTTCCTGGTGCAACAGCGGCTCCTGGTGCAGGTCGAGTAGCAGCAGCTCGTCTTCCTTGATGCCCTTGATCCAGCCGACGAAGCCCTGCTCATCAATGATGAACTCGTTGATGTGCACCGCAGGCAGGTTGTCGATCATCTGCACCCGATGCCAGGTGCGACCATGGTCCTGACGGGTTTCGACTTTGCTGACCCGGTCCCAGAACGAACCGGTAACGCTATGATAGCCCTTGGACAGCAGCGATACGTCGTCAACCAGTTGGTCAGTACTGTAGTCCTCGGCCGCGATCCCACAGGCGCGGGCCTTGAGGCGCATGTTGATGTCTTTGGTCACCAGCACCACGTCCAGTTCCTTGCGCCGACTGCGCAGTTCCAGCAACTGGTTGATGATGATGTTGTCGTTGAGGTTTTCCGGCAGTAAGCGGTTCGGCTCGTTGCGCGGGCTCATCAGAATCGACAGAAAGCCCTTGGGCCCGCTCTTGCCGCGCTGGATCGGTACGCCCAGCTCGACATCGGCAGGCGACGCATCGCCCAGGGTCTGGTCGATCAGGCGGATGGCCTGGCGACATTCAGCAGCGATGGTTTGTTTTCCGGTCTTGAGCTTGTCGAGCTCCTCCAGCACCGTCATCGGGATGGCGACGTGGTGCTCCTCGAAGTTAAGCAAGGCGTTTGGATCGTGGATCAGTACATTGGTATCGAGCACATAAAGGATTGGCTGGTTGGAGGAAGTGGTGCGTCCTTGATCATCCATACTCGGTCACCTTTGTGGGAGCCATACGACGCAATACCTAAACGGTGCTGCGCCGTGAAGTGGCCGCCGGTTCTCCCCTGCTCCGCGTCGTTACGGTAGGGAAGCTGCCCACAGAGCGTGATGCCCAATGACGCCACCTGTGATGCAGGGTTCGGCGGTCTGTCTTCTTGATACCGCAAAACCCATGACGGGAAAAAGCATTTTTACGTATTTTTGAAGTTTATTTTTCGCCATGGCATTTAGACCTTGGCCTGTGGTCAAAGCACCGCTACAGTCATAAATCCAGCCCCATGAAATGCGCTTAAGATTTTCTTGCTGAGCAGGCCGTTTTCAGCCTGATTTCAGATGTTGCCCGCGTAATGCCGGCAATCTTCCCAGCCAATCCCGCTCTGCGCCGTCTGTTTCAGCAGCCAGGCCACAGCGTCCTGTGCCTTGGGCTGCACGTCATGAAACTGAATCACGCCACGGCGCCACAGCAGCATCAGGGTCAACACCCGTTGCGCCGACTGTTCGGCGCTCAGCGCGCCCTGGTCCTGGGCATCAATGTTCCACAGCAGCACGTGCAGCCCTTGGCTGGCAAAGAACCCTCCGCTGTCGGCACGGCGCTGGCCATAGGGTGGCCTGAACAGCGGCACATACTGATCGGGCAGGTCCGCCTGCACCCGCGCCTGACTGCGCAGCACCGATTGCTGCCAGTCCTGCCATTGCCCATGGGAGCGATACTGCCAACCTTGAATCCCCACGCACTGGCCTTTGTAGAGGGCGCGCAGGTCTGCCAGCGAGGTCTTGTCGCGGCGCATTTGCAGGCTGTTGCCGAGCACGAAGAAGGTCGCGCCGAGCTTCTGTCGACGCAGATAGTCGGTCAGGCTATCGGTGCCGCCGACCGGGCCTGGGCCTGAGTCGAAGGTCAGCATGAACAGCCGGTCGTTGAGTTCATCGCCATTGCGTTCGCTGTCCGAATAACGCTCGATCTCGCTGGCGGTCTGCGGAAACAACGCAGCTTTGCGCAGCAGCTCGTTCAGGTAACGCTGGTGAAACTCGCCACTGGGTTCAGCCCAACTGGCGTAGAAAGAGTCGCTGGCCACTTCGAACTTCGCCGCCTGCCGACGCAGTTCGGCCTGACCGTCAATGGCATAACAGAATGAAGCATCCTGCTCGCAGCTCTGCTGGGCCAGATCATAGTTGCGCCACAACTGTTGCCACAGGCGCAAACGCACTTGATTGATCGAGGCCAGGTTGATCTGTTTAAGCCCCAGGCGCGCTGCCAGTGCCGACTCATCGAGCGCTTCGCTGGCCTCCAGGGCTTGAGCGAAGGCGAGAATTTCGGCCCGTGAGGCCACATCGAACAATGCCGGGCTGTCGATCTGTTCAGGCCAGTAGCTGCGCTCGAAGGTCGCCACTGGCACAGGCGCTGCTTGCACGGCAACGCTCAATAGTCCGCTCAGTAGTAGAAAAGCAATGCGCACGGTCAAACTCTCCGATTTCCTCGCCGCGCACTATAACGTCAAGCGTCGGGATGGTCTGTGGCTATCGACGTCATAGCTGGAGATCAGCGCCCTCGGCCCGTAGAATCGGTCCCACGATTCAAGGAGCCTGACCCATGCTGACGGTGATTTCCCCCGCCAAGACCCTCGACTACGACACCCCGCCGGTAACCCAGCGCTACACCCAGCCGCAGTACCTGGATGATTCCCAGGAACTGATCGTGCAACTGCGCGAGCTGTCGCCTGCGCAAATCAGCGAGCTGATGCACCTCTCCGACAAGCTCGCCGGCCTCAACACCGCGCGCTTCGGCAGCTGGACCCCGGCCTTCAGCCCCGATAACGCCAAGCAGGCGTTGCTGGCCTTCAAGGGTGACGTATACACGGGTCTCGACGCCGAAAGCCTCAGTGAAGACGACTTCAGCTACGCCCAGGACCACCTGCGCATGCTCTCGGGTCTGTACGGCCTGCTACGTCCGCTGGACCTGATGCAACCCTACCGTCTGGAAATGGGCACCAAGCTGGCCAATGCCCGTGGTAAGGACCTGTATGCCTTCTGGGGCACGCGCATCAGCGAATGGCTGAACCAGGCCTTGGCCGAGCAAGGTGACGACCTGCTGCTGAACCTGGCCAGCAACGAATACTTCAGTGCGGTCAAACGCAACGCCCTCAAGGCGCGGATCATCAACACCGAATTTCGCGACTTCAAGAATGGCCAGTACAAGATCATCAGTTTTTACGCCAAGAAAGCCCGCGGCATGATGAGCCGCTTCGTGATCCAGGAACGCATCAACGATCCCGAGCAGCTCAAGCAGTTCGATGTACAGGGCTACTACTACAGTGCCGAGCAGTCGAAGCCGGATAACCTGGTGTTCCTGCGCGATCATCCAGACGCGTAACTCCCCCTCGGGCTGCCCTGCAGCCCATCGCCGGCAAGGCCGACTCCCACAGAAAATACATACACCTGATCCCGTGGGAGCTGGCCTTGCCAGCCGTCAAGTTCGCCATATTTCCGGCGCCAATTAACCGCCTCTTATTTTTTATCGCAAAACGCCATAAGACCGTTCGTAGTTTTTTGACGAATTTCGAAAAATAATTTTCGATACTGGCACAAAAATATCTCCCCTCGCGTTCGTCCTTTATATACAGGGACGAAACTGCCCCGTGCTATCAAAGTGAAAGTACTGGCACTTTGAAAAATAGTTAAAAATCTTTCACGGCCACTGAACCGCCTTCGGAACTTATCCCCTCGCCCATCGCTCATACCACCCGTAACGATTCTCGAGCGTCGTGTGAGAGATGACCTACAGCACTATTGGAGGCGCACAGAAACTGTGCACTTCAATAACGCCGACATGAATGTCGACAATTTAACTTCAGTTACACCCAGGAGATCCGCGCCCAATAAAATCGTCCTAGTGGTTGATTTCAAAGGATTTTATCCACTTGAAAAAGCAAGCACTGCAGTATCTAAAATCAGAACTGCAATAAAGACGGCTGCATTTAAGGGCACGTCCACAATTATTGGCCATTGGCTGCCAACTTAGAGTGCAGACTATTTTGTACTCCCTATTTATATGCCTGCGAACGGTGAAGTGACATCTTTTTGCCACAACTCCGCTCGCCCGGAAACTGCTGGTTAATCAACCCGGTCTGGCTCTGCTAGTTGAGCCGGCATGATAAACACATGAGGTGATAGCGATGCGTATCAGCATCTTTGGTTTGGGTTATGTAGGTGCAGTCTGTGCAGGCTGCCTGTCCGCACGGGGTCATGAAGTGATTGGCGTGGATGTTTCCAAGACCAAGATCGACCTGATCAACCAGGGCAAATCGCCAATTGTCGAACCCGGGCTTGAAGCACTCTTGCAACAGGGCATCGATACCGGTCGCCTGCGTGGCACCACCGATTTTGCCGCAGCGATCCGCGACAGCGACCTGTCGATGATCTGCGTCGGCACCCCAAGCAAAAAGAATGGCGACCTGGGCCTTGAGTACATCGAGTCGGTGTGCCGCGAGATCGGGTTTGTACTGCGCGAAAAAGCCAGCCGCCATACCATCGTGGTGCGCAGCACCGTCCTGCCAGGCACGGTCAAGAACGTGGTCATCCCAATCCTCGAAGACTGCTCGGGGAAAAAAGCCGGTGTCGATTTCGGCGTGGCGGTGAACCCGGAGTTCCTGCGTGAAAGCACCGCGATCAACGACTACGACCAGCCACCGATGACCGTTATCGGCGAACTGGACAAGGCCAGCGGCGACGTTCTGCAATCGCTCTATGAGGAACTCGACGCACCGATCATCCGCAAGGACATCGAAGTGGCCGAGATGATCAAGTACACCTGCAACGTCTGGCACGCGGCCAAGGTGACCTTCGCCAACGAGATCGGCAACATCGCCAAAGCGGTCGGCGTCGATGGCCGTGAAGTGATGGACGTGGTTTGCCAGGACAAGGCCCTGAACCTGTCGCAGTACTACATGCGCCCAGGTTTCGCCTTCGGCGGCTCGTGCCTGCCCAAGGACGTACGCGCCCTGACCTACCGCGCCAGTAGCCTGGACGTCAAAGCTCCGCTGCTCAACTCGCTGATGACCAGCAACGAATCGCAGGTACAAAACGCCTTCGACATCATCGAAAGCCACGACAAGCGCAAGGTCGCCCTGCTCGGCCTGAGCTTCAAGGCCGGCACCGATGACCTGCGTGAAAGCCCGCTGGTGGAACTGGCCGAGCGCCTGATCGGCAAGGGTTATGACCTGAACATCTACGACAGCAACGTCGAGTACGCCCGTGTGCACGGTGCGAACAAGGACTACATCGAGTCGAAGATCCCGCATGTCTCGTCGCTGCTCAATTCCGACTTCGACCAAGTCATCAAACATGCCGACGTGATTGTGCTGGGCAACCGCGACGAGAAGTTCCGCGCCCTCGCCCAACAAGCCCCTGAAGGCAAGCAGGTCATCGACCTGGTCGGTTTCATGAGCAAGGCCACCTCCCCGGCCACCCGCACCGAAGGCATCTGCTGGTAACCCGGCAGGCGGCGCAGGGCCTTAGGGCCCTGCGCAACACCCTATTCTCCCCCCTGGATACGGATGCAGAACATGCAAAGGCTCAAGCACGGCCTGCTACAGGTCGCCGGTTGGTTGTTCTACGTGAGCCTGCTCATGTTGATCGCCCTGGCCTTGCCCAACTCCATTTTCGACCCCGACTCGAAGGATTTCATTTTCCTCGTCGGCGCCGTCGGTATCTGGCGCTATTCCATGGGTGCCACGCACTTTGTGCGCGGCATGCTGTTTCTCTACGTGGTCTACCCACTGCTGCGGCGCAAGGTGCGCAAGCTGGGCAGCGCCGCTGATCCGTCCCACGTTTACCTGATGGTCACCAGCTTTCGCATCGACGCCTTGACCACCGCCCAGGTCTACAGCTCGGTAATCCGTGAAGCGATCGACTGTGGCTACCCGACCACGGTGGTGTGTTCACTGGTGGAAATGTCCGATGAGTTGCTGGTGAAAAGCCTCTGGGAAAAATTCAATCCGCCCGACCGCGTCACCCTGGACTTCGTGCGTATCGCCGGTACCGGCAAGCGTGACGGCCTGGCCTATGGCTTCCGTGCCATCTCCCGCCACCTGCCAGACGAGAACGCCGTCGTGGCGGTGATCGACGGCGACACCGTGCTCGGTGAAGGCGTGGTACGCAAGACCGTGCCCTGGTTCAAGCTGTTCGGCAATGTCGGTGGCCTGACCACCAACGAGTTCTGCGAAGTGCGCGGCGGTTACATCATGAGCGAGTGGCACAAACTGCGCTTCGCCCAACGCCACATCAACATGTGCTCGATGGCCCTGTCCAAACGCGTGTTGACCATGACCGGACGTATGTCGGTATTTCGCGCTGCCGTGGTGACCAACCCCGAGTTCATCAAGGACGTTGAAAACGACTCGCTGCAGCACTGGCGCCTGGGTCGCTTCAAGTTCCTTACCGGTGACGACAAGTCCAGCTGGTTCAGCCTCATGCGCCTGGGCTACGACACTTTCTACGTGCCGGACGCAGCGATCAACACGGTCGAGCACCCACCGGAAAAAAGCTTCATCAAAGCCAGCCGCAAGCTGATGTACCGCTGGTATGGCAACAACCTGCGGCAGAACTCACGGGCCCTGGGCCTGGGTATCCGTCGCTTGGGCCTGTTCACCAGCGTGGTGCTGTTCGACCAGCGGGTGTCGATGTGGACCAGCCTGCTGGGCCTGACTGTCGCGGTGATTGCCAGCCTCAAGTTCGGCCCTGGGTTCCTCTTGGTCTACCTGCTGTGGATCGGCATCACCCGCCTGATCCTGACCCTCATGTTGCTGTGCTCCGGCCACAAGATCGGCCCGGCCTACCCGCTGATTCTTTATTACAACCAGATCGTCGGCGCGATCATGAAGATCTACGTGTTCTTCCGCCTCGACAAGCAGTCCTGGACGCGCCAGCCCACTGCCCTCAAACGCGACCTCGCCAGCTTTCAACAATGGTTCAACACCTGGTCCTCCCGGACCATGACCTTCTCGGCGGCCAGCATCTTCATTGCTGTGCTGTTCATGGTCGTGTGAGCCGGAACCCGATTGGATTAAACAGGAACAAATCGCCATGAATACCGCCGTGAACGTCAATGTCGTGCATGAGTCCGAAGCCCAGCGCCAGCACGCCCGGGTGCGCATCCCGGCCAAGCTGCGCTACCTGGGGAGCAACCGCGAAACCCTGGAAGTGAAGGTCGACGACCTGTCTGCCGGGGGCCTGAGCTTCCATGCCAAGCACCCGCTGAAAGTCGGCGAGGTGTTGCGCGGCCGCTTGCAGTTCACCGTCGACAAACTTGGCCTGGCCATGGACATCGAGTTCCAGGTGCGCTCGTTCGATACCTCCAGTGGGCGTACCGGCGTGCAGTTCCAGAACCTTGAACCCCGCGATATTGCCACCCTGCGCCACATCATCACCTCGCACCTGTCCGGCGAGCTGATCACCATGGGTGACGTGCTCAGCACCCTGCAGCGCGACAACTTCACCAAGGCGCGCAAGCAGAAAGACAGCAGCGGCGGCATGAGTGCGTTCGGCCGCCTGCGTGCGGTGACCTTCAGCCTCGGTGTGTTCGTGGTCGGCGTCGCTGCCTTCGGTTTCATCGCCAAGTCGGTGTACGGCGTGTACTTCGTCAGCCATGCCCAGGCCGGTGTGGTCAGCGTGCCGACCACCAACGTCACCATGCCTCGCGATGGCACCGTGCAAAGCCTGGTCGAGAGTGGCGGCAGCATCGTCAAGGGGGCGCCGTTGGCGTCGTTCAGCACCAGCATGCTGGACATGCTCAAAGGCCACCTGGATGACCAACAACTGGAGCCGAGCAAAGTCGAAGAACTGTTCGGCAAGCAAATGAGCGGCACCCTGACCAGCCCTTGCGATTGCGTGGTCGCCCGCCAGTTGGTGGATGACGGCCAGTACGCAAGCAAAGGCCAGGTGATCTTCCAACTGATTCCGCGCACCACCAATCCCATCGTCGAAGCACGCTTCAGCTATCGCCAGTTCGACGACGTCAAACCGGGTAACCGGGTCGACTTCCAGATTGCCGGTGAAGACCAATGGCGCACGGGCGAGATCGTCAGCAGCACCAGCCTCAACAGCGAAGACCTGTCGTCGGATATCCGCGTGCAGATCAAGCCACAGGGCGCTCTGCCCAGCGAACTGGCCGGTCGCCCGGTAGCGGTCGACAGCAATCGTGGCCCGTCGCTGGACTGGCTGATCGACAAAGCCGTAGCCCGTGGCCTTTAAGGGAGACATGCCGGTGAACGCCAAGAACACCACCCTTTCTGTGGGCGCCGGCCTTGCCGGCGATGGGCTGCACAGCAGCGCCAACGGTTCCAGCGCGCGGATGATGTTGTGCAGCCTGGCCCTCGCGGTCAGCCTGGCCGGTTGCGCCGGCCTGCCCGACCAGCGCCTGGCCAACGAAGCGCTCAAGCGTGGCGACACCGCCCTGGCCGAACAGAACTACCGGCAGTTGGCAGACCTGGGTTACAGCGAGGCGCAAGTGGGCCTGGCCGATATCCAGGTGGAAACCCGCGATCCGGCCAAGCTCAAGGAAGCCGAAGCCACCTACCGCGCCGCCGCCGACATTTCGCCACGCGCCCAGGCCCGTCTTGGTCGCCTGCTGGCTGCCAAACCCGACGCCACTGAAGCCGAACGTCAGGAAGCCGAAACCCTGCTGAAAAAAGCCTTCGCCAATGGCGAGGGCAACACCCTGATCCCGTTGGCGATGCTCTACCTGCAATACCCGCAGAGCTTCCCCAACACCCATGCACAACAGCAGATCGATCAGTGGCGCGCCGCCGGCTACCCGGAAGCAGGCTTGGCCCAGGTCCTGCTGTACCGCACCCAGAACACCTACGATCAGCACCTGGACGAAGTCGAGCGCATCTGCAAGGCCGCACTGACCACCACCGACGTTTGCTACGTCGAACTGGCAACCGTTTACCAGAAACGCGGCCAGACCGAGCAGCAAGCCGCGTTGATCGAGCAAGTCAAAGGCGCCTACCAGCGCGGCATGATTCCAGCCACCCGCGTCGACAGCGTCGCCCGTGTGCTGGCCGACCGTAGCCTGGGTCAGACCGACGAAAAAACCGCCCAGGCACTGCTTGAGCAAGTGGCGCCCGTCAACCCGGCCTCCTGGGTCAGCCTGGCGCAGTTGATTTACGACTTCCCCGAGCTTGGCGACACCGACAAGCTGATGGAGTACATCGACAAGGGCCGTGCGGCTGAGCAACCCCGTGCCGAACTGCTGCTCGGTCGCCTGTACTACGAAGGCAAGACCGTTCCGGCCGATGCAAAAAAAGCCGAACGCCACCTGCAAAGCGCCGCCGACGCGGGTGAAATCAGCGCGCATTACTACCTCGGTCAACTGTACCGCCGTGGCTACCTGGGCAAGGTCGACCCGCAGAAAGCGGTCGATCATCTGCTCACTGCCGCCCGCGGCGGCCAGCTGAGTGCCGACTACGCCCTGGCGCAATTGTTCAGCGAAGGCCATGGCATTCGCCAGGACCTGGTCAACGCCTGGGTCTTCAGCCAACTGGCGCAGGCCAACCCCAGCGAACAATCCCAGGCGCTGGCCGCCGAGCTCGACCAGCAACTCACCCCACCCCAAAAAGCCCAGGCCGAACGCCTGTTGCAACAAGAGCGCCAGGCCCGTGGCGCCATCGGCCAAGGCGCAGGCGCCCTGGCCCTGCAAGCTGTGCAAGCACCTGAAGAAGGCGAGGATTCCCTATGACGCTCAATCCGTGGATGAAAGCCGGCCTTGGCCTTGGCTTCGCCCTGCTGTGGTCGTGCCCGACCCTGGCGGCCATGACCGCTGAAAAGAACTTTGGCCTGGATGTAAAAATCACCGGCCAGTCCGAGGATGACCGAGATCTGGGCACCCGCTCTGGTGGCGACGTCAACGGTGTAGGTCTGGACCTGCGCCCTTGGGTGTACGGCGAGCGTGGTAACTGGAGTGCCTTTGCCATGGGCCAGGCGGTGACGGCCACCGACATCATCGAAACAGACACTCTGCGCCAGTCCGGTGATGGCGCTGAATCCGACAGTGGCCGCGCCGATGGCCGCGAAGCGGACAAAAGTTACCTGGCGATGCGTGAATTCTGGGTCGGCTACAGCGGCTTCACCGCCTACCCGGGCGAGGAATTGCGCTTCGGTCGCCAGCGCCTGCGCAACGAAGATGGCATGTGGCGCGACACCAACATCGAAGCGCTGAACTGGACGTTCGACACCACCCTGCTACGCGCCAACGTCGGCGTTGCCGAGCGTTTCAGCGAATACCGCACTGACCTCACCGAGCTGGCCCCGCAAGACAAGGATCGCCTGCATGTCTACGGCGATATTGCCACCCAGTGGACGCCGGGGCATTGGGTCGGCGTGCGCGCTCACCACACCCATGACGGTGGCAACCTGAAAAATCCAGGCGAGACCGTCGATGAGCTGGACAAGACCCGCACCGGCGATCTGACCTGGCTGGGCCTTGAGGCCAACAGCGACGCCTACAACTGGCGCAACCAGAACCCGGTCAATTACTGGGGTAGCGTGACCTGGCTGACCGGTGATCGCGACAGCCTCAACACCACCACGGTCAACGGCGAACAAGTGGCCAGCGGCAAGCAAAGTGGTGACGTCAATGCCTGGGCCACCGATCTGGGTGTTCGCTTTCGCCTTGATCCAAACTGGCAGGTCGGTGCCGCCTATGCCCGCGGCAGTGGCGGCGGTGGCAGCGACGGTTCGAGCAACTACGAGCAGACTGGCCTTGAGAGCAACCGCTCCAACTTCACCGGCACCCGCTCGCGGGTCCACCGCTTCGGTGAAGCTTTCCGTGGCGAACTCGGCAACCTGCAGGCGGCCACCCTGTTCACCTCCTGGCAACTGCGCGACGACTACGACGCCAGCCTGATCTATCACAAGTTCTGGCGCGTTGACGGTGACCAGAACATCGGCAGCAGCGGCATCAATGCCGTGGTCGATGACAACGGCATCAACCGTCCGCTGATCCAGGGCGAGAAAGACCTCGGTCAGGAGATGGACCTGGTGGTCACCAAGTACTTCAAACAGGGTCTGTTGCCAGCCGCCTTGAGCCAGTCGATCGACGAGCCTTCGGCCCTGGTGCGTTTCCGTGGCGGCGTGTTCAAGCCGGGTGATGCCTATGGCAAGGAAGCGGACTCGTACATGCACCGCGCCTTCGTCGACGTGATCTGGCGCTTCTGATGCCTGGAGTGCACTGATATGAGCCTTCAATCAAACACCCTGCACGGCTTGCTGGCCGGCTCGCTGCTGCTGGCCAGCAGTATCGCCCTGGCCAACAGCCAGGCACCGCTGCCCGTGGCCAAGGAACTGCAACAGGCCAAGACCTACACGGTCAGCAGCGCGCCGATCGAGCCGCTGCAAATTCCGGCGCCGACCCTGCCTGACCTGTCCGGCTACACCTATGACGCCGTGCAGAAAAAGATTCAGCGTGCGCACAAGGGCAAGGTTTCAGTGCGGCGCATGCTGCAGGAAGATGCACTCAAGGAGTTCATCGGCGGCGACAACAAGATGGCTGAATGGGTGGCGCGTCAGCACGGCATCCCCCAGGCGATCTTCATCGACGACGGCCATGTGAACTTCACTGAGCTGAGCAAACGCGTGCCTAAGCAGTACCTCAGTGAAACCTCGCCAGGTGTGTACCTGGCGCGGCTGCCGATCGTGGTCGGGCAAAAAGGCGTGCTGGAGATTGATGGCAAGGTCAAGGAGCTGCGCCTGTCCCAGGAAGGCGGCGCGTTCATCGTCAACGACGGCAAACTGTTCGTCAGCGATACCCAGGTGACCGGCTGGCGCGAAAAGGACAACGGCCCGGCGACCTTCCGCTCGCCCAACGAATTCCGCCCGTTCCTGCTGTCCTGGGGCGGCACCGAGACGTACATCGTCAACAGCAAGATGGCCAGTTTTGGCTATGCCAAGAGTAAGTCGTACGGGGTGAGTATTTCCCAGTACACGCCGAACATGGCCAAGCAGATGAACCGTCCGGAACCTACCGGCTGGATCATCGGCTCGGAATTCAGCGACATGTGGTACGGCTTCTACTGCTACGAAACCAGTGACTTTGTGGTCAAGGACAGCACCTACCGCGACAACATCGTCTACGGTATCGACCCCCACGACCGTTCGCATCGGCTGATCATCGCCGGCAACACCGTGCACGGCACCAAGAAAAAACACGGGATCATCGTGTCCCGTGAGGTCAACGACAGCTGGATCATCAACAACAAGAGCTACGACAACAAACTCTCGGGCGTGGTGATCGACCGTAACAGCGTCAACAACCTGATCGCCTACAACGAGATTTACCGCAACCACACCGACGGCATCACCCTGTACGAAAGCGGCGACAACCTGATCTGGGGCAACAAGCTGATCAGCAACCGCCGCCACGGCATTCGCGTGCGTAACAGCGTGAACATTCGTCTGTACGAAAACGTCGCCATGGCCAATGGCCTGGTGGGTGTGTACGGGCACATCAAGGACCTTTCCGACACTGACCGCGACATCGCCCTCGACCCGTTCGACACCAAGGTCTCGCTGATCGTCGTCGGCGGTGAACTGGCGGCCAACGGCAGCGGCCCGCTGTCGATCGACTCGCCGTTGAGTGTGGAACTGTACCGGGTGTCGATGCTGGCACCGAGCAAGGCCAGCGGTATCAGCTTTTCCGGGGTGCTGGGTGAGCGTCAGGACGAGATCCTCGACCTGATGGTGCGCCAGCAGAAAGCCGTATTGATCGACCCGGTCGAGCGCCAGACCGAAATGGCGGATTAAGGAAGCCACGACATGACTCCACATCTGATGAAATTGCTTGGTCTGAGTGCTGCCGTGCTGGCGATCAGCAACGCCGCGCAGGCCGACACCGTCCAGGCGCCGACCTTCACCGCTGCGCCGTGCTGCCAGTTGTGCCCCGAAGCGCATGACGCCAGCCGCTACACCACCCGCTACCAGCAGAACTTCACCACCCTGGTGCAAGCCCAGGGTGACTGGCTGTTCCGTACTCGCGAAGACCTGCGTACCGAGTTCAACACCACCCCGGCCGGCTACAAACGCTTGCAGCAGTTGCACGACGCTTTCAAGGCCCGTGGCGTCGAGCTGGTAGTGGTCTACCAGCCGACTCGCGGCCTGGTGAACCGCAACATGCTCAAGCCTGCCGAAAAAGCGGCGTTCAACTACGAAAAGGCCTTGGGCAACTACCAGGCCATGCTCGCCCGCTTCAGCAAAATGGGCTACAACGTGCCCGACCTGTCGCCACTGACCAACGAGCAACTGGCCGCTGCTGAACAGGGCAAGGATTTCTACTTCCGCGGTGACCAGCACTGGACGCCTTACGGCGCCGAGCGTGCGGCCAAAATTGTGGCTGACACCGTGCACAAGATGCCCGCGTTCGAGGGCATTCCACGGCGCGAATTCGAAAGCCACAAGTCCGGACGCATGGGCAAGACCGGCACCCTGCACAACGTTGCCGGGCAATTGTGCGGCACCAGCTACGCCGTGCAGTACATGGACCAGTTCACCACCGAGCCCAAGGGCGAGAGCGGCAGTGACGACCTCTTCGGCGACTCCGGCAACCCGCAGATCACCCTGGTCGGCACCAGTCACAGCGGCAAGAACTACAACTTCTCCGGTTTCCTGGAGCAGTACATCGGTGCCGATGTACTCAACGTCGCCTTCCCCGGCGGCGGTCTTGAGGGCTCGATGATCCAGTACCTGGGCAGCGATGACTTCAAGAACAACCCACCGAAAATCCTCATCTGGGAATTCTCGCCGCTGTATCGCCTGGACCAGGAAACCATCTGGCGGCAGATGCTCGCGTTGCTCGACAACGGCTGTGAGGGCCGGCCTGCGCAGATGCACGCCAGTGCCACGCTCAAACCGGGCAAGAACGAGCTGATGGTCAACGGCAAGGGTGGCGTGATCAAGGACCTGACCAATGGCCGTCACCAGCTGGACATCAAGTTCGAGGACACCTCGGTCAAGGTCCTGCAGGCTACCCTCTGGTACCTCAACGGCCGTCACGAAGACGTCAAGATCGAAAAGCCCGAGACCTCCGACACCGATGGCCGCTTCGCCTTCCAGCTGCGCGAGGATGAAGACTGGGCCAGCCAGACCCTGCTTGCCGTAGAAGTTCAGGGCCCAGAAAGCGGTACCCAGAAGGTCGAGGCCACGCTGTGTAAACGCAACAACTTCGCCGGCAATGCGCAACGTACCGCGCACGCCGGCCAGTGAGGCGCACATGAACAGATTCAACAAAATCGCCGCCCCCACCCTGCTCGCCCTGGCCTTGTTCGGCCCGGCCGCGCAGGCTGCCGGGCTGGTGCCGCCACAGGGTTACTACGCCGGTATCGAAAAGCTCAAGACCGGCCCCAGCGACTATAAGTGCGAAGCCATCCCCACGCCTTACACCGGCAAGCTGCAGTTTCGCAGCAAGTACGAAGGCTCGGACAAGGCCCGTGCGACCCTGAACAAGGACTCGGAAAAAGCCTTCCGCGAATCAACCGCGAACATCACCACGCTGGAGCGCGGCGTCAGTAAGCAGGTCATGCAGTACATGCGCGACGGCCGCCCGCAACAGCTCGATTGCACCCTGGCGTGGCTGGGTAGTTGGGCCCGCGCCGATGCGCTGATGTCCACCGACTACAACCATACCGGCAAGTCCATGCGCAAATGGGCGCTGGGTAGCCTGAGCTCGTCTTGGCTGCACTTGAAGTTCTCCAACTCCAAGCCGCTCGCCGCGCACCAGCAGGAAGCCGAGCAGATCGAGAAATGGTTCGCGCGCCTGGCCGATCAAGTGGTCAAGGACTGGAGCGATCTGCCCCTGGAGAAGATCAACAATCACTCCTACTGGGCTGCCTGGTCGGTGATGGCGACTGCCGTGGCCACAGACCGCCGCGACCTGTTCGACTGGTCGGTAAAGGAATACCGGGTGGCTGCCAACCAGGTCGATGCCCAGGGCTTCTTGCCCAATGAGCTCAAGCGCAAGCAGCGCGCCCTGGCTTACCACAACTACGCCTTGCCGCCGCTGGCGATGATCGCCAGCTTCGCTCAGGCCAATGGCGTCGATGTGCGTCCAGAAAACAACGGTGCGCTCAAGCGTCTGGGTGAGCGGGTGCTGTCCGGGTCGAAAGACCCGAGCCCGTTCAAGGCCAAGAACGGTGAAAAGCAGAACATGGACGACCTCAAGATCGACAGCAAATACGCCTGGCTCGAACCCTGGTGCAGCCTCTACCGCTGCAGCGCCGACGAGCTGGAGCGTAAGCGCGACATGCAGCCGTTCAAGAGTTTCCGCCTCGGTGGCGACCTGACCCGGGTCTATGACCCGCAGGCTGAACAGAAAAAGTAAGGCTCACTGCAGAACCTGTGGGAGCTGGCAAGCCAGCCCTCACAGGGTGAGTCAGTTTGGTTGCCTCCGGTGGTTTTCCACGGGGGGTTTGGGGGGCTGCTGCCCCGATATGGATAACGACAAGGAGAGATCGGGATGGTGTTCTCGTCCAATGTGTTTCTGTTCCTGTTCCTGCCGATCTTTCTCGGCTTGTACTACTTGAGCGGGCAACGCTATCGCAACGCCCTGTTGCTGCTGGCCAGCTACATCTTCTACGCCTGGTGGCGGGTGGACTTCCTGGCGCTGTTTGCCGGAGTCACCCTGTGGAACTACTGGATCGGCCTGAAAGTCGGTGCCGCCGGTGTGCGCACCAAGTCGGCGCAGCGCTGGCTGCTGCTCGGGGTAGCGGTCGACCTGTGCATCCTCGGCTACTTCAAGTACGCCAACTTCGGTGTCGACAGCCTCAACGCGATCATGACCTCGTTCGGTCTTGAGCCCTTCATCCTCACCCACGTGCTGTTGCCGATCGGGATCTCGTTCTACATCTTCGAATCGATCAGTTACATCATCGACGTTTACCGTGGCGACACCCCGGCCACGCGTAACCTGATCGACTTTGCCGCGTTCGTGGCGATCTTCCCGCACCTGATCGCCGGCCCCGTGCTGCGCTTCAAGGACCTGGCCGACCAGTTCAACCACCGCACCCACACCCTGGACAAGTTCTCCGAAGGCTGCACGCGGTTCATGCAGGGCTTTATCAAGAAGGTGTTCATTGCCGACACCCTGGCCGTGGTCGCCGACCATTGCTTCGCCCTGCAGAACCCCACTACCGGTGACGCCTGGCTCGGCGCCCTGGCCTACACCGCGCAGCTGTACTTCGACTTCTCCGGCTACAGCGACATGGCCATCGGCTTGGGCTTGATGATGGGTTTCCGCTTTATGGAAAACTTCAAGCAGCCGTACATCAGCCAGTCAATCACCGAGTTCTGGCGGCGCTGGCACATCAGCTTGTCGACCTGGCTGCGCGACTACCTGTACATCACCCTTGGTGGTAACCGTGGCGGCACCCTCGCCACCTACCGCAACCTGTTCCTGACCATGCTCCTTGGGGGGCTGTGGCACGGCGCCAACTTCACCTACATCATCTGGGGTGCCTGGCACGGCATGTGGTTGGCCATCGAGCGGGCCCTGGGCCTTGACACCAACCCGCAGCGCTTCAACCCGATCAAGTGGGCCTTCACCTTCCTCCTGGTGGTGGTCGGCTGGGTGATCTTCCGTGCAGAGAACCTCGACGTCGCCGGGCGGATGTACGGCGCCATGTTCAGCTTCGGTGACTGGCAGCTGTCCGAGCTCAACCGCGCCAACCTCACCGGCCTGCAAGTGGCAACACTGGCGTTGGCCTACGCAACCCTGGCGTTCTTCGGCCTGCGCGACTTCTACCGCAACGCCAAGCCAACGCCCAAAGCCAGCCCGGTGGCCGTGCATGCCGACGGCAGCCTGAGCCTGGACTGGGGCCTGTACGTCACCCGCGCGCTGGTCCTGCTGTTGTTCGTCGCCTCGATCCTCAAACTCTCGGCGCAAAGCTACTCGCCGTTCCTCTACTTCCAGTTCTGAGTGAGCCGACCATGACCCGATCATTACGCAAACTCTACTCCGCGCTGTTCATGCTCCTGCTGCTGGGCCTTGGCCTGTGGTCGCTAGGTGGCTTGGGCAGCTTCCAGCGCACCGCGCAGATGAGTGTGCTCGACGGCAAGCTGGCCAAGGCCGCCGAGACGCACTACGACGAGCAATTCCCGCTCAAGCGCATCGGTACCAACCTGTGGGCGGCGCTGGACTTCAAACTGTTCAACGAAGGCCGTCCCGGCGTGGTCCTGGGCCGCGAGCAGTGGCTGTTCAGCGACGAGGAGTTCAAGCCGGTCGCCAACAGCGATCAGTTCGAGCAGGAAAACCTGGCACTGATCCGCGGTGTGCGTGACACCTTGCAACAGCGCGGTGTGCAGCTGGTGCTGGCCATCGTGCCAGCCAAGGCGCGCCTTTACAGCGAGTACCTGGGCGAGCAGACCCCAGCCAGCCTGCACGGTGACCTGTACAACGAGTTCCATGCTCAGGCCCGTCAGGCTGGCGTGTTTGCCCCGGACCTGCTGGCGCCACTGACAACAGCCAAAGCCCGTGGCCAGCTGTTCCTGCGCACCGACACCCACTGGACGCCAATGGGCGCCGAGGTGGTTGCCCAGCACCTGGCCGAAGCCGTCAGCCGCCAGAACCTGCTCAGCGGCGAGCCGCAGCAGTTCATCACCGAACAGCGCCAGAGTGCACCGTACAAAGGCGACCTGACCAACTTCCTGCCGCTCGACCCGCTGTTCAGCAACCTGCTGCCGGCACCGGACACCTTGCAACAGCGCAGCACCCGCCCGGCCGAAGCAGCGGTAGAAAGTGGCGATGCACTGTTCGCCGACAACGAAATCCCGGTGGCGCTGGTTGGCACCAGCTACAGCGCCAACCCCAACTGGAACTTCCTCGGTGCCCTGCAGCAGGCCTTGCGCAGCGACGTGGTCAATTACGCCGAAGACGGCCATGGCCCGCTGCTGCCGATGCTCAAGTACCTCAAGAGCGACGCCTTCAAGGACAGCGCCCCACAGGTGCTGATCTGGGAGTTCCCGGAACGCTATCTGCCAATGAAGAACGACCTCAGCGACTTCGACCCGCAGTGGATCGCTGAACTGAAGAAAACCCGAACTGCCAACCAAGACCTGGCTCTGTCGTCCACCCGGACGCAAAACTGAAGAGGAAACATCCATGACCTTGCACACTACCAAGCACCGCATCGCCAAAGCCTGCGCCCTGGCCGCAGGTCTGAGTCTGCTCTCCCTGCAGGCCTTTGCCGGCGCCGACGCCGCGCTGTATGGCCCCAGCGCGCCGAAAGGCTCGACCTTCGTGCGCATCTACAACGCCAGCAACCAGGCGGTCAGCGCCAGTGTCGGCAACACCCAGATCAACGAGGTGGCCGCTCAGGCCAGCAGCGACTTCAGCTTCATGCCACAAGGCGATTACAGCGCCAAAGTCGGCAGCCAGAGCGTGCCGGTAAAGCTCGCCTCCGATCACTACTACACCCTGGTCAACAACGCCTCGGGCAAACCGCAACTGGTCGAGGAGCCGCCGTTCAAGAACAAGCAGAAATCCCTGGTGCGGGTGCAGAACCTAAGCGACCAGGCCCTAACCCTGAAAACCGCCGACGGCAAGACCGAAGTGGTCAAGCCGGTAGCCGCCAAGGCCCGTGGCGAGCGTGAGATCAACCCGGTCAAGGTCAGCCTGGCCCTGTATGAAGGCGACAAAAAAGTCAGCGATCTGAAGCCGGTGGCTCTGGAACGCGGCGAAGCAGCGGTGCTTTACGTCACCGGATCCGGCAGCAACCTGTCGCCGGTCTGGGTCAAGCGCCCGGTATCGACCCGTTAATCAACTGCCTCTTTCAATCTTCGGAGAACACTCATGATTCCAGTCATCCTGTCCGGCGGTAGCGGTTCGCGTCTGTGGCCCTTGTCGCGCAAGCAATTCCCTAAACAGTTCCTGGCCCTGACCGGTGAACACACCTTGTTCCAGCAAACCATTGAACGTCTGGTGTTCGAAGGCATGGACACGCCACTGGTGGTCTGCAACAAGGACCACAAGTTCATCGTCAACGAGCAACTGAGCAACCTGAAGCTGCAAACCCAGGGCATCCTGCTCGAACCTTTCGGTCGTAACACCGCTCCGGCGGTGGCACTGGCGGCAATGAAACTGGTCAATGAAGGCCGTGACGAGCTGATGCTGGTGCTGCCGGCCGACCACGTGATCGACGACCAGAAAGCCCTGCAACGTGCCCTGGCCCTGGCCACCGTGGCGGCCGAACGTGGCGAGATGGTGCTGTTCGGCGTGCCGGCGACCAAACCGGAAACCGGTTATGGCTACATCAAATCAAGCCAGGACGCACTGCTGCCCGAAGGTGTCAGCCGGGTTGCCCAGTTCGTTGAAAAGCCCGATGAGAAGCGCGCCAAGGAGTTCGTCCAGGCCGGTGGTTACTTCTGGAACAGCGGCATGTTCCTGTTCCGTGCCAGCCGCTTCCTTGAAGAGCTGAAAAAGCATGACCCGGACATCTACGACACCTGCCTGCTGACCCTGGAACGCAGCATCGAGGATGGCGACAACCTGAGCATCGACGATGCCACCTTCGCCTGCTGCCCGGACAACTCCATCGACTACGCGGTGATGGAGAAGACCCAGCGCGCCTGCGTGGTGCCGCTGAGTGCCGGCTGGAGCGATGTCGGTTGCTGGTCGTCGCTGTGGGACGTGCACGAAAAAGACACCAACGGCAACGTCACCAAAGGCGATGTGGTGGTCCAGGACAGCCGCAACTGCATGATCCATGGCAACGGCAAACTGGTGTCGGTGATTGGTCTTGAGAACATCGTTGTGGTCGAGACCAAAGACGCGATGATGATTGCCCACAAGGACAAGGTCCAGGGCGTCAAGCAACTGGTCAATACCCTCAACGAGCAGGGCCGCAGTGAAACCCAGAACCACTGTGAAGTGTATCGTCCGTGGGGTTCCTACGACTCGGTGGACATGGGGGGGCGCTTCCAGGTCAAGCACATCACGGTCAAACCGGGCGCCTGCCTGTCACTGCAAATGCACCACCACCGTGCCGAGCACTGGATCGTGGTGTCGGGCACAGCCGAGGTGACCTGCGATGAGAACGTGTTCCTGCTCACCGAAAACCAGTCCACCTACATCCCCATCGCCTCGGTGCACCGCCTGCGCAACCCGGGCAAGATCCCGCTGGAGATCATCGAAGTGCAGTCGGGCAGCTACCTGGGTGAAGACGATATTGAGCGTTTCGAAGATATCTATGGCCGCTCGACGCCGCTAGAGCGCGGGATTTCGATCAAGACCATCGCCCAGTAACACAAGCCCGTAGCCGCTGCCGCCAGGCTGCGATCGGCTGCGAAGCAGTCGTCAATCAGTCACCCCCAGGGGTCTGAATGACGGTCGTTTCACACCCGATCGCAGCCAGGCGGCAGCGCTTACGCATCAATAGCTCCGACAAGCAGGCATTTTTGCGGTTAGGATAAAAGCACACCCGCACACAAGGCTGTGTTCATGCTTATCGGCGCTTTTCTCGTCCTCACCTGGCTGGTCCTGCTGCTGCGCTACCCGGCCAAAGCCCTGCCCATTTCCCTGTCGGCAATATTCGGCCTGGGACTGGTGGCGCTCTGGGTGATCTGGCAAGACAACCGCGAAACCCGCCAACTGGCCCGCCTGGACCTGCGTCTGACCTACGCCCCCGACAGTTGCCCGGCCGATCGCCCCCTGCGTGTGCACATGAAAAACGGCAACGACGTGCCCTTGCAGACATTGCGCTGGCGCGTAGCGGCTTATGCGCCAGGCGATAGCGTCAACCTCAGCGAAAATACCTACGGTGCACCACGCTATCGTGGCCCAGGTGATCTGCAACCTGGGACCGAATGGAGTGATTGCCTGCCCTTACCTCCCTTGCGCTCGGGTTATCGCCCGCAATCCCTGGAGTTCAGGGCCGAACAGCTGCGCGGCAACTTTTCCAACTAACGAAGGATCGTCCATGCCCATCGTCCTCATCACAGGTTGTTCCAGCGGTATTGGCCGCGCCCTGGCCGACTGTTTCAAACAGGCCGGCCATGAGGTCTGGGCCACAGCGCGTAAAGCCGAAGATGTAGCGCGC
This sequence comes from Pseudomonas sp. S06B 330, assembly GCF_002845275.2. Taxonomy (NCBI): domain Bacteria; kingdom Pseudomonadati; phylum Pseudomonadota; class Gammaproteobacteria; order Pseudomonadales; family Pseudomonadaceae; genus Pseudomonas; species Pseudomonas tussilaginis. The sequence continues at coordinate 1,049,645 of NZ_CP088149.1, read as the reverse complement.
CTGCAGTCGGCCGGCTTTACCGGACGACAGCTGGACGTCAACGACGCCCAGGCCCTGCAACGCTTGAGTGCGGAAATCGAATCGGCCCATGGTGGACTCGACATCCTCATCAACAACGCCGGCTACGGCGCCATGGGCCCGCTGCTCGATGGTGGTGTCGAGGCTATGCACCGCCAGTTCGAAACCAATGTCTTCGCCCTGGTTGGCGTCACCCGCGCGCTGTTCCCGGCGTTGCGCCGCAACAAGGGATTGGTGGTGAACATCGGCAGCGTTTCCGGTGTGCTGGTCACGCCATTTGCCGGGGCCTACTGTGCCTCCAAAGCCGCCGTGCATGCCCTGAGCGATGCCCTGCGCCTGGAGCTGGCGCCGATGGGCATCCGCGTCATGGAGGTGCAACCGGGCGCCATCGCCACGCAGTTTGCCGACAACGCCCAGACCCAAGCCGAACAGGTGCTGGCCGCCGACTCACCGTGGTGGCCGTTGCGCGAACAGATCCATGCCCGTGCTCGCGCCTCTCAAGACCACCCAACGTCGGCTGCGGATTTCGCCCAAGGGCTGCTCGCCGCAGTGCAAAAACAGCCTACGCCAGCATTGGTGCGTCTGGGCAACGGCAGCCGTGCGCTGCCGTTAATGGCCCGCTGGCTGCCGCGCATGCTCCTGGATACCGTGCTGAAAAAGCGCTTCGGCCTTAGCCGCCCGCTGTAACGGCTGCGGTCATTGCCGGATCGAAGGCCTGCCAGCCACCGCCCAGTGCCTTGTACAAACCCACCAAGGCCTGGGACACACTCGCGGAGCTCTCCACCCATTGCTCCTCGCTGGCCAGCAAGGCCCCCTGGACACTGAGTACATTGAGGAAATCCACCGCGCCTTCCACGTACTGCTGCTGCGCCGTCTGCAGGGCAATGCGGTTTTGCCGCACGGCTTCGGCCAACAGGTCGCGGCGCAACTGACTGGCGTTATACAGGCGCAGCACATCGTCGATTTCATGCCAGGCGCGCAGCACCACCTGCTGATAGTGCAAGGCCGCTTCCTGCTGCTGCGCTTCACGCAGTTGGAGCACACCCCGCAGGCGTCCGCCGTCGAAAATCGGCAGGCTCAACTGCGGCCCGATACCGAAACGGCGCGAATCCCACCCGCCAAAATCGGACAACTGCAGCGCTTGAAAGCCAACGCTGCCTGACAGACGAATGCTCGGATAAAAATCCGCCTTGGCCACACCGATGCTGGCGGTGGCCGCATGCAATTGGGCGGCTGCCTGAAGAATGTCCGGACGGCGCTCGGCCAGTTCCGAGGGTACGCCGATGGCAAAGCGTTGCTGCGGCGCCGGCATGGCGCCAGGCGCCAGCAGTTCAGCCTGCAAGCTGCGCGGCGGTTCGGCCAGCAACAGGCTCAAGGCGTTGATCAATTGCGCCTGGCGTTCCTCCAAGGTGGGCAGGCGTGCTTCAATCGAAGCCACTTGCGCACTGGCCTGGGCCACGTCCAGTGCCGTGGCGACACCATCGCGCAAACGCATTTGCGACAGGCGCAAACTATGGCGCGAGACCTCAAGGTTTTCCTGCGTCACAGCCAGGGTACTCTGCACCGCACGCAGCTGAATGTAATTGCCCGCCGTCTCGGCCAGCAACGACAACAGCACGCCCCGACGGTCATTCTCGGCGACCTCCACTACCGCGTCGGCGGCTTCGACTTGCCGCCTGACCCGCCCCCACAAATCCAGCTCCCAACTGGCCGTCAGATCCCCCTGCCACAAGTTGAAGGCTGACTTGCCGCCCTCACCGGACGGATCATTGAGGCCCTGCGCGCTGTTGCGGGCGCGGTTGTAGCCGGCGCCGAGATCGACAGCTGGGGTCTGCTCCGAGGCGATGCTGGCACGCAATGCCCGGCTTTGCAGTAGACGTGCACTGGCAATCTGCAAGTCGAGGTTGCGCTGACTGGCACGCTCGATCAGTTCACTGAGTTTGGCGTCATGAAAGTCCTCCCACCAGCGTTGCTGCAGCGGCTCAGCCTGGGCCTGGCTTGGCGCGGGTTGCTCCTGCAGGGGTGCCCAACTGGCAGGTGCCTGGCTGGAAGGTGTGTGAAAGTCCGGGCCCAGGGTACAACCGGCCAGCAAGCTCAACAGCAAGGGGGATAAGGCGAACGCAGGTTTCATCGGGTGCTGACCTCATTGCCCACGGCCAATTTGGCGCGGGTGTCGATGGTTGCCACCACCGACATGCCCACGCGCAGACGCTGGAGCAAAGGCTGATCGGCATCGAAGACGATCTTCACCGGAATGCGCTGCACCACTTTGGTGAAATTGCCGGTGGCATTGTCCGGCTTGACCGCAGCGAAGGTGACGCCGGTCGCCGGCGCGATACTTTCAACGTGGCCCTTCAGGTACTCATCGGCAAAGGTATCAACACGGATCTGCACCGGTTGCCCGGGCTGCACATGGGTCAGCTGGGTTTCCTGGAAATTACCGAGCACATAGGCGTGTGCCAACGGCACCACCGACAGCAGTTTCGCGCCCGGATTAACGTAGGCGCCAACCCGCAGCGCACGCTCACCGACCATGCCGTCGATGGGCGCCACAATGCGGGTATACGACAGATCCAGCTGCGCCCGCTCCAGGCTTGCCTGGGCATGCTTCAAACCGCCTTCGGCACTGTCAACTTGCGCGCTGAGAATATCCACCTGCTTGCGCGCAGCAGCCAGCGCCGCGTGTGAATTGTTCAGCCGGGCACTGGCCTGATCGACCCGGCTGCGAGCCTGCTGAGCGTTTTGCACAGTACCGGCGCCCTGCTCGGCCAAGCGGCTGTGGCGCGTCAACTCATGGTTGGCGAACGCCAGTTCAGCCTGATCGCCATTCACCGCCGCCTGCGCCTGAGCGATCAGCGAGGCCTGCCGTTCGAGGGTGGCCCGCGCATTGTGCTGCTGCGCAGTGGACACCAACAGTTGCGCCTGCGCCGCCGCCAGGGCGGCCTGATAATCACGGTCGTCAATCAACGCCAGCACTTGCCCGGCCTTGACCTGCTGGTTGTCGTCGACCAGCACCTGTTTGATGAAGCCTGCCACCTTCGGCGCGACCACCGTGTAGTCAGCTGAAACATAGGCATCGTTGGTACTCTGTTCGCTAGCGCCGCCCAGCATCAGCGGTACGCAGAGGCCAACCACGCCGGCAAGCACCAGCGCGGCCACGATCAAGGCGGTTTTTCGATGAGTCGTTATTGTCGTCATGTGTATCTCTCAGAACAGGTACCTAGGCCACCGCTCGCGGTGGATAGATTCGTGTAGGCACAAAAGGAATCAGCAGGATCAAGGCAGCGGCGAGCACCGCCATGCACAGGTAGAGGTCAGCCGAGGTCAGCACCAGGGCTTGCTCGTGAATGCGTTTGGCCAGGCCCGGCGCCGTGCTGTCGGCTAATGGCGAGTTGCCCAGGTTGTCGACCAGCACGTTGGAATGAAAATGGCGGCGCAGCGTGGTCAGGGCCTCGAGCAAACCGGTGGCGACCACCGAGGCCAGGCCCTTGACGGTATTGAACCAGGCGGAAGCGAAGGGACCGTCCTGCGGGCTCATGCCACCAGTGGCAAGCATCAGCAACGGCAGCACGGCCATCGGTTGGCCGAAGATGTGCAGCATCTGCAGCAGGTAGAAGTTGTCGCGAATCCACACACTGGTGAGCTGGCTGCCGAGCCCGCAGGACAACGCCAGCATGCCCAGGCCGATGGCCAGGACCCAACGGCAATCCACCGCACGGATGTTGCACAAGGCGGCGGTCAGCGGCAGCGCGAGCAACTGTGGCAACGCCACCAGCAGCATCAGCGGCGCGGTCTGCGCCGGGCGATAGCCCTGAATCTGGGTAAGGTAACTGGAGGGAATGAGGATCGCCGCAGTCAGCACGATCAACACCCCAAACAGCGTCACCAGCGCGTGGGTTAGGTTGCGGGTCTTGAGCATCTGCAACTTGAAGAACGGCAGCGGCTCAGACCATTCGTTGCACAGGAACACCACCAGCAGCACCAGACCACCGCCGAGCAACCAACAAATCAGCGGCGAGTCGAACCAACCCAGGCGATCGCCCAGGGTCAGGCCGATGACCAACGAGCAGATCGCCGGTAAACCGAGCAGCAGGCCACGCCAGTCGAACTGCTTGAAGCGTTCCAGGCGCAGCGGGTCCTGCGGCAGGCCCCAGGCCACGCAGGCCATGGCCAGCAATGACGGTACAACGATCTGCCAGAAAGCCCATTGCCAACCGACGTACTCCGTCCACAAGCCTGCCAACGGCGTACCGAGGTTGGGCCCGAAGGTGGCCGTCAGGGCATAGCCGGCAAGGCCATAGACTTTGATCCCCGGCGGCAGAAAGCGCAGGGCGACACTCATCAGCATCGGCGGCAAGGCGCCCGACGCCAGGCCCTGCAAAATGCGCAACAGCATCAGGCTGGAAAGGTTGGGGGCATAGGGTTGCAACAGCCCCAGTAGGGCGAAGGCACTGATCGCACAGAGGGTGAAACGGCGCAGGGAAAAGGTCACGGCCAGCCACGGCGAAAAGGCCATGGCCGAGACTGAGGCGGCGGCATACACGGCAATCAACCAGGCGCCTTCATCGGCACCGATGAACATTGCGCCACGGATGTCGGCCAGCGAGGCCTTGGTGACCATCTCATTAAGGCCGGCACAGAGCACCGCCAGCAACACCCCCACTAACCCGACCACGATGCGCAGGCCAAATACCGCAGGCGTTGCGGGGCTGGCCACAGGCACGGGCGCGACAGCAGCGGGCAGCGCGGTTAACGAACTCATTAAAGACATCTCCGGGGGGAACAACTACCGGCAGAAGTCTATGAAGCGGCAATGATGACGAAAACTGACATATTGGCAGTTTACGAGTGCAGCAAACGCAATCCTGGCGTCAAAGGCTCTCGCTACAGCAGGCCTTGAGTGTCTGGCGCAACCAGCGGTGGGCCGGATCGTTGTCAAAACGCGGGTGCCAGGCCTGCATCACCGTCACCCGCTCCATCGGCAGCGGAATACGGAACGAACGCAGCGGCAGGCCGAGCTTGGTCACACTGGTAAGAATGTTGGCCGGCATGGGCAGCAACAGGTCGGAGTCAGGCAGGGAAAACATCGCCGAGTGAAAGCTTGGGGTGATCAACGCGACGTGGCGTTGCACCTTGTAGTTGGCCAATTCCAGATCTATCGGGCCATTGGCGCGACCCCGGCGCGACACGCTGATCTGCGGGTAGGCGGCAAAGCGTTCGGGGGTGATCGGTTCGTCGAAGATCGGGTGATCCTGGCGGGCCAGGCCGACATAGATGGTGTTGAACAGGCTCTGTACCTTGATTTCCGGCCCCAGGTCGATGGTCGAGCTGACAATCAGGTCGTTGCGCCCATCGCGCAAAATCGAGTCGTCATCACCGCCACTTTCCGGCACAAAGCGCAGCACGGTGCGTGGCGCTTGCTCATGCATGGCACGCAGCAACTGCGCGCCATACAGCGCGATAAACAGATCATTGGTGCGAATGCTGAAGGTCCGCTCCAAGGTGGCCAATTCCACTTCCTCTCGGCTGCGAAACACCAGCCCGGCCTGCTCAACCAGCGCCCGCACCTGCTCGTGCAAGGCCAGCGCCCGTGGCGTCGGCACCAGGCCGCGACCGGCGCGGACCAGGATCGGATCACCGATGGCCTCGCGGATACGCCCCAGCGTCCGGCTCATGGCAGCCGGGCTCAGGTTCATGCGCCGCGCCGCGCCAACCACACTGCCTTCATCGAGCAGGGCGTCAAGGGCAACCAACAGGTTCATATCCGGGATCTGCATTGCCAGGCATCCAAGGGGGTCAGAAAGGACAATGTTACCAGCTTGGCAGCGGCGTCCGTGTTGCGCCGGACACAACTACACAGTGCATGGCAGGCCCTTTATCTGCGCCGAGCGTTGGCCAACAATGAGCGGCTCGACTTTGTCCTCGTGGAGCCCTGCATGCTCAGCCCCGTCTTGATCGCCATTGATGGCTCCAGCGCCTCGGAAGGTTTGCTGGAACTTGCACAACAGTACTGTCAGCCGGCCAACCACCGTTTGCATGTGGTGCTGGCTATCGACGGTGCGTTTGCGTTGGACCGCGTGACAGCCTTTGAGCAACAGGAGTATCCGGCCGCCACTGACGAACAGCGCCATGCCAGCCTGGCCCTGCAGCAGGCGCTGCAACGGTTGCGCGGGTTAGGCTTTGAGAGCGAGGGCAAACTGGTTCAGGGCGAACCGGTAGCGGTGATTGTCAGCCAAGCCCGCACGCTTGACTGTGCCTTGATCATCATGGGCCACCGCCACCTGAACCGCCTGGGGCGCTTGCTGGATCCGTCGATCAGCAACAAGGTCATCGATCAGTTGAGCTGCCCCGTGTTGGTGGACTCCCGGCACGCCTGAAACGCATCGCCGGCAAGAACGGCTCCCCCAGTGTCGAGTGCAACACCGATCATTGTGGGAGCCGGCCTTGCCGGCGATGGGTCACCCCCTAACCCTGATCTTTTGCGGGTTTGACCACCACGGTACAGGTCGTCCCCGCCGCCAGCAGAAACCCTTCCGGCACTTCATCGATGTGAATCCGCACCGGCACCCGCTGGGCCAGACGCACCCAGTTGAAGGTCGGGTTTACATCGGCGATCAACTCGCGGCTTTCCGGGTTGTCACGGTCGTAGATGCCACGGGAAATACTCTCCACATGGCCCTTGAGCACTTCCCCGCTCATCATCTGCAGGTCAGCCTGGTCACCGACGTTCACATGCGGCAGCTTGGTCTCTTCGAAAAAGCCGTAGACCCAGAAGGAGTCCTTGTCGACCACTGCCATCTTCGGCTCACCGGTGCGCGCATAGTCACCCCGATGGACGTTGAGGTTGGTCACATAGCCGTCGACGGTCGCCAGAATTCGGGTGCGCTTAAGATCAAGCTCTGCAGCCGCCAGTTGCGCCTGGGCATGCTGATAATCCGCCAGGGCCGAGTTGGCGATGTTGCTGGCGTCGTCGCGGTTCTCGCGGGAGATCACCAGGTTGTCCAAGTCGGCGCGCCGATGCGCGTTGACCTTACGCATTTCCCAGGTGGCTTTGCGTGAGGCGACCAGGGCCTGGGCCTGCTTGACCGCCACTTCATAATGCTCAGGATCGATCTGCAGCAGCACATCGCCCTTCTTCACCAACTGGTTATCACGCACCGGCACATCAACCACATAGCCCGGTACATCGGCGGCAACGTTGATGATGTCCGCGCGCACCCGCCCGTCACGGGTCCAGGGTGTGTTCATGTAGTGCACCCAGAGCTGGCGGCCGATCACCACGGCAGCTGCCAGCACGAGCAAGGTGGCGATCAGGCTGAAAAACTTTTTCATCAACAGGGGTCTCAACGGTAGAGAGTCAGGGCCATGGCGCCGAACAGACAGATAAACAGACACAGGCGCAACAGCGCCGGATGCCAGAAAAACCGGTAACCGTCATAGCTTGCGATGAACCGGTCCAGGCCCCAGGCGAGCCCGGCGGCGAACAGGAACATCAAGGTCATGGTCGGCATGTAGACGCCGTGGAAGGCGATTTCACGAGGCATGGGGCTGTCCTTGGGCCGGGGCCAGGGCGGCCAGCGGCGACTGGGGGTCGAGCAGCGAAGTACGGATGAAGTGCAGGTAGCTCTGCACGCGACGCAGGGCCGAGGTATCGAAGTGCCGGGCAAAAGGTTCGTCGGTGGCCAGCACGCGGCTGATCGCGTGGTCTACCGCTACCAGGGCACGCTCGTGGTTGCTCGCGCTCGGTTGCAGGAACAAGCGCGCCAGGGCCCGGCCCATGACCCGGATCGCCTGACGCCAGGGCTGCGATTCGGCGTAGCACGGGTGCACCGGCAAAATGGCCTGTTCCTTGCGCAGTTCGATGATCGCGTGCCCCACCTCCAGCACCAGGAACATCCAGCGCAGCAGGTTGCTCTGCACCATCGGTTTACCGGCCGCCAGGCCATAGGCCTGGTGCAGCAGGTCACGCGTGCGGCTTTCGAAGGCCGAACCGAGGCCACGCAAGCGACCGCTGATGGCGAACAGCACCTGGCTGCGCAGATCCTGCTCCAGGCGACTCCACAACCAGCGGCTGTTGGGCGGCAGAATGATCGCCCCGGCAGCGGCGCACACCAGCATGCCGATCACCATGGCGATGTAGTCGTTGATGAAGTTGTAGGGGTTGTAGACGGTCAGGTTGTCCGGCACGGAGCCGGTGGCAAAGAAGATCAGCAGCCCCAGGCCAACCCCGGCGTAGGCAGGGCGCGAAGCGAGGAAGGCGCCGAACACGAACACCGGCGCCAGGACCAGGCACAGCAAAGGAAAGCCATCAATCCAGGGGAACACGAAGAAGGTTTCAAAAAAGCCGACGAAGGCACCGAACAAGGTCCCGCAGGCCATCTGAAAAGACATCCGCTTGGGGTTTGGCGAGGCCGCCGACAGCCCTACAGTAGCGGCCGCAATCAGGGTCATCATCGCCCCGCTCGGCCAGGCCGTGGCGATCCAGAAGCTGCCCAACACCAGCAAAATGAACGAGGCCCTCACCCCCGCCGCCAGCGACACCATCCAGTTGGTCTGCGCCACGTAGGGTTCATCCCACTGCTCGCGGGCATGGTTGTGCTCGGCCAGCGAAGCGTGGGTCAGCGCGTAGCTGTACAGGTCATCGACAAAGCGATAAAGCAGTTCGTAAGCGGTGTGAAAATCCAGCAGGTCAGCATCGCTCGGCCCGCTCTCGACATAGGCGGCACGCAAGCTGCGCACCCGCTCCGGCAAGCCTTCCTTGTAGGCGGCCAATTGCTCGGCCAAGCGCGCGGCGTCGGCGCTGGTCAGCGCCCGACCGGCATAGCCTTCGAGCAGATCCGCCAGCGCGTTGAGGCCGGGCTCGATCGCCGGGACGATCTGCAACGGGCCACGCAAACGCAGGCGTTCAAGCAACTGGTGCAAGGCGTTGAAGCGCGTGGTGATGGCCATGAACTCGCTGTTCATGCGCCCCAGCCGGCCATTGCGGCGGCGCATGTGCGGATCTTCGAAGGCGGTGACGTTGCGCAGGCTTTCCAGGCCCACTGCTTCGGCGATGAAACGCACGTTGCTGCTTTCGAAGCGGTCGCGCTGGCTGTCGCCGCGCAGGCCTTCGATAACGAATCCGGCGAACACACCGAAGCGTTGGTACAGGGCATTGCGCATGGCCGCGCCCGCCGACTGCGGCAGGATCGCGGCGCTGACCAGGGTCGACACCAGAATCCCCAGGGAGATTTCCAGCACCCGCCAGACCGCCGCCATAAACGCCCCATCAGGGTGTTGCAACGCCGGCAGGCCGACCATCGCGGCGGTGTAACCGGCGAGCACAAAGCCATAGGCCTGGAAGGTCCGATAGCGCATGGCACCGGCTGAGCACAGGCCCACCCAGATCGCCAGGCTCGGCAGGAACAGTTCGGTGTTCTGTGGAAACAATGCAATCAGCGCGACCATCATCGACGAGCCGGCCAGCGTCCCCAGCAGTCGCCAAAAGCTCTTGGCAAAGACATGCCCGCTCTGCGGCTGCATGACGATGAACACGGTGATCATCGCCGTGCGCGGCTGCGGCAACTCCAGGCGCATGGCCAGCCACAACGTCAGAAACGCCGCGCTAAGGACTTTGAAGATGTAAACCCAGGTCACCCCGTCAGTGCGTGCCCACTCAAAGAAACCACGGCGCCACTCCAGGGTTGCCAACCAGCGAAACGGCAGTGTCAGTGCGCTCATTCGGCGTGGCTCGGCTTATCGAAAACAGCCAGGGTTGCCGGGGTTTTCGGCGCCTGCTGTTTATCTTCGCCCGGCACGTCTTTACCGGCGCCCAAACCGCCGCCCAAGGCGGTGACCAGTTCGGCATGCGCCGTCAAACGAGCGGCCTGCACTTGCTGCTGGATCTGTTGCTGGCGAAACAGCAAGGTTTGCGCATTGAGCACGTTGAGGTAATCGGTCAGCCCGCGCTGGAAGGCGATCATGGCAATGTCATAAGTCTTCTGCGCCGACGCCACCGATTTGGCAGCGAAATGCTGTTGCTCGTTCATCGACTCACGGCGAATCAACTGATCGGAAATACCCTTGAGCGCCTCGACCACGGTCTGGTTGTAGCGCGCCACGGCGATGTCATAACCGGCCGAGGCGACACCCAATTGCGAGCGCAGGCGGCCGCCGTCGAACACTGGCAGGCTGATGGCCGGACCGACGTTGTAGTTGAACTTGCGCCCAGTGAGAAACTCCAGTGGACCACCGCCAGTGGCCATGAAGCCAAGCCCGCCGACCAGGTCGACGTTGGGGAAAAACCCGGCATAGGCGACGTCGATACCGCGCGCTTGGGCGGCGACTTGCCAGCGGCTGGCGACTACGTCCGGACGCTGGCCCACCAGCTCGGCAGGCAAGGCCGAAGGCAACTTCAAGGCGGCACCAAGGGCCAGTTGCGGACGCTGCAGTTGCGCCCCCTCCCCTGGGCCTTTGCCCGCCAGGGCCGCCAACTGGTTACGCGCCAGGGCGATTTCTTCGTTCAGGGCATCGAGCTGGCGATGGGTTTCCGGCAGTGGGGTCTGCGCCTGACTGACTTCAAAATGGGTGCCAATACCACCGGCCAGGCGCCGTTCGGCAAGGGCCAGAATCTGCTCCTGCTGCTCAAGCTCAGCCTTGACGATATCGCGCTGGGCAAAGTGCAGGGACAGCTGGATGTACACCTTGACGATGTTATTCTGCAGTTCCAGCTGAGCCTGACGCAATTGCGCCGCGCTCATGTGGGCCATGTCCACGGCCTGCTCGCTGGCATTGCGTTCGCGGCCCCAGAGGTCCAGGGCATAACTGAAGCCAAGGGCGGCGTTGTTGTCCCAAGTGTTGGCCCCCGACAACGCACCCGGCCCATAGAACTGGTCTTCAGGCCAGTTGTGGCGCTTGAGTGTCGACTCGCCGTTGACCTGCAGTTTCTCGGCCGACTCGACCACTCCGGCCATCGCTTTGGCCTCGCGCACACGGGCGGCGGCCATGGCCATGCTCGGGCTGTTGCTGACGGCCAGGGCGATCCAGCGGTCGAGTTGTGGATCGCCATAGGCACGCCACCACTGCTGCTCAGGCCAGTGGGCATCACGGGCGGCCTCGCGGATCGCCTCGTCGGTGGTCAGGGTATTGGCTTGCAGCGTCTTGCTTTGCGGGGCGATGCCCCAAGTTCCGATACAGCCGCTCAAGGTCAAGCTAAAGGCACAGACACTGAGCGCATTGAGCGCTCTGATGATGCGACGCGGCACAGCTGCAAATTCCCGACATAGAAAGTGGATAACGCTTGGAGACGCAATTCTAGGGGGCGGCTGCACTGGCGATAAGCGTGTATTACTGCGAATCTTTGTTACGAAAACAGCGATAATCCGGCTTTAGTCTGAAGACCGCCTCGGTTACTTCATGTCACAATTTGTCGTCTACTTTGAGAGCGACCCATGGACACCCTGCAAAACATGCGTGCTTTTAGCTGCGTAGCGCAAGTCGGCAGCTTTACTGCCGCCGCTGTGCAACTGGATACGACCACCGCCAACGTTTCGCGGGCGGTCTCCAATCTTGAAGCCCATCTGCAAACACGCCTGCTCAACCGTACCACCCGCCGTATCGCCCTGACCGAAGCCGGCAAGCGTTACCTGATGCGCTGCGAACAGATCCTCACCTATGTCGAGGAAGCTGAGGCCGAGGCCAGCGACGCCCATGCCCGCCCCGCCGGTCAGCTGAAGGTGCACTCGATGACTGGCGTCGGCCAGCACTTCGTCATTGATGCCATCGCCCGGTACCGCGAAACCCACCCGGACGTGACCTTCGACCTGACCATGGCTAACCGCGTGCCAGACCTGCTCGATGAGGGTTATGACGTGTCCATCGTGCTGGCCAGCGAGCTGCCGGACTCGGGCTTCGTTTCCCAGCGCCTGGGGATTACCTACAGCATCGTCTGCGCCTCGCCTGATTACGTCAGTCGCCACGGCGTTGCGCACAAGCCCAGCGACCTGCTCAACCACGCCTGCCTGCGCATGGTCAGCCCGGTGATCCCGCTGGAGAAATGGCTATTCGACGGGCCGGAAGGTCAGGAAGTGGTCAACATTACCCAGGCGCCGTTCCAGGTGAACTCGGCCGATGCGATGAAAACCGCAATCCGCAGCGGCATGGGTGTCGGTGTTTTGCCGATCTACTCGGCCATCGACGGGCTGCGCGATGGCTCGCTGGTACGGGTGATGCCCGATTACCGGTTGCAGGAACTGAACCTGTACGCGATCTACCCGTCACGCCAATACCTGGATGCCAAGATCAAGACCTGGGTCGAGTACCTGCGTAACTCGTTGCCGGAAATCCTCGCCGCCCACGAGGCCGACCTCAAGACCCACGAGTTGCTGATCGCCAACTGAAATCTTGCTGCACAGAGGCGGTGGAGAATGATAGCGTGCTACCCATTCTCCACCGCCCGCAGAGATTTCGCCGATGAAAAAGACCGTCCTTGCCTTCAGCCGTATCACTCCGGCGATGGTCGAACGCCTGCAGCAAGACTTCAATGTGATCGTGCCGAACCCCAAGCTCGGCGATATCAGTGCCCAGTTCAATGAAGCGCTGCCCGAGGCCCATGGCCTGATCGGCGTTGGTCGCAAGCTTGGCGAAGCGCAGCTGGCCAATGCCAGCAAACTCGAAGTGGTATCGAGTGTCTCGGTGGGCTACGACAACTACGACCTGAACTACTTCAATGAGCGCGGCATTGCCCTGACCAATACCCCTGACGTGCTCACTGAAAGCACCGCCGACCTGGGTTTCGCCCTGCTCATGGGCTGTGCCCGTCGCGTCGCCGAGCTCGATGCCTGGACCAAGGCCGGGCAATGGCAAGGCACCGTCGGCCCGGCGCAGTTTGGCAGCGATGTGCACGGTAAAACCCTGGGTATCGTCGGTTTGGGCAACATCGGTGCGGCGATTGCCCGTCGGGGTCATTTCGGCTTCAACATGCCGATCATCTACAGCGGCAACTCGCGCAAGACGGCACTGGAACAAGAACTCGGTGCCCAGTTCCGTAGCCTTGATCAGTTGCTGGCCGAAGCCGATTTCGTTTGCCTGGTGGTGCCGCTCGGTGCGCAGACCAAACACCTGATCAGCAGCCGTGAGCTGCAGTTGATGAAGCCCAGTGCCTTCCTGATCAACGTATCGCGTGGGCCTGTAGTGGATGAAGCCGCACTGGTGCAAGCCCTGCGCAATGGCACCCTCCGCGGCGCCGGGCTGGACGTGTACGAGAAGGAACCGCTGAGCGAATCGCCGTTGTTCCAGTTGCCCAATGCCCTGACCTTGCCCCACGTTGGCTCGGCCACTGCCGAAACCCGTGATGCCATGGCCAACCGGGCGATTGATAACCTGCGCAGCGCCCTGCTCGGCGAGCGGCCGCGTGATCTGGTCAACCCGCAGGTATGGAAATAACCGGGCCCAAGCAGAAACCTTGTGGGAGCCGGCCTTGCCGGCGATGAGCCCCACAGCCGACGGTTACCTCAAGGCCACTGCAGGTGTAGCCACCTTGGCCTTGGGTTTCCTGAACACCAGCACATTCCCCAGCATCACCAGCACCAGGCCAAACAGCGCCGGCGCTGTCCACTGATACCCCTCATAGAACGCCGATACATTCAACGCCACCAGCGGGAACAACACTGTGCAGTAGGCCGCACGTTCCGGGCCCATGCGTCCAACCAATGTCAGGTAGGCCGTAAAGCCGATCACCGACCCCGGAATTACCAGGTACAGCAGCGAACCGATGTAGCGCGTGTTCCACTCCATATCGAAAGGAATGCCGCTGAACAGGCAGTACACCGCGAGCATCCCGGCCCCATAGAGCATGCCCCAGGCATTGGTGGTCATCGGCCGCAGGCCGGTCTTCTGTTGCAAGCTGGAAAGCAGGTTGCCGGCCGAGAAGCACAAGGTGCCGAGCAGGGCCAACGCGAGACCGATCAGGGTTTCACGACTCGCTGCGTGCCCCGAAAGCTCTGGCCAGAACAACAAACCCAAGCCGCCCAACCCTAACGCGCCCCCGCCCAAGACATTGGCCGCGATTTTCTGGCCGAAGAACACCCGTGCGTTGAGCGCATTCCACAGCGTTGCCGTGGAAAACACCACCGCAATCAGGCCACTGGGAATCCATTGACTGGCCGTCAGGAAGCACATGAAGTTAACGCAAAACAGGCAAAGCCCCTGTGCTAGGCAGATGCCATGGCCGCGCCGGTTCATCGGCTGCAAGCGCCGACTGAGCAGGAGGATGGCGAACAGAATCAGACCGGCCAGGGCGAAGCGATAAACAATCGACACGGGAATGGCGACCACGCCCAATTGCAGTTTCAGGGCGATCCAGGTGGTGCCCCAGATCAATACGGTCAGCAGGTACAACGACAGGTTCATGGCAGCACTCCTCGCATCTAGGTCACCAGTCTCCTGCCTGCTGGGCGGTACGCGCTTGCACATTCTTGCGCTTTTGCGCTGCCCACTGCTGCCAGGCATTGCCCAGCGGAGTAGGATGGCCGCCAGAGGTATCGATCATGAATCCGTTGGACCATCTGCACGTTTTCAAAGCCATGCACGACTCGCCCCATGCTCGCCTGGAACACAGCGCGCACCTGGGTGACGGCCTGGCCGCAGCCCTCTGGAACAACCGCCATGATGCCCGCGACTACGAAGCACCCACCCACCACACCCTGTCCTGTTACATCGCCGACGGCACCGGCACCTTTCGCCGCGAGCAACCCGCACACAAAGGCGCGCCGAACAAGCTGTGCATCATGCCCGCCGGCTCGGCTTCCAACTGGGTGGTCAACGGCTCGATTCGCCTGGCGCACCTGTACATCAGCCAGGAACAGTTCGCCCTCGGTTGCGTCAGCCTGCTCGACCGCGAACCGCGTGAACTGCAATTGCAGGAAGCAACCTTCCTTGACGATCCCGAGCAAGCCCGGCGTTTTCGCCAACTGATCGCTCTGAACTGGGATGAACCGGGCGAGCGCCTGCTGACCAGCACCCTGGCCCACGAAATTCTCGATCACGCCGTGCTCAGCCAGGTCGGACTGCGCCAGGGCTTACGCCTTAAAGGGGGGCTGGCCGCGCACCAGCGCCGGCAATTGAGCGACTACATCGAGGGACGTCTGGACCAGCCCTTGAGCCTGGGTGAGCTGGCGGCGCTGTGTAACCTGTCCGAATACCACTTTGCGCGGATGTTCCGCGAAAGCTTCGGTCTGCCGCCGCACCAGTACCTGTTGGCCCGGCGTCTGGCCATGGCCCGTCAGTTGCTGCGTTTTGGCGAGCTACCCTTGGGCGAAGTCGCACTGCAGTGCGGCTTTGCCAGCGCCAGCCATTTCAGCAACCGCTTTCGCCAGGCACTGGGGGCTACACCTGGCGCCTACCGCGCAGCCTTCAGGCGCTAGCGCCGCTTACGCAGCGAGCACCAGCACAGGCCCCAGCACCAGACTCAGCCCCAGCAACCCCAACAACACACGCGGTTGATAGGGCAGCAAGAACACCCACAGCGTGACGCCTGCCATCAACACGGCAAACAGCTCGACCAGGCCCATGGCCCAGCCACTGTGGTGCACGGCCAGGCTCAACGCTGTCAGCAGCAACAACCAACCGCCAATGCGCAAGGCGCGCAAACGCAACGCGCTGGGTGGCGCACCGAGCAGTTCCTTGTAGTGCTTTTCCATCGCCAGACACAGGCAGGCAAAGCCGGCAAAACCGAACAGGGCAATGGCCAACATCAACTCACCTCGCTTTCGATCAGGTTGGCGCTGGCCGCTTTTGCCGCTTTGGGCGCACGCTTGGCCACCGCCGGCGGACGCCACATCTTGCCAGCCCCCCAGGCCAGGAACAGGCCACAACCCAGGGCGGTCAGGTCGAACCCGGCCATCGCCCAGTCACCCGCCGGGATGGAATGAAGCAAACCTTGGCGGGTGGTCAGCTGGTTGAGCAACGGCAAACCAGCCCACAGCAGCGCCGCCAAGCCCAACTGCTCGGCCCACGCTCGGCGCCCCGGGCGCAGCATGGCGTGCAACAGCGACAATGCCCAGAGCAGGAAGAAGCTGTTGACCTCCCAGCCAGCACGCCCCTCCAGCCCCACCGGCAACAAGCGGTTGGCCCAGAAGAAGGCCGCCGTCCCCAGCAGCAAGCCGCTCATGCTGGCGATGTTCAGCACCTCCACCAGACGCAGCTCGAAGGGTTGCGTGCCGCTCTTGGCGTGCTTGAGTTGACGCTTGCCCAGCCACAGGACCAGGCCAGTGCCGATCACCGCCGTACCGGCCACCCCGAAGAAGAAGTACAGCCAACGCAACCAGGGACCCGCAAACATGCCCATGTGCAGGCCGTACATGCCCCCTGATATCAACACTGGTGTCGCTTCATTGCTACTGCTCGTTTGCAGCGTGCCGTTAACCCCGTCAAATACCCAACCACCACCACGCTGGTAGGCAATGCGCTCACCGCCATGGCGAGAGAACCGTACCCGAGCATTCTGGTCACCGGGGTTCTGCACCTCGATCCAGCCCGGGCGACTGCCCGGCGCTTGTTCCTGGAACTTCTGGTACAACGTCGGAAGCGCCAGCAATGGCGCGGCAACGCCGGCCACCTTGACTTGTTCAGGCGCGCCGAACAGGTCGTTGAAGTAGCCGCGGGTGTTGTCACCGTAACTGGCGATGATGCTCGCCGGCATCACCAGCGCCATGAAAATCACCAGGCTGCTGTAGCTGATCATCAGGTGAAACGGCAGCACCAGCACGCCGATGGCGTTGTGGCCATCGAGCCAGGAACGCTGGCCTTTGCCTGGGCGGAAGGTGAAGAACTCCTTGAAGATCTTCTTGTGGGTAATGATGCCGGTCACCAAGCCCAAGAGCATGATGAACGCAGCAAAGGTCGACAACCAGCGCCCCCAGGGGTGAGGCATTTCCAGCTGGAAATGGAAGCGATAGAAGAAGTCGCCGCCGCGCGTTTCCCGGGTCAGGACTTCAGCGCCCGTAGCAGGGTCCAGGGTTTTCTCGATGAAGCCACGGCGCCCGGCACCCTCGGCGCGCCAGCCGACACTCAGCGCCGGCTCACGCGCGTCAGGCAGGCGAATGAACCAGCTGCCGGCGCCCGGCGCATGTTCCTGAAGATAGTCTTGGGCCAGGGCCAGACTGGTCAGCGGCTCCAGTGGCCGAACCTGCACCTCAGGCTGAGCCCAGTGATTAATCTCTTCCTTGAAGTAGGACATCGTCCCGGTGAGGAAAATCGCGAACAACAGCCAGCCGAAGATCAAGCCGGTCCAGGTGTGCAACCAGGCCATGGCCTGGCGAAAGCCCTCTTTCATCCGTTTTTCATCCAGTAGGCCAAGCCATTGATGGCACCCAGTACCAGGCTCGGCAGCAGCACGCCTAGCCATGCCCGCCAGGCGCTACGACAGGCAAAGCACCAGAGGAAGGCCACCAGGTAGAAAAGAAACGACAGCATCATCCCGCTGATCACTGCTTCTGCTTTGGGCAGCGGTGCCAGCAGGGTGATGCAGACGCTGGCCATGGCCGCCAACAGATAACCACCGAACACTGCAGCCAGGCAGCGGGAGGTCACGGCCAGGCGATAACTAAACGCCAGCCCGGCAGCTTTGCTTTTCATGGCATCCATCCATTGTGAAGGGCCAGTGATAGTAATGATTTATATTCTCACAAGCAAAGCCACCGGGCACCGCCTCAGAACGACAGGTCCATACCCACGGTGTAGCGGCGACCATCAAGCACGGTCTGGTAGTCCTCGTAGTCGACTTCCTTGTTGAACACGTTGTACACACCCGCCAGCAGCTTGAGGTTCTTGGTTACCCGGTAAGTACCGCCCAGATCGACAAAGGTGTACGACGGCGTGCCATCGGACATGGTGGTGCGCCCCAGGTAGTCAGAAGTCTTGCCGCGGTAGTTGACCCGCGCCCAGGTGCCCAACTGATCGGTGGTCTGCCAGTCGAGGGTGGCGTTGAACATGTGCCGTGGCATCTGGTTCAGCGGCTTGCCCTTCTGTGGCCCGCTCTTTTGCTCGGAGTCGGTGAAGGTGTAGTTGCTGGCCAGCTTCAGGCTCTGGGTGATCTCCCAATCCAGCGTTGCTTCGATGCCCTGCATCGTCGCCTCGTCAACGTTCACCCGATCACTGATGAACTTGTACGACGTACCACCAATCTGGCATTGGCCCGAGGCATTGCCGGTGCTGTCGGTGCAGCGGCGGGTTTCGGTGATCTTGTCCTTGAAGTCGGTATTGAACACGGTAAGGCCGGTGGAGACCCCTTCCAGGCTGTCCCAGACCACGCCGATTTCCTGGCTCAAGCTCTTCTCAGGCTTGAGGTTGGAATTGCCAACGATGATCGCCGGATCGCCACCACCACCGGTGATCTGCCCCCAGTCATCCACCGCCGCACGGATATCCGGCGAGCGATAACCGCTGGATACACCGCCCTTGACGGTCCAGTGGTCGGTAAAGTGGTACACGCCGTACAAACGTGGCGACCAATGCGTGCCGTAGTTTTCGTCGCGGTCCATGCGCAGGCCGGCGGTCAGCGCGAAGGCTTCGGTCAGACGCCACTCGTCTTCGGCAAACAGCGCCCAGGACCAACGCGTGAGCTGGTTGACGCTGGACGCCGACGCCAGCTGGTTGCCTTCGTCGGTGAGGTCTTCGTACTTGTACTGGCCACCAACCGTGGTGATGTGCGACTCGCTGAAGTACGACATCTGTGTGTTGAGCACAGTGTTTTCCAGCTCCATGCGCCGGGCCGGGTTTTCGATCTTCTCGCGTTGCAGGTAGCTGTCTGTGGTGATGCTTTCCCAACGCCCGGAGTGGGAAATCGAGAAATTGGTGCGGTCGTAATCCTGTTGGCTGTCGGAAGACCGCGCCGAACGCCCTACGTTGGCATAACGCTCCTGCTCGGATTTGCCGGCCTCGAAGGTGATGTCGTTGTGTTCGTCGGGGGTGAACGACAGCTTGGCGGTGCCGCTGTCGGTGCTCTGTTCGTTAAAACCGTTGACGATGTGGTCTTCGTCACGGTGGGAGGTTAGCCCGTACAACTGCAAGCCGACCAGGTTAGGGATCAGCGGCCCGGAAACGAAGGCACTGGTGCTGTTGTAGTCACCCGAATCGGAACGGTCCTGGAAGGTGGCTTCACTGCGCACGCCGCCGTACCAGTTCGGCGTCACCTTGCGAGTGATGATGTTGATTACCCCACCCATGGCGTCAGAACCATACAGCGACGACATTGGCCCACGTACCACTTCAATGCGCTCGATTGCCTCAAGCGGCGGCATCCAGCCTTGCTCGATACCGGCACCGTCACTGTTGGGGCGGGTCGCCCGCGAGTCCTGGCGCTTGCCGTCGACCAGCATCAGCGTGTACTTGGAAGCCATGCCACGGATGCTGATGTCGCTTGAGCTGGCCCCCCCAGTGATCACTACACCCGGAACATCACGCAAGGCGTCGGTGACATCACGGTAGGACTTGTTCTCGATCTGCTCACGGGTAATCACCGAAATCGACGCCGGTGCATCCTTGATTTGCTGGGAGAAGCCGGAGGCGGTGACGACCACGTTGTCCAGTTCCATAGGCTTTTGGCCTTCGGCACTGGCCTGGCTGGTGTAAAGCGAGCAAAGGGTTAGCGCAAGGCAGGATCGGGTGAAAAGCGGGGCCACGTGGAGCTCTCCCTGAGAAATGTAAAGATTCGGTAAACCAATCAGGGGTGAATGCTATTTATTCTCAAATGAGAGTAAAGATTATTTACGATATTTACATTTTCCGATCTGAACTTTCCCGCCAGTCAGGCGCTGATTGCCGAGCAGCCTGTGAAACCACTACAATGAGAACAATTCTTATTCTGTTGCGCATTCTGGCGCCGGAGTGTTCACGGTGCCCAGTGCCCCCTCTTCCTCGCTCGAAGGCCTCTACCACGCCCATCACAACTGGTTGACCGGTTGGTTGCGCCAACGCCTGGGCTGCCCGGACAACGCTGCAGACCTGGCCCAGGACACCTTTATGCGTCTGCTGCAGGCGCGCGAGACACCGGTGCTCAACGAGCCACGAGCGTTCCTCACCACCGTCGCCAAGCGCGTGCTGTTCAACCACTACCGGCGTCAGGATCTGGAGCGTGCCTACTACCAAGCGCTGGCACAGTTGCCTGAGGAACTGGCGCCCTCAGAGGAACACCGGGCAATCATCCTGCAAACCCTGCTGGAGCTTGACCGCCTGCTTGATGGTCTGGCACCGCGGGTCAAGCGCGCGTTTCTGTTGGCTCAGGTCGACGGCTTGAGCTACGGCGAGATCGCCGCGCAACTGAACATCTCGCTGGCCACGGTCAAGCGCTACCTGAACAAGGCAGCCATGCGCTGTTACTTTGCCCTGTGAGCGGCGTGCATCAGGAGTTCTCACCGCGCGTAGCCGAGCAGGCCGTGCACTGGCTGATCGAAATGCAGGGTGGCGCCCTGGATCCGCGCCAACAGCAAGCCATGCAGCACTGGCTGCAGGCCCATGAAGAACATCGCCGGGCCTGGGAGCATATCCAGCGAGTCAATCAGCGCCTGCGCGGGCTGTCTTCACCGCTGGCCCATGCAGCGCTGCAGGCTCCGCGTTCGGCCAGTCGTCGGCGAGCCCTCAAAACCTTGTTGATCCTGGGTGTAGGCGGCGCCGCCGGATTGACTCTGCAACAGCACAACCCGCTGCCGACCTTGCTTGCCGACTACCGCAGCCCAGTGGGCGAGCGTCGCCGCCAGTCGCTCGACGACGGCAGCGTGCTGCAGTTGAATACCCGCAGCGCCGCCGATGTGCGCTTCGATGTCCAGCAGCGCCTGGTGCGCCTGCTCGAAGGCGAAATACAGCTCACCGTCGCCAACGATACGCGCCCCCTGCACCTGCTCACCGATTTCGGCCTGCTGCAATTGAGCAGCGGCCAGTACAACCTGCGCCACTACCCGCACTACAGCCAACTTGCGGTCTATCAGGGTAATGCCAGCCTGGCCGGCAATGAACTGAGCGCAGGTCGGCAAGCCCGTTTCAACGGCCCGCAATGGCAGGCCAACCAGGCCCTGGACCGCAACGCCGGAGCCTGGGTCGACGGCATGCTGGTGGCTGCGCATATGCGTCTGGGCGACTTTCTCGACGAGTTGGGGCGTTATCGCCGCGGTCAGCTCAACTGCGCTCCCGAGGCTGCCGAACTGCTGATTTCCGGCAGTTATCCACTGGCTGACAGCGAGCGCATTCTCGACCTGCTCGAAGTCGCCTTGCCAGTGCGCGTACGACGCTTTACCCGCTACTGGGTGACGGTCGAAGCACGCGCCTGAAAAATGATTGAAACCACCTGAGCCGTTTTTGCATCTCGCGTGACAGAGAAGGCAGAACCCTTTGCTATGACCTTCTCAAGGACCCCTTGCATGCCTCCTCGCCCGAGCCCACTCGCCCAGTCCCTTCGCGCCCTGCTGTTCGGTGCAGGCTTGAGCGCTGTCGCCGTTCCCACCCTGGCCGAAAACGCCGCCGCGCGCACCTATCACATTGCTCCGATGTTGCTGGAAAACGCCTTGAATCAATTCGGCCGGGAAAGCGGCGTGCTGATCTCGTTTGGCTCCCAGGTCACCAGCGGCGTGCAGAGCCCAGGTCTGGATGGCCAGTTCAGCCCACAACAAGCGCTGGACATTCTGCTCCAGGATAGCGGCCTGCAAGCCCGTGCGGAGGGTGAAAACGCCTTCAGTCTGCAACCGCAGGCAGCCACCCATGCCCCTCTGGAGTTGGGTACTTCGACCGTGGTCGGGGACTGGCTGGGTGTGGCCGAGCAGGACAATGTCTTCGAACACCCTGGCGCCCGTGATGTGATTCGCCGTGAAGCGTTCGAACGCCAAGGTGCCACTACCGCCCGTGAAGTGCTCAACCGTATTCCCGGGGTCAACGCCCCGGAAAACAACGGCACCGGCAGCCATGACATGGCACTGAACTTCGGCATTCGTGGCCTCAACCCACGCCTGGCGGCGCGCTCCACCGTACTGATGGACGGCATTCCAGTACCCTTCGCGCCTTACGGTCAGCCACAGCTGTCGTTCGCTCCGATCAGCATGGGCAACATGGATGCCGTCGATGTCGTACGGGGCGGCGGCGCAGTACGTTACGGGCCACAGAACGTCGGCGGTATCGTCAACTTCGTGACCCGGGCGATCCCGGATGAGCCAACGGTCAAAGCCGGTTTCCAGACCCAGACCAGCCCCTCTTCCAGCCACGATGGCTTCAAGACCAGCGCCAACCTGCTCGCCGGCGGCACCAACGACAATGGTTTGGGTGGTGCCCTGCTTTACTCCGGTACCCGTGGCGGCGACTGGCGCGAGCACAGCGATACGCAGATTGACGACCTGATTCTCAAAGGCAAGCTGCAGCTCGACGAGGCCAACAGCCTGCACGCCATGGCTCAGTACTACGAGGGTGAAGCGCAGATGCCCGGCGGCTTGAGCGTTGCCGACTACGACGCCGATCCGTACCAGTCGACGCGCCTTCAGGACAAGTTCTGGGGGCGCCGAACGATGTTCAATTTCGGTTACGACTACAAGGAAGACGCCCGCCAGTTCAGCGTCAACAGCTTCTTCACCAAAACCTTGCGCAGTGGCTATCTGGACCAAGGCAACTTCGTTTCGCTGTCGCCGCGCGAGTACTGGGTGCGCGGTATTGAAACGCGCTTCTCCCAGGGTTTTGCCTTGGGTGAAAGCTGGCATGAAGTCGGCGTCGGCTACCGCTACATCAACGAGGCTGGCCACGAACTACGCTACCGCGAACCGATCAGCGCCAACCAGTTGCCGACCACCGCCAGCCGCAACGATCGCGACACCCGTGGCGGCACCGAAGCCCACGCGATTTTCCTCGATGACCGCATCGACATCGGCCGCTGGACCATCACCCCGGGCATCCGCTACGAGATGATCGACTCCGAGCAGAGCAACAAGCTCACTGGCCAGCACTACCAGGGCGACTACAACACCGCTTTGCCGGCGCTGAACATGATGTACCACCTGACCGACACCTGGAACCTGTATGGCAATACCGAAGGCTCGTTCGGCAGCGTGCAGTACAGCCAGATGCCCAATCGCGTCAGCAGCGGTGAGGTCAAACCGGAAAAGGCCCGCACCTGGGAGCTGGGAACCCGCTACGACGATGGCCTGTTGCAGGCCGAGATCGGCGCCTTCCTGATCAACTTCGACAACCAGTACGAAAGCAACCAGACCAACGATTCAGTGATCGCCCGTGGCGAAACCCGCCACCAGGGAATCGAGACCAGCGTGAAGTACGCACTCGAAGGTCTGAACACGGCATTGGCAGGGTTTGACGTGTATGCAACTTACGCCTTTGTCGATGCGAAAATCCGCGAAGATGGGCCGAACAAAGGCAATCGCGTGCCGTTCTCCTCTCGTCACAAAGGCACGCTGGGCGTTGGCTACAGCGAAGGTCAATGGCAACTGAACCTGGACAGCACTTACCAGAGCGACCAGTTCGCCGACAACGCCAACACCTCCAGCGAAAGTGCCGATGGCAGCAACGGCCGCATCCCTGGCTACATGCTGTTCAGCAGCCGTGCGGCCTATGATTTCGGCCCGCAACTGTCGAACCTGAACGTTGCTGTTGGCGTGAAGAATATCTTCAATCACCAGTACTACACGCGCTCCTTTGATGACAACAACAAGGGCAAGTATGTCGGTGAACCTCGTACGGTATACCTGCAGACCTCTGTCGCGTTTTGATCCACGGCATGCAAAAGCCCGGCCG
Source organism: Pseudomonas sp. S06B 330 (assembly GCF_002845275.2). Classification (NCBI taxonomy): domain Bacteria; kingdom Pseudomonadati; phylum Pseudomonadota; class Gammaproteobacteria; order Pseudomonadales; family Pseudomonadaceae; genus Pseudomonas; species Pseudomonas tussilaginis. The sequence continues at coordinate 1,025,873 of NZ_CP088149.1, read as the reverse complement.
AGACCGGGCTTTTTGCAACAAGAAATTTATCTTTGCAAAGGGGTTGAAATCTCGCGCCAAGTGCCTGACCTTGTAGTCAAGAGGCGATGGTTCTCACAGGCCGCAAAGGCCCCATCGATTCTCTTGCGAGCTAGCTGAATAAGGGATTGAACTATGCAAATCCAAGTCAATAGCGACAACCATATTCAAGGCAACATTCGACTGAAAGAGTGGGTCCGCAGCACCGTAGAAAGCACGCTCGAACGTTTTGACGAAGACCTCACCCGCGTTGAGGTCCACCTGCGCGACGAGAATGGCGACAAGCCAGGTCCGCACGACAAACGCTGCCAGATGGAGGCACGCCCAAAAGGCCATCAACCGATTTCCGTGAGTCATAAATCCGCATCGCTCGACCAGGCTGTCGAGGGTGCTGCCATCAAGCTCAATCATGCCCTGGAGCACTTCTACGGCAAACTGCGCAGCAAACGCGCCGTTGCCCAGCAAACCGCTGACGACGCCCAGAATGACGGCCTGCTACAGGAAGAGTTCCTGGAAAACGAGCAAGCTCGCAGTATTAGTTGAATGACATAACGCAGACGGTAAAAAGGCGAGCCTCAGGGCTCGCCTTTTTTTTGGTTGTTCACGAATTATCCGCTGGCAATCAGCACGTGCTGTAGCCGCTGCCGAGGCACGAGGTTGCGATCGACTGCAGAGCAGCCGCAACTCGGGCACCTCGTTGGGCCCGGCGAATTGCGACGGCTTGGTTTTGCGGCCGTTTCACGCCCGATCGCAGCCTTACGGCAGCGGCTACCCCACAAAGCCAGTGCCCCTTTCCCATGTAACGGCGAAACGTCAGGCCGGAAAGGTCATTTGCCTTCCTCAATCTCCTTGCCACTAGCATCAATCGCCTTGGTCGACGGGTACTGGTACGAGGCATAGCGCACCACCAGAATGGCAAACGCCAACAGCAGGATGCCACCACACACGTACAGCAAGCCGACATCCGGCGCCTTGTGGTGTGAGACGTCGCCAATCAGCAAGCGGGTCAATGCAGTGATCGCCACGTAGAGCAGGAAGCGGATCGGCATGTGGTTGGTCTTGAAGTAGATCCCCACCATCGCCCCAAGCTCGAGGTAGATGAACAGCAGTAGGATGTCATCGACGCTGATACCGCCCTTGCTGAGCATATCGATGAAGGTCGCCACCGCCGCATAAGCGGTGATTGCACCAATACCGAACAGGGCCAGGTAGTGAAACGCTTCGACGCAGAGATTGCCCAGCGAGTCCGCCGAGCCATGCAGGCCCTTGCGCAGTTTGTCAGCCCATTTGATGTTCACGATTTCGGTTTCCTTGATACGGCTGGAAGGATGATGCGGCATGCGCATGACGCTTTGTCTGCATGCAGTAAAAAGGCCAGGCACCCTAGTTGAGAAGGCGACCAAATGCCGCAAGGCACAGCCATTGCTGGCTGTGCCTTGTCCTATTCAGCGTAACGCGGGAAAAACGCGTTATTCGAGGGCTGACGCTGGGCCGAAGAACTCGTAGCGGCTTTGCTTCTCAGGTACACCCAAGCCCTTGAGGTGGCGCTTGATCGTCGCCATGAAGCCTTTAGGGCCAAGGAAGTAGGCATCCACATCACGCTCTTGTGGCAACCACTCACCCAGTTGCTCGGCGCTGAGCAGGCCGACGGCATCGGCAGGCTCACTGACTCCATCGTCTTCGGCGTAGCAGTAGAAACGCTGGACTTGCGGATGACGCGCCGCCAGTTCATCGACCCAGTCGCGGAAGGCATGCACCGCGCCATTGCGCGCGCAGTGGATAAAGTGCACCAGGCGCCCACTCTCCAGTGCGGCCTCGAGCATCGGCAGGGTCGGGGTGATGCCGACGCCGCCACTGATCAATACCAGCGGTTTGTCGCTAGCGCTCAAGGTGAACTCGCCCGCTGGCGGGAACAGCTTGATAGTGTCGCCTTCGACCAACTGCTCGTGCAGGTAGTTGGAGACTTTGCCACCCGCTTCGCGCTTGACGCTGATGCGGTACTGACCGGCATCGCTCAGGGCCGACAACGAATAGTTACGACGCTGCTCCTCACCATCGATGAACAGCTGCAGGCCAATGTACTGGCCCGGTAGCGCCTTGAGAATCGCGCCACCGTCGACCGGGGCAAAGTAGAAGGAGGTGATTTCACTGCTTTCTTCGACGCGCTGCACCAGTTTGAAATCGCGCGCACCACGCCAGCCGCCAGGGGCAGCAGCTTTTTGATCGTACATATCGCCTTCAGCACCGATGAGGATATCGGCCAATTGCTGATAGGCCGCGCCCCAGGCCGCGATCACCTCAGGAGTGGCGATTTCCTTGCCGAGGACTTCTTCGATGGCGCGCAGCAGGCAGCTACCAACGATCGGGTAATGTTCCGGAAGGATCTGCAAGGCCACATGCTTGTTGATGATCTGACCGACCAGACCGCCCAGCTGTTCGAGCTGGTCGATGTGCCGGGCGTACATCAGTACACCGTTGGCCAGAGCCCGCGGCTGGTCGCCGCTGGCCTGGTGCGCCTGGTTGAACAGCGGACGCACCTCGGGGTATTCGCTGAGCATCAACTTGTAGAAGTGAGTCGTCAGCGCTTCACCGCCGCTTTCCAGCAGGGGAACAGTGGCTTTGACGATCGCACGATCCTGGGCATTGAGCATGGATGACTCCTGAGCCTGTGGCTTCTTGATGAATGTCTTTGCTATTACAGTTTCCATGCCAACTTTAAAAACCATATAAATCAGCTACTTATAAAGTAATGAGTCATAAAGACCACACCTGATATATAGTCAATTAGACCAACTGGAGTCTTTATGACCACAAAACCACTGCTTACCGCCTTGCTGCCGCTGGTCAGCGATCTGGCCCGCGACTTGCCCGAGCGCGAGCGCTACCGACGCCTGCTCAACGCCATGCGCAGCCTACTGCCCTGCGATGCGGCCGCCCTGCTGCGCCTGGATGGCGAATGGCTGGTGCCGCTGGCGGTCGATGGCTTGAGCACCGACACCCTTGGCCGACGCTTCAAAGTCAACGAACACCCACGCTTCGCGGCGATTCTCAGCAACGACGCGCCCACTCGTTTTGCCAGCGACAGCGAACTGCCCGACCCCTACGACGGCTTGGTCGAAGGCCTGCACCAGCACCTGGAGGTCCATGACTGCATGGGCTGCCCGCTTTTTGTCGATGAGCAGCCATGGGGCCTGATCACCCTTGACGCCCTGGATCCGGAGCAGTTCCAGCAGGTCGAACTTGATGCCCTGCAGGCTTTTGCCAGCCTGGCAGCAGCCACGGTCAATGTCGCCGAGCGCATCGAACGCCTGGCATTGCGCGCCGAAGATGAGCACGAACGGGCCGAGGTCTATCGCCAGGCCAGCGGCCAGCAACACAAGGAACTGATCGGTCAGAGTAAAGCGCATAAGCGCCTGCTGGAGGAGATTCAGCTGGTCGGCAGCAGCGATCTGACCGTACTGATCACTGGGGAAACCGGGGTCGGCAAGGAACTGGTCGCCCAGGCCATCCACCAGACCTCGAGCCGTGCCGACAAGCCGATGATCAGCCTCAACTGCGCTGCCTTGCCCGATACCCTGGTGGAGAGCGAGTTGTTCGGCCATGTCCGGGGTGCCTTTACCGGTGCGGTGGGCGAGCGACGCGGCAAGTTCGAATTGGCCAACGGTGGCACGCTGTTTCTCGACGAAGTCGGCGAACTGTCCCTGACGGTACAGGCCAAGCTACTGCGCGTACTGCAGAGCGGGCAGTTACAGCGTCTGGGCTCGGACCAGGAGCACCGCGTCGATGTGCGCCTGATCGCCGCCACCAATCGCGACCTGGCTGATGAAGTGCGGGCCGGGCGCTATCGCGCCGACTTCTATCACCGCCTGAGTGTCTACCCGTTGCTGGTGCCTGCGCTGCGCGAACGCGGGCGCGATGTGTTGCTGCTCAGCGGTTACTTTCTCGAACAGAATCGCTCGCGCATGGGCCTGGGCAGCCTGCGCTTGAGCAGCGAAGCCCAAGCCGCCCTGCTGGCCTATGACTGGCCAGGGAACGTGCGCGAACTTGAGCACTTGATCGGCCGCTCGGCGCTCAAAGCCCTTGGTCAGCACCGCCAGCGCCCGAAAATCCTGACCCTGGACGCCACTGACCTGGACCTTAAACCACTCGAACCTGTGCTCAACCACGCCCCGGCGGCGTTGCCTGCCGATGCAGCGCTGCCGGGTGGCGACCTGCGTCAGGCCCTGGACGACTACCAGCGTCAACTGATCCAGGCATGCCTTGAACGCCATCAACACAATTGGGCCAGCTCCGCCCGCGAATTGGGCCTGGACCGGGCCAACCTTGGTCGCCTGGCCAAGCGCTTGGGTCTACGCTGATTTGAGATTAAAGCCAGGGGATGGCGGGTCGATAACCTGGCATCTCCGCCTAATTCAACCTGTCCTGAAGGTGCCTATGGCCTCGCACAATGCCCGCGCCGACTCGCTGTCGCTGCTGCTGTTCACCCTGCGCAGCGGCAAGCTGATGGCAATCAACCTGCTCAAGGTCAGTGAAATCATCCCCTGCCCGGCGCTGACCAAACTGCCGGAGTCGCACCCGCACGTCAAAGGCGTGGCCACCCTGCGCGGCAACACCCTGTCGGTGATCGACCTGTCGCGCGCCATCGGCGAACGGCCATTGGAAGATCCCCAGGGCGGCTGCCTGATCGTCACCGACATCAGCCGTTCCAAGCAGGGCCTGCATGTACAGGCGGTGAGCAAGATCGTCCATTGCCTGAGCACCGACATCAAGCCGCCGCCCTATGGCTCGGGCAACAAATCGTTCATCACCGGGGTAACCCGGGTCGACAACACCTTGGTTCAGGTGCTGGATATCGAAAAGGTCATCCACGGTATCGCCCCGCCTGCCCCTGAAGTGGTCAACAGCGAACTGAACGCAGATGACGCTGCGGTGCTTGCCGCCACCAATATCCTCGTGGTCGATGACAGCCAGGTTGCGCTGCAACAATCGGTGCACACCCTGCGCAACCTCGGCATCGAATGCCACACCGCACGCAGCGCCAAGGATGCGATCAACACCCTGCTCGAACTGCAAGGCACCGATCAGGAGATTAACGTGGTGGTCTCGGACATCGAAATGTCCGAGATGGACGGCTATGCCTTCACCCGCACCCTGCGCGACACCCCGGATTTCAAGCACCTCTACGTACTGCTGCACACCTCGCTGGACAGCGCGATGAACAGCGAAAAAGCCAGGCTCGCCGGGGCCAACGCTGTCCTGACCAAGTTCTCCTCGCCAGAGCTGACCGACTGCCTGATCGTCGCTGCCCGGGCAGTGGCGTTCGAAGAGAACTGACACATAACCGATGCGTGCAGTGCTTGAATGTGCCTGAACCTCAGGCACAATCGAGCCACTGACTATCGAGTTACTGCCATGAAAGCCATCGGATTCATCCTACTCGGCTGCGCTGCGTTCACGTCCCTCGCCCAGGCCTCCAGCGATCAGGCCTGGAACGCGTACTACGCGCAGATGAACGAACACTGCATCGCCGCCAGTGGGCTGAAAAACGTCACGGTCCTGGGTAAGCCTGCCGAGTTCGACGACCGTGTCGGCTACAGCGCACTGCTGCTCGAAGGCCATTACCCGCAAAAGCACATGAACAACCGCAAAGGCACCGAGCTGTGCCTGTACGAACGCCAGCGTAAAGCCGCCTTCGTCACCGAATGGGCCCCCGCCAAACCGTGAACACTGTACAAGCCCACGATATCCGCTTCGACTGCACCGGCTGCGGCAAATGCTGCACCGGCCACCATGTGCCTTTGACCCTGAGCGAGGCCCGTCAGTGGGCTGGCTCAGGTGGCCAGGTCATCGTCCTCATCGAAGCATTCCTGGCCAATGGCCTGGGTTTGCCGGCCGATCAACATGAACATGCGATGCGTCGCTCCTGGCCGGTGCCTTGCGGCAGCACCGAGGCCCATGTGGCGATTACCTTTGCTGCCTTCAACCCGGAGCGCTGCCGCAATCTGGATGTTGATGACCGCTGCACGATCTACGAAACCCGTCCTTTGGTCTGCCGTATCTACCCGATGGAGATCAACCCGCATATCCCCTTGCGCCCCGAAGCCAAGGACTGCCCCAGCGAGGCCTGGCAAAGCGGCCCGCCGCTGATTCATGGCCAGCAGTTGGTCGACCGCCGTCTAGCCGAACTGATCGAACGCTCGCGCCAGGCTGACCGTGACGATATCCGCGGCAAGGTCGCCATCTGCCAGGCCCTGGGCATCGACACCAGCGCCCTGAAGGGCAATGGCTTTACCGCCTACCTACCCGATACCCAGGCTCTGGCCCAGGCCCTGCAACAGGTGCAGACAGCAGGCCAGATCAGCACTTGGACCCTGCATGTGCTCGACCCACACCTGTGCGAGCAACTGCAAGCGTGCGGTGCTCAGATACGCAGCGAAGCAGCCGATCACTACAGTTTCATCGGCTTCTGATCACGCTCAGTGACAACGCCGCCAGAACTCGGCGGCCAAGCGCCGCAGGTCTTCGGCCAGTGCCGCCACGTCGCTGGCGCTGAGGTGGCTCTGCTGACCGACCTGCACGGTTGACTCACTGGCCTGGCGAATGCTGATGATGTTGCGGTTGATGCTCTCACTGACCTGACTCTGCTGCTCCACCGCCGCGGCGATCTGCACACTCATCTCGCTGATCTGGTTGACCCGCAGGCTGATGCCATCCAGCGCGCTGGCTGCACGCTTTGCCTGATCGACACTGTGCCCGGCATGCTCACTGCTCTGCTGCATCACCTGCACGGCATCGCGGGTGCTGTTCTGCAGGACGCTGATCATGCGCTGAATCTCATGGGTCGATTGTGCCGTGCGCTGCGCCAAACCGCGTACCTCATCAGCGACCACGGCAAAGCCACGACCCTGGTCACCGGCGCGGGCCGCTTCGATGGCGGCATTAAGCGCCAGCAGATTGGTCTGCTCCGCAATCTCGCGGATCACCTCCACCACCCCGGTAATCTCGCTGCTGTGGCTCTGCAGATTGTGGATAACCTCAGTGGCCACAGTCAGCGAATTGGCCAGTTCCTGAATCGCGCAGCGGTTGAGGTCGACCAACTGATGGCCGGCACGGGTCTCCCCTTCGGCTTGATCAGCGGCCTGGGACGCTTGCTGAGCGTTGCTTGCGACCTGAGCGACGCTGGTGGCCATCTGGTTGATGGCCGTTGCGATCTGGTCGGCTTCACCCTGCTGCTCCAGGCTATTGCTATGGCTGCTTTGCAACGACTGCGCCAGCGAACCGCTGTGCCCGGCCAGGCGTCGAGAAGTGTCGCCAATGCGTCCGACCACTGCGCCGAGCTGGCCCTTGAGCATACGCAGGGCAAAATCAATCTGACCGATGCCATCACGCCGGCCGGTGTACAGCTGCTGGCTCAACGGATTATCAGCAATCGCCAGCGCCTCGGCACACAGACGCTGGAACGGTTTGAGCGCCGCGAGAATCACCAACGCGCTCAAACCACTGGCGAGCAACACCTCCAACAGGCCTTGCCAGGGCAGCACCGGTAACAACAGGCGGCTGAGCACCGATACCAACACCAGGCCAAGGGTCACCCCCGCCCACAGTTGCCCACCTAGCCCAAGCACCGGCAAACGCTGCCACCAGGGCTTTCGACCGCTACGCAACTGTGCATAACACCGCTCGGCCGCTTCCACCTGCTCGGCGCTAGGCTTGGTCCGCACCGATTGGTACTCCACCGTGTGGCCCTGACTGGCAATGGGCGAAACAAAAGCGCTGACCCAGTAATGATCGCCGTTCTTGCAACGGTTCTTCACCAGCCCCATCCACGACTGGCCGCTTTTGAGGGTTTGCCACATCTGCTCGAATGCCTGTGGCGGCATGTCCGGGTGACGGACGATATGGTGCGCGTTACCCAACAGCTCTTCACGGCTGAACCCGCTGATCTTGACGAAATCGTCATTGGCGTAGGTGATCACACTGGAGAGGTCGGTGGTGGAAAGGATATTGGCGTCACCGGGATAATCCATATTGCGACCGGTCACAGGCATATTGCTCTTCATCGGAGGCACTCGTTGTTGTTTGGAGAATCGGCAGGGCGTACGACTCTAGTGGCAAATTGACTCGATTCCTTGATCCAACGCAGGATATTGGCAATTTGCCATCAGCGAGTTTTTACTGTGGGAGCTGGCCTTGCCAGCGATACAGACACCGCGCAATCGCTGACACCGCGCCCATTTCAGCGCCAGCAAGACCAGCTCCCACATAGTTCCTACAGGATTCGCGGAATTTGCTGACAGCGCTGTCAGCTAGCCGTCACCCTGCTGACCCGATCTGCCAGCTATAAACTAGGCATCGCCCTGAGATCTCACCTATGCGTATCCACCCCCGCTCTCTTGTGATCTGCATTGCTTTGTTTGCACTGGCAGGTGTCGCCTTTTGGTTGTTCGGCCGCTCGGGCGAGGAAAAAACCGTTCGTACCAGCGTCATTCCCGTGCGTGTCGTTGCGGTCAAACAACAGGACGTGCCGCGCTATGTCAGCGGCATCGGTTCGGTACTGTCACTGCACAGCGTGGTAATCCGCCCGCAGGTCGAAGGCGTGCTGACGCGCTTACTGGTCAAAGAAGGTGAGTGGGTCAAGCAAGGTGATCTGTTGGCCACCATTGACGATCGGGCGATCCGCGCCAGCCTCGAGCAGGCCAAAGCGCAGCTGGGTCAGAGCCAGGCGCAGTTGAAGGTCGCCGGGGTCGACCTCAAGCGTTACCAACTGCTCAGCACCGACAACGGCGTATCGCGCCAGACCCTGGACCAACAGCAGGCGCTGTTCAATCAGTTGCAAGCCACAGTGCTGGGCAATCAGGCGGCGATTGCCGCCGCACAGGTGCAATTATCCTATACCCGGATCCTCTCACCCGTGACCGGCAGGGTCGGCATCCGCAATGTCGATGAAGGCAACTTTCTACGCGTAGCCGATGCTCAAGGGCTGTTCAGCGTCACTCAGATCGACCCGATCGGCGTCGAGTTCTCACTACCGCAAAACATGCTGCCGACCTTGCAAGGGCTGCTTAAAGCCCAACCCGCAGCTGTGGTTCAGGCCTACCTGGAAGGCGATGGCGACAGCAGCGGTACCTTGCTGGCGGAAGGTCATCTGACCCTGATCGACAATCAGGTCGCGGCCAACACCGGGACCATTCGGGTCAAGGCCGAATTTGCCAATGCCGACGCCCGTCTCTGGCCTGGCCAACTGGTTACCCTGAAACTGCAGACTGCCCTTGAACAGGACGCATTGGTGGTCCCCCCACAAGTGGTGCAGCGCGGCATCGATGGCCACTACGTCTACCGCCTGGTCGACAATAAAGTCGAAAGCGTGCCGGTCAACGTGGTGTATCAGGACAGCACCCTGAACATCATTGCCGGGGTCCGCAAGGGTGACAAACTGGTCTCCGATGGTCAGTCGCGGCTCAAACCGGGCGCCACCGTTGAAGTGGCGGCTGAAACCGCCGCCCCCGAAGAAGTTGCCAAGCGCCGGGAGCAACCATGAACGCTCGCGGCTCGATCTCGGCCTGGTGCATCGACCGCCCGATCGCCACCCTGCTGCTGACCTTCGCTCTGGTTCTGCTCGGCGTCATTGCCTTTCCGCGCCTGCCGGTCGCGCCCTTGCCCGAGGCTGACTTTCCGACGATTCAGGTCACCGCCCAACTGCCAGGGGCCAGCCCGGAAACCATGGCCTCCTCGGTGGCGACACCGCTGGAGGTGCAGTTCAGCGCCATTCCCGGCATGACCCAGATGACCTCCAGCAGTGCTTTGGGTTCAACCAACCTGATCTTGCAGTTCACCCTGGAAAAAAGCATCGATACCGCCGCCCAGGAAGTCCAGGCAGCGATCAACACGGCCACTGCGCGTCTGCCCCAGGACATGCCCAGCCCACCCACCTGGCGCAAGGTCAACCCAGCTGACAGCCCGGTGCTGATCCTCACGGTCAGCTCGAACCAGATGCCGGCCAACGAACTGAGCGACTACGCCGAAACCCTGCTGGCCCGGCAATTGAGTCAGATCAATGGGGTCGGCCTGATCAACATTACCGGCCAATTGCGCCCGGCGATCCGCGTCCAGGCCCAGCCGGAAAAACTCGCCGCCCTCGGCCTGACCCTGGCCGATCTGCGCCAGTCGATCCAGCAGACCAGCCTGAACCTGGCCAAAGGCGCACTGTATGGTGAAAGCAGCGTTTCGACCCTGGCAACCAATGACCAACTGTTTCACCCCGACGAATATGCCCAGTTGATCGTCTCCTACCGCGACGGCGCGCCGGTCCACCTCAAGGACGTCGCCAAGGTCATCAACGGTGCCGAAAACGCCTACGTCAAAGCCTGGTCCGGTGAACAGCAAGGCCTGAACCTGGTGGTGTTCCGCCAACCCGGGGCGAACATCGTCGAGACCGTGGACGGCATCATGGAGGCCTTGCCACGGCTGGAGCAGATGCTCCCGGCGGCGGTCCAGGTCTCGGTGCTCAACGACCGCACCCAGACCATTCGCGCCTCATTGCATGAGGTGGAAATCACCCTGATGATTGCAGTGATGCTGGTGATCGGGGTGATGGCGCTGTTCCTGCGCCAATGGTCGGCGACCTTGATCGTTTCCAGCGTGCTCGGCGTGTCGCTGATTGCCAGCTTTGCCCTGATGTACCTGTTCGGTTTCAGCCTGAACAACCTGACGCTGGTGGCCATCGTCATCGCCGTGGGCTTTGTCGTCGATGACGCGATTGTGGTGGTGGAGAACATTCACCGGCACCTGGAAGCCGGCGACAGCAAGCGCGAGGCGGCAATCAAGGGTGCTGGCGAGATCGGCTTCACCGTGGTTTCGATCAGTTTCTCCCTGGTGGCGGCGTTTATTCCGTTGCTGTTCATGGGCGGTGTGGTCGGTCGTCTGTTCAAGGAGTTCGCCCTCACCGCCACCTCGACCATCCTGATTTCAGTGGTGGTCTCGCTGACCCTGGCGCCAACCCTGTGCGCCTTGTTCATGGAGCGTCCCGACCACCATAACCAACACAAGGTCACCTTTGGCGATCGTCTGCTGGCCTGGTACGAGCGCATCCTGGTCAAGGCGCTGGCTCATCAGCGCCTGATGATGAGCATCTTCGGCATCACCCTGGCTTTGGCTGTAGCCGGTTATGTCGCCATTCCCAAGGGGTTCTTCCCGTTGCAGGACACCGGATTTGTCCTTGGCACATCTGAAGGTGCTGCTGACATTTCCTATCCTGACATGATCAAAAAACACCAAGCGCTGGCCAAAATTATCGAGGCCGATCCAGCCGTGCGAGCGTTTTCCCATGCAGTTGGCGTCACTGGCAGCAACCAGACCATCGCCAATGGCCGTTTTTGGATCACGCTCAAGAACCGTGACGAACGCGATGTTTCGGCCAGCGAGTTGATTGACCGCCTGCGTCCAAAACTGGCCAAGGTGCCGGGCATCGTCCTGTACATGCGTGCCAGCCAAGATATCAACCTGAGCTCCGGCCCCACCCGCAGCCAGTACCAATACGTACTAAAGAGCAACGACGGCGCCGCCCTGAACCTGTGGACCCAACGCCTGACCGAGCGCCTGAAAGACAGCCCGGCCTTTCGCGATCTGTCCAACGACCTGCAACTGGGCGCCAGTGTCACCCGCATCGAAATCGATCGCCGCGCCGCGGCACGTTTCGGCCTGACCACCACCGACATCGACCAGGCGCTGTATGACGCCTTCGGCCAGCGCCAGATCAGCGAGTTCCAGACCGAGACCAACCAGTACAAGGTGATCCTTGAGCTCGATGCCCGCCAGCGCGGCAAAGCCGAAAGCCTCAATTACTTCTACCTGCGCTCACCGCTGAGCGGCGAAATGGTGCCGTTGTCGGTGCTGGCCAAGGTTGCGCCGCCAAGTACCGGGCCATTATCGATCAGCCATGACGGCCTGTTCCCGGCGGCCAACCTGTCGTTCAACCTGGCCCCAGGCGTGGCCTTGGGCGATGCCGTGCAGATCCTCGAACGCACCCAGCGGGAACTGGGCATGCCCGATTCGATCATCGGCAATTTCCAGGGTGCCGCCCAGGCGTTCCAGAGTTCACTGTCGAGCCAGCCGTGGTTGATCCTCGCGGCATTGGTGGCGGTGTACATCATCCTCGGCGTGCTCTATGAGAGCTTCGTCCATCCGCTGACCATCATCTCCACCCTGCCCTCCGCCGGGCTCGGGGCGCTGGCTCTGCTGTGGCTCAGTGGTCAGGACTTCAGCATCATGGGCCTGATCGGCATCGTGCTGCTGATCGGTATCGTCAAGAAGAACGGCATCCTGCTGATCGACTTTGCCCTGGATGCCCAGCGCACCCTCGGCTTGAGCCCTGAGCAGGCCATCCACCAAGCCTGCCTGACGCGTTTTCGACCGATCATGATGACCACCCTCGCCGCCTTGCTCGGTGCCGTGCCGTTGATGTTCGGCATGGGGGCCGGGGCCGAGCTGCGCCAACCGCTGGGCATCGCCGTGGTCGGCGGATTGCTGGTCAGCCAGGCGCTGACACTGTTCACCACGCCAATCATATACTTGGCCCTGGAGCGTCTGTTCCATCGGCGTCAGGCGCCGCAAAGCGGGGCGCAGCCCACTGCCAGTTGAGAACCGATCATGCGTGTGCTGATTATCGAAGATGAACAAAAAACCGCCGACTACCTGCATCGCGGTTTGAGCGAACAGGGTTTTACCGTCGACCTGGCGCGTGACGGCATCGATGGCCTGCACCTGGCCCTGGAAGGTGACTACGCGGTGATCGTACTCGACGTCATGCTCCCCGGCCTGGACGGTTATGGCGTGCTGCGCGCACTGCGGGCACGCAAGCAAACACCGGTGATCATGCTGACCGCACGTGAACGGGTCGAAGACCGCATTCATGGCTTGCGCGAAGGCGCCGACGACTACCTGGGCAAGCCCTTCTCGTTCCTAGAACTGGTCGCCCGCCTGCAAGCACTGACCCGCCGCAGTGGCAATCACGAGCCAGTGCAAATCCAGGTCGCCGACCTCTGGGTCGACCTGATCAGCCGCAAGGCCACGCGTGCCGGCCAGCGCCTGGAACTGACCGCCAAGGAATTCTCGCTACTCAGTGTGCTAGCCCGACGCCATGGCGAAATCCTCTCCAAGACCGCCATCGCCGAGCTGGTCTGGGACATCAATTTCGACAGCGACGCCAACGTCGTCGAAGTGGCGATCAAGCGCCTGCGCGCCAAGCTCGACGGCCCTTTTGAAACCAAGCTGCTGCATACCATCCGAGGCATGGGCTATGTTCTGGAAAACCGTGCCGACTAACTCCATTGCCTTGCGCCTGAGCGCTCTGTTTACCCTGGTGGCGCTGGGGGTGTTCCTGCTGATTGGCAGCGCACTGTACAAGCAGGTCGACCGGAGCCTGGACCTGCTGCCCGTCGCGGAGCTGGAAGCACGCTTCAGCGTCCTGGAGTCGTCGCTCACCCGTTATGACACCACCGAGCACTGGGCCAAGATCACCAACAAGCTCAACCTGCTCAGCGAAGAAGACCGGCGTATTCGCTTCTGGGTGGTCAGCGGCCAACTCCCTTTTGAATACGGTCATCCCGATGCCAGTATCCGCGCCTTCGCCCAGGGTTCGCTGGGCATGCGTGACTTGCATCTGGCCGACAACCCCTACCCGTTCAAGGTGCTGGTCAGTGAGTTGCCCGCCATGGGCGCACGCCCGGCACTGCGCTTCTTGATCGCCATCGACACCGAAACGTTCTGGCAGACCCAGCACACCTTGCTGGTGGCGATTATCAGTTTGTCGGTGTTTGGCGTGTTGCTCGCCTCGCTGCTCGGTTACTGGGTGGCGCGCGTTGGCTTGCGGCCGCTGCGCAGGCTGTCAGACGAAGCCCAGAAACTGGCGCCACCGCGCCTGAGCGGCCGCCTGCAGCTCTCGGACCTGCCGCCGGAAGTGGCGCAATTTGCCAGTGCCTTCAACTCCACCCTGGAGCGGGTCGACCAGGCCTACAGCCGCCTGGAAGCCTTCAATGCTGACGTCGCCCACGAATTGCGCTCGCCGCTGACCAACCTGATCGGCCAGACCCAGGTCGCCCTGACCCGCGGCCGCAGTGCCGAGCATTACTTCGAAGTGCTGCAGTCGAACCTGGAAGAACTCGAACGCTTGCGCACCATCATCAACGACATGCTGTTCCTGGCCAGCGCCGACCAAGGCAGCAAGGCCACGGCACTGACCTGCAGCTCACTGGCCGAAGAAGTGGCGGCGACCCTCGACTACCTGGATTACATCCTTGAGGACGCGCAGGTGCGTGTCGACGTCAGTGGCGACGCGCAAGCGCACATTGAAAAAGCCCAATTGCGCCGGGCATTGATCAACCTGATCAACAACGCCGTGCAGCACACCGCCGCCCAGCAGGTCATCCAGGTGAGCATCGAACAGCGCGACGGACAGATCAGCATCGCCGTGAGCAACCCAGGCCCGGCAATCGACGAGGCGCATCTGCCGATGCTGTTCGAACGCTTCTACCGGGTCGATGCGGCGCGCAACAGCGGCAGTGGCAACCATGGCTTGGGCCTGGCCATCGTCAAGGCCATTGCCCTGATGCATGGTGGCAGCGTTTTTGTGCGCAGCCAGGCCGGGGCCAATACCTTCGGGATTCTGTTGCCGGCTTGAGGGCCTCATCGCCGGCAAGGCCAGCTCCCACAAGGAATCAGTGGGAACCGCCATGACTATTGCTTCATACGCAACAGTACTTCTCGAAAAAGTAACTTTTTCTCACGGGCATTTCCGACTAATTTAGTCAAACCTACTTAACACTTGCCCCGCAAGAAGGTTGTTGTAAATGTCCAATAGTATGGGTGTAGCCAGCGTATTTATCCTGTCTTCCCTGTTATTGTCGCCTCTGGCCATGGCCGAGGAATCGCCAGCGTTTGTCGCTCGCAATGCAGAGCTTTCCGCCGCCCACGAACAGGCGCGCCAAGCCTTTGCCAGCCAATCTGAGCAATCGCCAGAAGCCGCAGAACAGACAGCTTCTCAGGTTTCCTCGAGTGACGCAGCAGACAGCTGACCGCCCCTGCGTTTCTCCCCTCGACTCCTTTGGCTCCCACACAGGTGACTTGTGCGCTTGTGCGGTTGTCTTTCAAAGCCGCTGATAATCAGCGGCTTTTTTTTCGCGTGTCGAAAAGTGCCAGTGCACTGGCCCATTTGTTCATAAAAAGATCAGCTTTCGCACAATAAAAATTGCCCTACCTTCACCTCAAGGAGTCCACACCGGTGAACACCGCTTTACGCTTCACCCCCCTGTTCGTTGCAGTTGCTGCAACGATCCCGTTCAACGCCCAGGCTGAAGAGGAAAAAGCTGAAGGCTTTATCAACGGTTCCAGCCTGAACGTGCACGCACGCAACTATTACCTCAACCGCAACCAGCTGGACCGCGGTGTGCGTGATAGTCGGGAATGGGGACAGGGTTTTCTCGGAAAATTCGAATCAGGCTACACCCAAGGCACGGTTGGCTTCGGCCTGGACGCCCATGCCATGCTGGGGCTGAAACTCGATGGCGGCGCGGGCACCTCCGGTACCAGTATCCTGCCGATCAACACCCAAGGCGATGGCGAGCCGGGCAAGGCCCCTGATTCGTTCTCGACTGCCGGTGCCGCGCTCAAACTCAAGGCCTTCGACACCGAACTCAAGGCTGGCGACCTGTTTCTGACCAACCCGGTGATCGCCGGCGGTGAGTCGCGCATGCTGCCGCAGACCTTCCGTGGCGTCAGCCTGACCAACAACAGCATTGCAGGCCTGATGCTCGAAGGCGGCCAAGCGAGTTTCACCAAGCCTTACAACCAGAGCGGCCATCGCCGTATCGACACCTACTACGGCGCCCTGCCGGACGACCGTGAGAGCCGTCACCTGAACTGGGCCGGTATGGCCTGGAGCGGCGTGCCTAACCTGACCTCGAGCCTGTATGCCTCCGAGCTCAAGGATATCTGGAACCAGTACTACTTCGATCTCGACTACACCTACAAGGTCAACGACCTGGTCAGCCTCAACCCCGGCCTGCACTTCTACCACACCCAGGACACCGGCCAGGCGCTACTGGGTAATATCGACAACAACACCTACAGCCTGCACTTCACCGTCAATGTCGGCTACAACAGCCTCACCGCGGTGTACCAGCGGGTCAACGGCAATACCCCGTTCGACTACATCAACCAGGGCGACAGCATCTACCTGGACAACTCGAACATGTACTCGGACTTCAACGGCCCTAACGAGCGTTCGTGGAAGCTGAAATACGCCTACGACTTCACCGGTCAGGGGATTCCCGGCCTGACCTCGATCATTTCCTACTCGAGCGGTGAACTGGACCTGACCAAGGTCGACCCCAACAGCATCGGCTACGGTGAACACTGGTACAGCGCCGAGGGCAAGAACGCCCGTCACTGGGAGCGCGACTTCGACCTGCAGTACGTGTTCCAGGAAGGCAACCTCAAAGACCTTTCGGTACTGCTGCGCTGGGCCAGCCACCGTGGCAGTCAGGGCTACTCGCAGATTGACCGAGACGTCGACGAATACCGGGTGATTATCGACTACCCGCTGAATATCTTCTGATCTCCCCACGGGAACGAGAGCTGGCAATCTAGTCAGCTCTTTCCGTCGGTTCAATACCAAAGTTTCTTGTTCGGCAATCGCGCGGCACCTAGAATACCGCCGCCGCGTGACCATGCCGCGACTCTTCTGACGGTCTTCGCCTGCTGCGACCATGACTTTGCCTTCCCGATCCAAGCGATCTGCCCTGTACAAGTCTCATCCGGAGCTGATCCTGAACCTGGGCAGTTGCCTTGCGGTGCTCGCTATCGTGGCCATCGTCAGCTACCTGGTAGCGCGTGAGCGCAGCAACATCGAGCAGGGCGCCGCGCGCCAGGCGAGCAACATCGTCCAACTGATCGAAAGCGACATCGTGCGCAATGTCGAACTCTACGACCTGTCCCTGCGTGGCTTGATCTGGGCGGTGAAGCAGCCGCAATTGCAGGCGCTACCGGCCCCGGTGCGCCAACAATTGTTGTTCAACCAAGCCTTCACCATGCCGATACGCGGCGACATTCTCTGGCTCGATGCTCAGGGTAATGTAGCGGCCGACTCCACCAGCGTAGTCCCACGCCAGGCCAACTTCGCTGACAGTAAGGTATTTCAGGCCCATCGCCAGAACGCTGACCTGGGGTTGGTGATCAGCCCGCCGTTCAAAGCGCGCCTGGGTAATCTGGACTGGTGCATCAGCTTCAGCCGGCGTATTTCCGGCCCCAACGGCGAGTTTGCCGGGGTGGCCGCTGGCGCCTTGCGCCTGTCGTACTTCACTGACCTGTTCAAGCGTCTGGATATCGGCAAGGACGGCAGCATTAGCCTGATCAATACCAGCGGTGTATTGCTGGCACGTCAGTCCAGTACCCCGGACGACTCGCTGATCGGGGCCAACTTCGCCGAGCGTCCAAACTTCAAGCGCTTGCTCGCGGACGGCAAAGGCAGCTTCAGCGCCTATTCCGGGATCAATGGCAAGCCTCGGCTGTACACCTTCGCCCGGGTTGCCGAGCTGCCGTTGATCGTTCTGGTGGCGCGCTCAGGTGATGAAGTGTTCGCCTCCTGGCGGCGCACGGCCTTGCTGGTCAGTTGCGCAACCGGCGTGTTGTGTATTGGCATCCTCTGGCTGACCTTGCTGCTCGGGCGCGAGCTGCGTCGTCGTCACTGCGCCGAACAGGACCTGGCGGAACTGGCGGCCACCGATAGCCTCACCGGCCTTGCCAACCGCCGCCAGCTCGATCAGGTGCTGCGCCGCGAATGGTCACGGGCGCAGCGCAATCACCGTGCGCTGGCGGTGTTGATGGTCGATGTCGATCACTTCAAGGCCTTCAATGAACGCCATGGTCACCAAGGTGGAGACGAAGCCCTGCGCGCAGTCGCCACGGCCATTGCCCGCAGCATCCGCCGCCCGGCAGACTTGGCGGCGCGCTATGGTGGCGAAGAGTTTCTGGTGGTGTTGCCTGAGACTGAACGCCATGGTGCACAGGTACTGGCTGAACGTATTCGCCGTAGCGTTGAAGCGCTGCCAGCGTTTGCTGATGACACCAAGCCTGTGACCGTGAGTATTGGCATCGGCTGCTACAAACCAGGCACCCAGCAAGATCTGGCGACCTTGCTGGGCAGCGCTGACGATGCGCTCTACTGTGCTAAGCGCAATGGCCGCAATCGCGTGGAAACCGCACCTTAAGAGCGGGCCCGCGCTTCGTTGCGCAGCGCCTTGACCTGGTCATGGTTGCGCTGCACGCCATGGTACTGGCGTTCGACCAGCGCATAAACTTCGGAGCCTGGCGCCATGCTCAGCTTGCCGAGCTTTTCCAGGGCATCCTTATACGCCTTCAAAGCATGGTCCTCACCGCGCTCCACCTCGTTGAGCACTGCTTCTTCGTCCTTGCCGGTGAGCATCGACTTGAGGTTGACCCAACCACGGTGCAAGTCACCGCTGACACTGGTGGACGTTTCAGGGTCGCCACCGAGAGCCCGCACCTGATGCTGAAGCTCAGAAGCGGCAGTGCCGCACTCGCCAGCACGCTGCAGGAAGTAGGTTTTCAGCCGGGGATTTTTCACGTCCTCGGCAGAGGTGTTGAAACCCTTTTCACCATCCTTGCTGAATTCGATCAGTTCGTTGAGGACCGAAATGACGTCTTTGTTTGGGCTGGTCATGACACGACTCCTTTGCATGAGGAAAGATGCAAAGAGATGGAGCAGTGTTCGTGCCAGATTCAGACAAATAATTATTTAGTTAAATTTCAATGACTTACGATTAATTGAACTCTTGTCTTGCAAGCGTTCTGCATGATCTGTCCTTTGGCCTTCATGCAGATTGCATGTATGTTCGAAGCTTCTCTTACAGAATTACGCTCGATGAATCCAGAAACTCTCGAACTGTTGGTCACTCGTGAAATGCCTTTCGGTAAATACCAGGGCCGACTGATCGCCGATTTGCCCGGCCATTACCTGGCCTGGTTTGCCCGCCAAGGCTTCCCCAAGGGCGAGCTGGGTGGCATGTTGGCGCTGATGCACGAGATCGACCATAACGGCCTCGGCGAGCTGCTGGTGCCGCTGCGCAAGAAGCACCGACGGTAGCCGGCGCCGAGGCACGGGGCTGCGATCGACTGCATGGCAGTCGCAACTCGGGCACCTCGTTGGGCCTGGCGAATCGCGGTGGCCAGAATTTGCGGGCGTTTCACGCCCGATCGCAGCCTTACGGCAGCGGCTACCAAGGGCCTGTCAAGGCAGGTACACACGCCCACCCGCCTGTGCTCAGGCTTTCACTGGCTGTACCGCCAACTCGACTACTTCGCTGCGCTTGAGCACGGCATACACCACGGCCGTCAACAGACTGCCAGCGAGGATCGCCAGCAGGTACAGCAAGGCATGGTTGATGGCGTTGGGTATCAGCATGACGAACAGACCACCATGCGGCGCCATCAGCTTGCAGCCAAAATACATCGACAGCGCCCCGGTCAGCGCACCGCCAGCAATACTGGCCGGAATCACCCGTAGCGGATCCTTGGCAGCAAAGGGAATCGCCCCTTCCGAGATAAAGCACAAGCCCAGCACAAACGCCGCCTTGCCGGCTTCACGCTCGCTCTGGGCGAACTTGCGCCGGGCGATGAAGCTGGCGATACCCAAGCCAATCGGCGGCACCATCCCGGCGGCCATGGTCGCCGCCATCGGGGCGTAACTCTGCGACGCCAGCAACCCCACGGAAAAGGCGTAAGCGGCCTTGTTGATAGGCCCGCCCAGGTCCACACACATCATCCCGCCGAGCAACACACCAAGCAGAATCGCGTTGGTGGTGCCCATGCTGTCGAGAAAGTGGGTCAGGCCTTCGAGCATCCCCGCAACCGGCTTGCCAACCACATAAATCATCACTAAACCGGTGAACAAACTGGCCAACAAGGGAATGATCAGGATCGGCTTGAGCGCATCCAGGCTACTGGGCAAGCGCACCCAGCGGCTGATCGCCTTGGCGCTGTAGCCGGCAAGAAAGCCGGCGACGATGCCGCCAATAAACCCGGCCCCCAAAGTACTGGCCAGCAGGCCGCCAATCATTCCCGGCGCCAGCCCAGGACGGTCGGCAATCGAGTAGGCGATGTAACCGGCCAGAAGCGGCACCATCAACTTGAACGCCGCCTCGCCACCGATCTGCATCAGCGCCGCGGGCAAGGTGCCGGGCTCTTTGTAGGCTTCGATGCCAAACACAAATGACAAGGCGATCAGCAATCCACCTGCCACCACCATCGGCAACATGAACGAGACACCGGTTAGCAGGTGCTTGTACACCCCGGTTTTCTCGCTTTTGGTCGCACTGGCATTAGCGTTTTGCCCCGAGGCCTCTTCGCGACCTTCCGCCAAGGCTTTGTTCAAGGTGGCCTGGGCCTGCTTCAACGCAATGCCAGTGCCACAGCGATAGATACGCTTGCCGGCAAAACGCTCGGTGGGCACCTCGATGTCGGCAGCCAGCAGCACCACATCGGCCTCGGCAATGGCCGCAGGCGACAAAGGATTGCGCGCCCCTACCGAGCCCTGAGTCTCGACCGTCAACTGGTAACCCAGTTGCTGCGCGGCCTGCTGCAAGGCTTCGGCGGCCATGAAGGTGTGAGCAACACCCGTCGGGCAGGCAGTGATAGCGACGATTTTTGCGCTGCGTTCGACAGGCGCTGATTGCGCTGCACTGACCGGCTGATACACCTCAGCCTTTTCTGCCGCGTCAGAGAGAAAATGCTGAGCATCCACCAAGGCCTTGGCCGGCGTGCTCTGAAACAAGCGCTTACCGGCAAAGCGCTGCAAGTCCAGCGGGCCGGTGCTGACCACCAGCACCCAGTCGGCGGCAGCGATCACCGCCTCGGACAATTGCCGTTGTGGCTGCTGCGGGTCATGCACCTCGACACTGGTGCTCCAGCCTAAACGCTGCGCGGCCGCTTCCAGCAGGCGTGCGCTGAGTACACTGGAGACCTGACCGTTGGGGCAGGCGGTGACAATGGCAATGTTCATCTGCAGCCCTCTTGTTGTTCTTCGCATAGGCGCACAGCGTGCTCAAGTTGCGCCAGCTGGGTGCGGTCATTGATGCCAAAACCGATCTGGGTCACCGCCTGCGCAGCAATTGCGGTGGCCAGGCGCAAGGTCTGCTGTGGGGTAGCGGGGCTGAGCAGACCATGCACCATACCGGCCAGCAGTGAGTCACCGGCGCCGACCGTGCTGGCTACCTTGACCGATGGCGGCACAGCCGTGATTGCGCGCTCTTGGTGGAACCAATTGACCCCCTGCTCCCCTTGGGACACCACCACATGCTCGACGCCTTGGGCGATCAGCTGGCGCGCCGCCGCTTGTTGTTCGGCAAAGCTGTGCACCGGGCTACCGAGCACTTCGCTCAGTTCATCGGTGTTGGGCTTGACCAGCCAAGGGGCCGATTGCAGGCCCGCGCGCAGGGCTTCACCGCTGCTGTCCAAGGCGACCTTCAGGCCCATGGCCTTGAAGCGCTCAAGGAGCTGCTGCAACCATTGAGGGCTGATGCCACGCGGCAGGCTGCCGGCCACCACTACCGCGTCATGACCTGGGGCGATTCGGACCAGCCTGGCCAGCAATTGATCACAAGCCTGCTCATCGACCTGCGGGCCGGGGCCATTGATGTCGGTGACGCGGCCATCGGCTTCCACCAGTTTGATGTTGCAGCGGGTTTCACCTGGCACGCGAACAAAGCAATCGGCAAAGCCACGGCGGGCAATCAGCGCTTCGAACGGCTGCAGGTTGTCCGCACCAAGGAAGCCTGCGACGGTCACGCTATGACCAAGGTCGGCGAGCACCTGCGCAACGTTCAGGCCCTTGCCCGCCGCGTGGCTGTGCTGGGACTGACTGCGGTTGACCTGGCCGCTGTGCAAGGCGTCCAGGCTGACGGTGAGGTCCAGCGCCGGGTTGAGGGTCAGGGTGAGTATCTTGGCCATTCAATCGTTCTCCACCAGCGCCCGTACGGCGCTGGCACTGCCCTGCAACAACGCTTGCTGAGCAAGTTGCCGGGCGTGTTCATAGTTCAGTTCGCGGACTTGGGCCTTAACTTCAGCAATGCTGCGCGCCGCCACGCTCAGCTCATCGACACCCAGCCCGAGCAGCACGGCGACCGCTTGCGGGTCAGCCGCCAGTTCGCCGCATACCCCCACCCATTTGCCATGGGCATGGGCGGCGCGCACGGTCATGTCGATCAGCTGCAACACTGCCGGGTGCAGGCCATCGGCCTGCGCCGACAGGCTCGGGTGACCGCGGTCGATGGCCAAGGTGTACTGGGTCAGGTCGTTGGTGCCAATGCTGAAGAAATCCACTTCGCGGGCCAGCACCGGCGCCAGCAAGGCCGCCGAAGGCACCTCGATCATGATCCCCAGTTGCAGGTCGCTAACGCTGATTTCTTCGCGCAGGCGCTCGACCATGGCCCGCGCCTGTTGCCACTCCTCAAGCTGGCCGACCATCGGGAACATGATCCGCAACGGTCGGTCCCCCGCTGCGCGCAACAAAGCACGCAACTGGCTCTCCATCACCTGCGGACGTTGCAGGGTCAGGCGAATGCCACGCACCCCGAGGAAAGGGTTTTCTTCCTTGGCTATCGGCCAATACGGCAGCGGCTTGTCACCGCCCACGTCCAGGGTGCGCACGACCAGTGGCCGACCGCCGAGGCCGTCGAGGACACGGCGGTACTCGGCCTCCTGCAGTGCTTCGTCCGGAGCCTGTTGATGGGCCATGAAAATCAGTTCCGTGCGCAGTAGGCCGACGCCTTCGGCGCCCTGATCGACCACCGCGTCGATGCCCTTGCTGTCGCCGATGTTGGCGAACACTTCAATGGCATGCCCATCGCGAGTCACCGCGGGCTCCAATCGATGTTCGCGGGCCAACTGTAAGCGCTGCTCACGACGCTCACGCTCAGCCAGGGCTCGCTGCAGCTCGTCGGCCGGCGGCGCTACCTGCAGGCGGCCACGCTGACCATCGAGCAACAGCGCAGTGCCCGCAGCGATCAACAGCACCGCATCGCCGGCACCGACCACCGCCGCAATGCCCAGGGCGCGAGCGACAATGGCGCTGTGGGCGGTAGCGCCACCACGGGCCGTGAGAATCCCGGCGACGCGGGTCGGGTCCAGGCGGGCGACATCCGATGGGCCGACCTCCTCCATCACTAACACGTAAGGTTGCTCGGGCGCCGGGCTGTCGGCTTCGCCACACAGTTGCGCAAGCACGCGGCGGCCAATGTCGCGCAAGTCGGCCGCGCGCTCAGCGAGCAAGGCATCTTTCAGGGCCTCCTGCTGGCGCGCCGCGTTGTCGATCACCGCCATCCACGCTGCCGGAGCACTTTCGCCCTGACGCAAGCGCTGGTCGACTTCATCACCCAGGTCAGGGTCGGCGAGCATTTCCTGGTGGGTGATGAAGATTTCGCCGATGGCCTTGGCCTGGCTGCGCTGGATCAGTGCTTCGATCTCGGCATTGACCGCCGCCAGCGCCTGCTGCAAACGCTGACGCTCAATCGGCAGCGACTCACCGCGCAGCGGATAGTCGAAGTCACGCGCCACCTGAATATGCGCCGGCCCGCTGGCAATGCCCGGCGCGGCCGCCACGCCCTGGATCACTGCGCCAGCTAGCGGGGCAAGCAACTCAGGCTCGGGGAACATTGCAGGCGCGGCCGCAACCGGCGCGGCCAGCGCCTCGACTTCTTCACCCAGGCCTTGTTCGATAGCGGCCAGCAACGCCGGTAACGCATCGGCGGCAACGTTAGGCTCGGCAATGATTTCCAGCACCTGACCTCGGCGGGCACCGAGGCTGAGCAGTTTGCTCAGGCTCTTGGCCGATACGGCGGCCTGACCACTGTCGACCAGGCGCAAACGAACTTCACCGTCAAAGGCCTTGGCCAGTTGCGCCAGCACCTTGGCCGGGCGCGCATGCAGGCCATGGGCATTGGCTAGAGCGATACGCGCACTGGGCCAATCGGCCGGCACTTCGCCGCCCAGCACTTCAAGCACCGCGCGGCTGCTGGTGGCGCGGCACAGTTCCTGGCCACGGCCCTCAATCAACAGCGTGCACAAGCGTTCAAGCAGGGCCTGGTGGGCCGCACCGAGGCTGGCCAGACAGAATACCCCCTGCACCGGCTGCTCGCGAAAACGCAGAGGTTGCTGCGGGGTGACAAACGCCAGCCCCGGCTGACGCACCGCCTGCTCACTGTGCAACCACCACAGGCCTTCACCCAGAGGCAGCGGCTCGACCTGTTGCAGCACCCCGGCAAAAGCGCCACTGACACACTCAGCGCGGTGCAATAGGCGCGCAGCACGCCAGACCAACTCGTCGAAGTCTTCCGCGGGCACGCCCAGACCGATCATCTGTGCATCCAGTGCCAGCTCCTGCGGTGCGCCTTGCAGCAGCTTCAACAGCGCCTCGGCAGAGCTCGCCCGACGCAAGGCCTCAGCCAGATCGGTTTCGCCCAACGCACGGGTCAGCAGCTGCAGCAAACGCAAATGCTCATCGGAGCGCGCAGCGATGCCGATGGCCAGGTACACCCGCTGGCCATCACCCCAATCCACACCCTCAGGAAACTGCAGCAGACGCACGCCGGTGGTAAACACCTGATCACGGGTTTGCGGTGTGCCGTGCGGGATGGCAATACCCTGGCCCAGAAAGGTCGAGCCCTGCGCCTCACGCGCTTGCAGACCGGTCAGGTAGCCGTCGGCAACCAGGCCATCACGGACCAGGTGCTCGGCCAGAAGCTGCAGCGCCGCCGACTTATCCACAGCCGACTGGCCCATGGATATCTGCTCTACAGTGAGCTCGAGCATGACCTTCTCCTTTGCAGCACCAGGCGGGTGCTGAGGTATTGTTGTGAATTTTTCAACATAGGGCCAGTTGCTAGCAGCCCTCGGCAGGCGTTGGTAGGGCAGAAAAGTCGCCTGCTGAAACGATTAATCTGGAATTGTGAGCACGTTACTCGATAATCTTCGATCAATGAAGCCCCATCTTGTCGGACAATTGCGACAATGGTCGTCTGCGCCTTGATCCCTGGATCGGCGACAATTCCCGGTCAGGCTGCGCAAGCAGCCGCGGTATAACAAGGAATTTGCGGTGAAACTCAGCGATATCGCCCGTCTGGCCGGTGTGTCCGTGACCACTGCCAGCTATGTCATCAATGGCAAGGCCGAACAGCAACGCATCAGCAGCAGCACGGTGGAACGTGTGCGTGCGGTGGTCGAAGCCCATGGCTTCACCCCCAACCCGCAGGCCGCCGGCCTGCGTAGCCGACACACCAAGACCCTGGGGTTCATTCTCCCGGACCTGGAAAACCCCAGCTACGCACGCATCGCCAAACAACTGGAACAAGGCGCCCGGGCCAAAGGCTACCAACTGCTGATTGCCAGCAGCGACGACCAGCCCGAGAGCGAGCGCCAGCTGCAACAGCTGTTTCGCGCCCGCCGTTGCGATGCGCTGTTTGTCGCCAGTTGCTTGCCGGCCGGTGATGACAGCTATCGCCAGTTGCAAGCCAAAGGCCTACCGGTCATCGCCATCGACCGTAGCCTGGACCCGGCGCATTTCTGCTCAGTGGTCAGCGACGACCGCAACGCCAGCCTGCAGCTGACCCGCAGCCTGCTCGACAGCGCGCCCCAGCACATCGCCCTGATCGGTGCGCGCCCGGAGCTGAGCGTCAGCCAGGCCCGTGCCGGTGGTTTCGACGAAGCCTTGCAAGGGTTCAGCGGCAAGATCAGCCGCTACCAGGGCGAAGCCTTCAGTCGCGAATGCGGCCAGCGCCTGATGAACGAACTGATCGCCGACATCGGTGGCCTGCCTGATGCCTTGGTCACCACCTCGTATGTGCTGTTGCAAGGGGTGTTCGATGTGCTCCAGGCGCGCCCGGCCGACTCACGCAGCCTGCGCCTGGGCACCTTTGGAGACAACCAGTTGCTCGACTTCCTGCCGCTGCCGGTCAACGCCATGGCCCAGCAGCATGGGGTGATGGCCGAAACCGCCTTGAAGCTGGCCCTGGCTGCCGTTGAAGAAAAGCACTACGAACCCGGTGTACATGCCGTAGGTCGAACCTTCAAACAGCGGATCAGCAAGGCCTGAACATGCGCCTGATCGATACCCACACCCATCTGGACTTTCCAGATTTCGACCCCGACCGCTCGGCCTTGCTGGCCAACGCACGGGCTGCGGGTGTCGAACGCATGGTGGTGTTGGGCGTGTGTCAGGACAACTGGCAGCGGGTGTGGGATTTGGTGTGCAGCGATCCGCAGTTGTACGCCGCATTCGGCCTGCACCCGGTTTACCTCGATCAGCATCGCGCGGAGCATGTGCGGGAACTGGGTGACTGGTTGAGCCGCCTGCGCGGCGAACGCCAGTTGTGCGCTGTGGGTGAATTTGGCCTGGACTACTACCTGCCCGAGCTCGACCGCGAGCGC
Organism: Pseudomonas sp. S06B 330; assembly: GCF_002845275.2. Lineage (NCBI taxonomy): Bacteria > Pseudomonadati > Pseudomonadota > Gammaproteobacteria > Pseudomonadales > Pseudomonadaceae > Pseudomonas > Pseudomonas tussilaginis. Next base: position 999,365 of record NZ_CP088149.1, on the reverse strand, counting down.
CAGCAACAGCTGTTCGAAGCGCAACTGCAACTGGCCGTCGACTTCAACCTGCCTGCCCTGCTGCACGTGCGGCGCAGCCATGCGGCGGTGATTGCCACACTCAAACGCTTCAAACTGCAACGCGGCGGCATCATCCATGCGTTCGCGGGCAGCTATGAAGAAGCCCGCGAGTACCACAAGCTCGGTTTCAAGCTGGGCCTTGGCGGTGCGGCCACCTGGCCACAGGCACTGCGTTTGCACAAAGTGCTGCCGCAGTTGCCATTGGACAGCCTGGTGCTGGAAACCGATGCCCCGGACATGGCCCCGGCGATGTTTGCGGGGGTGCGTAACAGCCCTGAGCATCTGCCGCAGATTGCCCAGGCGCTGGCGCAGGTGATCGGGATCGAGGTGGAACGGTTGGCTGAGGTGAGTACGCATAATGCGTGTGAGGTGTTTGGGTGGTAGCTCACAGACTGCCACACCAACCGTAGCCGCTGCCGCCAGGCTGCGATCGGGCGCGAAGCGGCCGCCGTTCCGCCCCATCTCGGTAGCAGATGACGACTGCTGCGCAGCCGATCGCAGCCTGGCGGCAGCGGCTACCAGGTGGGTTCAAAGCGTCGTCGCCTGCCCATTGCGATCCAGCTCAAACACCTTGTTGCCCTGCAACCGTTCCTTCAGCCAGCGCTGCGCTTTGTCCAGCGGACGTTGCCGGGTCCATAGCAAGTCGACACCAACGTGCCAATCGGTAAACGGATAAGCCGACAATTGCAGCTCCACCAACTCCCCTCGGGCCAGTTCATTCTGAATCAACTGTTGAGGCAAGGTGGCCCAGCCAAGACCAGCACGGACCATTTCCAGTAACGCCAGGTAGCTTTCCGCCTGCCAGGTCTGGGTCGAACGCAGGTATTCACTGCTGGGCAACTTACTGGCATGCGCGCTGAAGGCCAAGCGTCGATGCACATGCAGGTCGTCAAAGGTCACCTGGGCTTTCTGCGCCAGCGGGTGCCTGGCGTGGCAGACGTGCAGCATGATCAGCTTGCCCAACTGCTGAAACGCCAGTTCCTTGGAGTATCCAGGCTGGGAGAACGCCACCCCCAGCACTGCCTCACCCCTGGCCACCAATTCGCTAACGTCACCATGAACCGGGTGACGGACGATCAAGTCCACATAGGGAAAGGTCTGCTCAAACGCTTTGAGTACCGGCATGAGGGGGCCAAAGGGCGTTTCAATCGCCAAGGTCAGGCTGGGCTCGACGCTGTCAGACAAACAATCCGCATGCGCCTCCAGCGTCAGGCAGCGCTCAAGAATAGCCTCGGCCTGCACCAACATCTTGTAGCCACTGGCGGTCAGCGTCGGACTGCGGCTGGCCCGGTCGAACAGTTCGACGCCAAGGTCGGCTTCCAGGTTGGCAATGGCGGCACTGATCGTTGACTGCGTCTTGCCCAACTTGCGCCCGGCAGCTGAGAACGAACCGCTTTTTACCGCCTCGACAAACATCAGCAACTGGTCCAGTGAAAAGCGCAAAGTGCCCGCTCCTTAAGCCGAAAGTGAAAATGCCTGCCGCCCCGGTGATCCTGCCGTTGGCCAAGTCCTTATGCAAGGGCCTCTTCCATCGACCCAGTCGATGGTTACTAACTTGTCTCATCGCCCTCGGCGTTCAACTATAGCCACGACGTCAGTAGTTCCTGCCCGCACGCCCCAACAACAATAAAGCTGCACCCTCAGGAGACATAGGACATGAGCACAAATCGGGTTCATCCAGTGGACGAAGTCTTGCCCCTGCGCCAGTTGTTCACCTTTGGTCTACAACATGTGCTGGTGATGTACGCCGGCGCGGTGGCAGTACCGTTGATTCTCGGCAGTGCCTTGGGGCTGAGCTCGGCGCAGGTGATTCTGCTGATCAATGCCAACCTGTTGACCTCCGGTATCGCGACGCTGATTCAGACCATCGGCTTCTGGAAGTTCGGCGCGCGCCTGCCGATGATCCAGGGCTGTTCGTTCATCGCACTGGCGCCAATGATCATGATCGGCAAGGAGTTCGGCCTCAGTCAGATCTTCGGGGCGGTGATCGCCGCAGGCTTTATCACCATTGCCCTGGCGCCGATCTTCAGTCGCCTGCTGCGCTTCTTCCCACCCGTGGTGATCGGCAGCCTGATCACCATCATCGGTATCTCGTTGATGCCCGCCGCGGCAATTTGGCTGGGGGGCGGTAACCCTGGCGCCGAGGACTTCGGCAACCCCGCCAACTTGCTGCTGGGCCTGGTAACCGTGGCCATCACCCTGGTGATCTACGCCAAGTTTTCCGGCTTTATCGGCAACCTCAGCGTGCTCATCGGTTTGTTCGCCGGCAGCTTGATCGCCGCCGCTTTCGGCATGACCAACTTCAGCCGAGTAGGCGATGCAGCCTGGTTCGAACTGAGCCCGCCGATGGCCTTTGGCGCGCCCGAGTTCTCGTTAATGCCCATCTTGATCATGACCCTGGCAATGCTGGTGATCATGGCCGAGACCACCGGCAACTGCCTGGCCATCGGCAAGCTGACCGGCAAGCCGACCACCCAACAGACGCTGGGCAATGCCTTCCGCGCCGATGGCCTGTCGACCATGCTCGGCGGCTTGTTCAACAGCTTTCCCTACAACGCCTTTACCCAGAACACAGGTTTGATCGCGCTCTCCAACGTCAAGAGCCGCTTCGTGGTCGCCGCGGCCGGCGCGATCATGGTGCTGATGGGCTTGTTCCCCAAACTCGGCGCCCTGATTGCCGCCGTCCCTACCCCGGTGCTCGGCGGTTGCGCAATCGTCATGTTCGGCATGACCACCGTCGCCGGTATTCAAGAGTTGTCGCGCGTGCAGTTCGAAGGCACCCGCAACGGCATCATCGTCGCGGTTTCGGTGAGCGTCGGCGTGCTGCCGATGTCCTTCCCTGCCCTGTTCGAACACGCCAACGGCACGCTCAAGCTGATCCTTGAGAGCGGCATCTTCCTCGGTGCGATCACCGCCATCGTGCTCAACGTACTGCTCAACAACGACAAGAAATCCACCGCCGACGTCAGCGCCGATGCCGTGGAAGTGACGGACTGATAGACCCCTTTAGACTGCCAAGGAGTTACCGATGACCAACCTCAATCAGCTCATCCCCGCAGGCGTTTCCGAGCTCGACCTGCTGTTGCTGCGCCGCAGCATTACCCTGTCCACCGCTGCCCGCGAGCGCGGCCGTCACCCTTTTGCGGCCTTGGTCGCCGACCGCGACGGCAATGTGATTGCCGAAGCCGGGAACAACTCCATGCCCCCTGAAGGCGACCCAACCCAGCATGCGGAACTGGCGGCTGCAGCACTGGCGGCCAAAAAACTTTCACCACAAGAGCTGGCCGACTGCACCCTGTACACCAGTGCCGAGCCGTGCTGCATGTGCGCTGGCGCGGTGTACTGGACCGGCATTGGCCGCGTGGTCTATGCCTTGTCGGAGCATGCGCTGCTGGGCCTGACTGGCGACCATCCGGAGAACCCGACCTTCTCCCTGCCCTGCCGTGAAGTTTTCGCCAAAGGCCAGCGCACAATCAACGTGGTAGGCCCGCTGCTGGAAGACGAAGCGGCCGAATCGCACAAAGGCTTCTGGTCATGAACGGCGGGATTTCCATCCACATCGTCGACGTCGCCAGCGGCCGGGTTGCCGAAGGCCTGGAGGTACGCCTGGAACGTCTGGAGGCAGGCCAGCGGCAGTTGATCTGCCAGGGCCGCATTGGTGGCAATGGCCTGCTGCCGGAGTTGGACGAATGCAAAGCGCAGTGTGCGGTCGGCGTGTATGAAGTGAGCCTGCAGGTGGCCGATTTTTATCGTGCCCAAGGGCTGACGCTGCCGGCCGTGCCGTTTCTGGATGAACTGGTGTACCGCTTTGGTGTGGCCGATACCGCCCAGCACTACCATCTACCGATCAAGCTGACAGCCTGGGGAGTGTCATGCTTTCGGGGCGGGGCCTGATAGTGTTGTAGCCGCTGCCGTGAGGCTGCGATCGGGCGTGAAGCGGCCGCAAAACCTGATCGCAGCGAATCGTCAGGGCCAACGCGGCGCCTGAGTTACGACTGCCCTGCAGCCGATCGCAGCCTCGTACCTCGGCAGCGGCTACAGCTGCAAGATGAACGTGGCCATCGCCTGCAGATCTTCCGCGCTTAGCTGGGTAAACGGTGGCATCGGCACAGCCCCCCATTTACCGCTGCCACCCTGCCGAATGCTCGCCGTCACCTTGGCCAATGCCTGGGAATCACTGGCGTACTTGGCCGCCACGTCGCGATACGCCGGGCCCACCACTTTTTGCTCAATCGTGTGACACGACAGACAGGCATTGTTCTGCAGCAAGGCCATGGCATCGACCTTTGCAGCAGGCGCCGCCGAGGCCTGCGCCTTTGGCGGGAACGAAGCGGCCTGCACATCAGCATCACTGGCCTTGGCACTGCCATAGGTCACCGCCAGGTAGGCGCCGATCACGCTCACATCCTGATCGCTGATCGGCGCGCCATACACCTTCTGCATCTTGCCCGCTTCGGCTGTCCACTGCGCCAGGCTCATGCCCGGCGGTTGGAAGTTGATGTAGTCGGCAGAATGGCAGGTGGAGCATTTTTGCTGGGCCAACGCGTAACCTGGCAGGTCATTGGCTTCGAACGCCGCCGTTTCCGGCGGCAAGGTGATCGTAAGGGGCGCAGCCTCCACACTGGCCATCCAGGTCAGCTGAAATGCACACAGCAGCATCGTCATGCGGGTCATACAGGCCTCCTCAGGCGACGGTCACGTGGGTGGTTTCAACGACGTGACGGCGGTAGCCGCCGGGGTTCCAGTCGGCGCGCAGCGGCTGGGTTTCGCCCGCACTGTTACTGGCGCGCACCATCAGTTGCGTGGCGCCGTTGTGGGTAAAGGTGATCGGCAGCGTCCACTCCCGGAACGAGAAACGCCCAAGGTCCTCGCCAAGCGTGGCGTCTTGCCAACGCTGACCACCGTCAATCGACACCTGCACCTTGTTGACGCCAACACCCCCGTCGAACGCGATGCCCTTAAGCAACACGCTCTTGTTCAGCGGCAACACCTGACCCTGTTTAACGCTGGTGATGAAACTGCGCACCGGCAACTTGGAAATCGGCCGTGTTTTCGCCGCCGTGGTCCCAGGTGCGACACAGAAGCACTCGTTGTCCGGCACCTGATACCCCTTGGCCATGAAGAAACCGTCAAAGGTGTGGTCCAGCACTTCGATCTCGCTCAGGTGCTTGATCCAGTAGGTGCCGAAATAGCCGGGCACCACCAAACGGATCGGGTAACCGTTGAGAAATGGCAGGTCAGTGCCGTTCATCGACCAGGCAATCATCGGCTCACCGTCCATGGCATGGCTGATGTCCAGCGCCTTGATGAACTCCGGCGTGCTCGCCAGCACCGGCTTGTCGAGCCCGCGAAAGGTCACCTGCTTGGCCTCGGCGTTAACCCCGGCCTTTTCCAGAATCGTCTTGACCGACACCCCTACCCAGCGTGCATTGCCCATTGAGCCATTGCCCAACTGCGCACCAAACACCCGAGGCATCGAGAAACCACGGCTGTTGCCCGAACACTGATTTACCGCCACCACCTCGATTGGCTCGGCGAGGGCTTTAAGCTCCGCCAGGGACAGAGACAGTGATGTGTTGACCGAACCTTTGACCGTCAGCCGGTAACTGTCCGGGTCGATGCTGGTAGGAAAGTTGGCCAGATGGTAACGAACAAAAAATGCGTCATTCGGCGTGATTGGCCCTTCGTTGAACACCGAGAACGGCGTTTCCAGATGCGGCGGGCGGGTGGTCACCAAGGTCAACGGGCGCTTCTGTGGGTATTGCACCAGCGGCCGTGGGCCAGCGGCGAAGGTCACCTCTTCGACGTTCTCGTCCGCCGCCTTTACCAGACTTGCCAGCGGCGAGGCCACCACTGCCAGGGCGAAGGCATCGCGCAGAACACGTCGACGGCCAAGGTTGCTGGTGCCTATAAACCTGAACTTCATGCTGCGCTCCCTGTGATGGCGTTCCTGAAAGGCAACTGACAGCGCCCTGTCAGTTTTTGTAGAGCCCTTCAGTATCGTCACCTGCAGATTCACTGCTTTTCATTGAGCGTCAGCGGTTTGGCAATTGATGACAGGCGCGAGGTCGGATATGACTCATCAGAACCAGCCGGTATCTTCCTCCAGCTCTGCACGGCACTGCTTAAGCTGCGCACCGTAATTTCTTGCCTGCTGCTCCACCTTGCGCGCCACCTGCATCAGCCAGGGCTTGCTGCGGTAAGTGCCGCGGCTAAAACCGCCGCGCCCTTCGTGGTACGCCAGGTACTGGTTGTAGGTGTCCCACTTGGAGATGCCCAACTGGCGTTGAGTACCGTCGGTGTACCAACCGATGAACATGACAGCGTCGTCGAAGTTGTCCCGCGAGCCGCCATTGCCCGTGCCACTCTTGTACTCACCCCAGACCGGGTCCTGGGCTTGCGCATAGCCATAGGCCGAACTGACCCGCCCCCATGGAATCACCCACAGCAGGTAGTCACGCGGCGGCAGCGCATCGTGCACAAAACTGCTTTCCTGCTTCATGATCGCCATCGCCACGTTTTGCGGCGTGCCGTACTTTTCCTGCATCTCTAACGAATCTTCGTACCAGTCAGGGTACTCACGGAAGATATTGCAGAGATTGTTCTGGTCCCTGGGTGGCGCGGTAGCACAGCCCGTCAAACCCACCAATAGCAGCAAGAGTGCCCAAATTCGCCCTTGTTTCATCCATCGCCCCAGCAAGAAATGAGGGCTTATTGTGCCCTTCGTATTTAGCGCAGCGCCTGATTCGGAGCAGGTTGCGGTGAGAACCTATGATGGTGCGTGCCTGGGTAGGGTCACCACGGTAGGGAGCGCAATTGTAACCAGTGGTCGCCGAAGGTGGCAGTTTAGAATGACGGGGTTGATAGCGCAGCCGTACAGGCTCCACTACGCTGCGAATCGGCTGATTGGAACGTGGGCGATGTAGGCGCAAATGATGAATGTTGAGATTGTCAGAATTGACCATAAGCAGTGCTTGCCCCTCAGGCAGCAGGTACTGTGGCCGGACTTCCCGCTGAAGCACAGCTATGTGCCTGGGGATGAACAGGCCGAACATTATGCGGTTACCCTCGGCAACCAACTGCTGTGCTGCCTGTCGGTATTTGCCTTGGGCGAGGGCCTGTACCAGATCCGAAAATTCGCCACTGCTGCTGAGTTTCAAGGCCAAGGCCTGGGCAGCGCGTTACTGAGCCATGCCATCAGCGAAACGCAAAAGGCCGATGCGACGGCGATTACGCTGTCCGCCAGAGAAACGGCCACGGGTTTCTATGAAAAGTTTGGCTTTAGCGTCAGCGCAGAGCGTTTCGAGCGCCATGGTGTTCGCTATGTGACCATGCTGCTCGAGTTAAGCAAAAGCGTCGACTGACCTCATCGGACATCAAAGAGAAAAGCACGATGAACCTGACAATCCGTAACGAACAAGCCGGTTCGGGCTCGGGCCCATTTCTGTAGGGCCAGATTGTCAGGGCCAAGGGGTAGGTTCCGCCTTGATGGACTTAAAGGCCAAGTCGACCTGTTCGACCCTGCCCCAGGATCGAACAGGTAATAGCGTTAAAAGCTCCAGTCCTCAGCGTGAACCAATCGACAGAATGGCCCCGCCAAGGTCGCATTATGGTGAGCAATAATCGCCTGCGCACTGAGTTCCGGGGTATCAGCGCAGGTATGCCCATCGGCAACCAACACAGCATCGAAGCCAAGATCGCGCGCTGCGCGGCAGGTGCTGTCGACACAGTATTGAGTCTTCATGCCGGCAATTACCACGCCGTCGCAACCACGCTCACGTAATTGAGTGGCGAGGTCAGTCATGGCAAAGGCATTGGGGCGACTCTTTTCAAAGATCACCTCATCGCCCTGAAGCTGCAGTTCCTGCACCAGCTCCGTAAGCGGGCTACCCGGCTCGATAGGCGAGCCCGCCGGGCCTATGTGACGGGCGAGAAAGATGGGGGCCCCTGCCTTTCTGGCCTTGCCCATCAGAGCATTCAACGTGCTGAGCAGCGCCTCGCTACGCCAAGGCTTTTCCGGGCCGTGAACAAGGCCGACCTGCATGTCGAGAATCAAGAGTGCGTGCATGGAGCGTTTCCTTACGTGCTAGCCAGCGAATCAGGGGCAAAAAAAAGACCCTGTCCATTGCTGGCGGGTCTTTGGGGTTCGCGGACTTTCTAGCTCACGACACCTCACACGACCCGCCTCGGGCGGTCGCGGTGTTGGTGGTTGATTGAATGCAGAGCTTGGTCATGACGTTGACGTTATCTCTAGAACATATGCCTTGCAAGTGAGCAAGGCGCGCGTGACGGTGGTTTTGTAACAGGGAGCCACCGAAGAGGTGCTTCAAGGCATCGAATCTTCAGAATTTCCTGATTCCCTGTAGTCCATTTCCGAATCATACTTTCGCCGCGCTTAAGCCATTGCAGTGGTCCCGCTGGGGTTCTAGTCTCACTCGGTCGTTGCCTATTTCAACGACCGGTTTTGACAGGCCGCCTACACCGTGGACATGTGCAAGTCTTTATGGCGATTGTACGTGGGGCACCTTCGTGTGCGCCGAGTTCTCCGGTGTTCGGTCTGTCAACCCGCGTACAGTTGCCACCCATTTGTTTGACAGCAGATTCGTGGCGGCTCCACTCACCGGGAGGCACCATGTTGAAGATCGTTCCTGATCCCCCGCATCACAGTAACCATTCCCTCGAAGACATCCTCGTCCAAATATCCGAATACCTGGTCTGCGCACTGACTGTCGCTCAGCAGACGGTACTACTCCACCCCAACCCTCCAGGCCAGGTTTTGACCTTGGCCACCATGCATGAAATCGACAATGCCCGCAGTTTGGTTGAAGTGGCGTTGAGCAAGGTGCAGATGAAGCACTGAGGTATCTGTGGATAAGCGCCAGCGTTGCTCAGGCAAGGCTGGCCGCTTGCAACGTAGTACATGCCAGGAGAGGTAGGGATGAACGAGGAATCGATTGAAGGCCGCATTGCAGATCTCAAAACAACAGGGGTGGGCGTGTTCGGCGCAAGCCTGAGCGGGACCTGTTCCGAAAATCTGTTCCGGGTTGAACCAGGGCACAGTGCGGATTTTGTTTTGGAGCAAGCGACGATGCTTATGGCTTATGTGAACAAATTGACCCTGCATGTGATGTTCGAACAGGATGAGGCGATGCTCTGCGCGGCACATTACCTGAGCGGAATGGCCAAGGCGCTGGTTGAGGATGTGGCGCATGGGATGGTGGTGGGGTGTTCAGCAGGTGATAGTAAGGCAGGTTGATGATTGGCGTTGGTCTGAACAATTCGGCGCTTTTCGTTTTGGCGAGGTAACAATGAGACAAGTATCTCAATAGCTTTGATTGCCGGATTAATGTTAGTGCCGATGACATTTACTTATTTCGCCATTGCCTTCATCGCACACAAGCATATTGAGACCATCGAAGAGCATCTAGCCAATTGCTCCTACGTCAAAACCATAAAGGATGTATATTCAAATGCCGGCCGGCTCGGTAAGGTCATGCGCGACGGAATCATTGGCGCACTGCTATTGGTGCCTGCACTTAGTGCCCGAAGATAAAATAGCCATAGCAGGATGCTAAGGACTACTTTGCCCCCGAACTACTGGCGTGACGCAGGTGACTCCACGTTTTGGCCTGCAGCCCACTGCCAACGGTGAACGTCAACAAACGGCTGTGGATTCAACCGGTCGATGCAACACACTAGATTCTGTGTAAGCAGGAGGAGTGTTGCAGATGAAGCAAAGGCCTCGGATCTATTACACCGAAACCCAGAAAGCGCTGATGTGGGAGCACTGGCGAAAGGGAGACTCTCTCCAGCAGATCGCGCAGTTGTTTGACCGTAATCACTCATCGATACAGCGCATTCTGGCGGAGACCGGAGGCATCCAGCCTCCTGTGCGTCATCGCTCACGATTGGCGTTGTCATTGGCAGAGCGCGAGGAGATTTCACGTGCTGTAGTGGCAGGGAAATCGATCCGTTCGGTGGCATCACTACTCGGGCGAGCACCTTCTACTATCAGCCGCGAGATCAAGCGCAACGGCGGTCTTGGAAGCTATCGAGCAAGTCAGGCCGAGCAAGCTGCCTGGAGCCGAGCATGTCGCCCCAAGATCTGTAAACTGGCTAAGAACCCAACAGCGGCGCAGATCGTAGCAAGCAAGCTCCAATTGCAGTGGTCGCCGGAGCAAATTGCCGGATGGTTAAAGCGCGAATTTCCAGATGATGCGAGCTCTCAGGTGTCACACGAAACGATCTATCGAACCCTCTTCATTCAAGCCCGTGGAGCCCTGAAGAAGGAATTGCTAGAGCACTTGCGGCGCACCCGTGCAATGCGCCGTTCGCGCCATCACACGCAGAAGAATGAGAACCACGGCAAGATTAGCGATACGGTCTCAATCAGTGAGCGTCCAGCTACGGTTGAAGATCGAGCAGTACCCGGCCACTGGGAAGGTGATCTGTTGTTCGGCAGCAAGAACAGTCAAATCGCCACGCTTGTCGAGCGCCATACCCGCTATGTGATGCTGGTGAAAGTTGCCAGCAAGGACACCGAGTCGGTGATCAACGCGCTCATCGAAAACGCTCGTCTGCTGCCCCAGGAGCTTTACAGGTCACTGACCTGGGACAGGGGCAAAGAGATGGCCGCCCATAAGCGTTTCACATTGGCGACCGACATAAAGGTCTATTTCTGTGACCCTCAAAATCCTTGGCAGCGTGGGTCAAACGAAAATACCAACGGCCTGCTACGGCAGTATTTTCCCAAGGGCACCGACATTTCGGTCTACACGCAGGACCAGCTCAATGCAGTGGCGAGGGCGCTGAATGAACGTCCTCGGAAGACACTAAACTACGAAACACCGGCAGACAGGTTTAGCCAGTGTGTTGCATCGACCGGTTGAATCCACAACCCATAGTTGACTTTGGCAACAGGCAGCTACGGCCATGCGTAGTCGCTGGTTGATTGCCTCGTATGACGATGGCGTTGGCTAAACAGCTTCAAGGCAGATGTGCGATTCGCTAGCCCTGAAGGCTATAGAAAATTCTGTAATGGCCTATTGAAATCAAAAGATCATGCCTCCATGTGTGAGGAATCCCTAGGAGGACAGCACATGGCTCGCGCGCAAACCCAGTTTGAAAGCTTTCATCGGACGATTCTTTTTGGCTACGACAGCAGCCAGGACCTTCGTGACAGAAGAGATACCCTACTTTCCGACCTGAAGAAAAACATCAGTGCGGATGCGCCTCCTTACAGAACCTTCACTCAGGGTAGCTATGCGCTGGACACCGGTATCCATCCGCTGGATGGCAATCCGGATATGGACGTAGGCGTCCTCTTTGAATGTTCGCCTAGCGACTATCCCGATCCTCTGGTTTTGAAAAAGTACGTTCGCGATGCATTAGTGCGGCACAACCGCACTGTTAACATTCGCCGTCCCTGTGTGACCGTCACCTATTACAGAGACGAAACTCCCCTCCATCACATCGACCTTGCCGTTTATTGCTCGAACGCCACCGGACAAACTCAAATCGCCTGGTGCAGAGAAAGCACTCCACTAGCTGACAGGGAGTGGAAACCGTCCGAAGCCCGGGAGCTTACAGAGAAGATTACCAGTCAGTTCTCTGGTAGCGACCGTGACCAGTTCCGCCGATGTGTCCGAGCGCTCAAGCGTTGGCGAGATGAAAAAATCGGCCACAAAAACACCCCGAGCATTGGTCTGACTGTGGCGGCCTACAACTGGTTCGTACCTCGCTATGACAGCATCGATGGCAAGCCCATCGACCTGCTTGCACTGCGAGACCTCGTAGATGCAATGCTTGCCCGGTGGACGGGCTCGCGCCTGCACGTCAATCTTCCGGTTGCGCCGCACAGCGATCTCTTTGAGCGGATGACAGACACCCAAATGACTGACCTCAAGAGCCGACTTGAAGAGCTGCGTGATGCCTTAAACGAGGCGGATGCACAGGCCGATACCCATGAGGCATGCAAAATACTGAGTAAGAAATTTGGCGAAGACTTCCCGGTCCCAGAAAAGTCCGACACTACCAAGCAAGCCTCTGCGGGGGTGAGCACTTCTGGTCGTTCCGCTTGAGCGAGATCCAAAAGGCTTTTGTCACCAAGGTTGAGCTAACGCTACGAGAGCTTGGCGCAGAAATCGTTGCGTTCGATCAAAAGCTTCAAGGGCCTGCATGGGACATCATACTTGATAGAGACGGATGCACATGGCCGTTGCGACTAGTCACAGCTGGCTGGAGTGTTGATGAGCTTCCTGTAATCTATTGGCGCAGGCCAACACCAATTTGGGGATGGCCTCACGTCAGCAGCGCAGGCGATGTATGCGTAAGTGATCGGGAAGGTCTGGAGTACGATCCAGAGGATGTGCCTGGGGTACTCGAATGGTTACTCCAAGAGGCATTCAGATTACTCGCCCGCGCCTCAGCCATGGCTGAGGATGAGCGCCAGCTTAACTTTGCCGATGAGTTGGAAGGTTATCTGCGCAATGACGGCTCATCGTCAGTAATCCTTGACGAGAAGCTCGATACCACCAAGCCCCTTTATGCCGAGGTCGCCTTCAAGAGAAGGGGTAGAAGTGGCCCTATGACGGCAAAGGTATGCCGGGTAAATCAAGGGACAACACAGCTATCCGACTCTCATCAAGAGCGTTTAGGGCTCCTTGATGTCACCATCCATCAAATCGATGGGCTTATGAGCGAATGGGGAAACGACTGGTGGGACATCTTCCTAAGCAGACTGTCGCCCTCCCAGCACGCTATTGCCGTCGCGCCCAAAAAACGGGGCGTCGTTCTGCGTGTACCTAGCAGCTTTGGGCACTCACTATTACTGCTCTACTGGGGACTGCGCCCAGCAAAGATGCGGTCCACGTATCTCCTACAGCGGCGGGATCATGAGTACTTGGTCCAACGTACAGGCGGAGCACCAGACATGCGCCACGTCATTGTTGCCGGCTGTGGCTCTATAGGGTCCCGCGTGGCCGAACATCTTGCCCTAGCGGGGATTAGCAAAATCACTCTCGTGGACAGTGATAAATTCAGTCCTGACAACCTGGGTAGGCATGTACTTGGGAAGCAGTCGATTTCCAAGTTCAAGGTTGATGAGCTAGCAACCCTGCTGAAAGAGCGGATGCCTGGCATTCAGATCGAAGTTAGAGCAACCAATGTCCAAGCAGTGCTGGCTAATGGAGAGCTAGCCGGGGTTGACGCTATAGTGCTTGCAACCGGTAACTCGACTCTCGAACGCTCCATCGCTCGAAGAGCATTCAGGGAGCGGTGGCCATCGTTGATCGTATCCACAAGTGTTGAAGCAGCTGGCCTGGGCGGCCATGCAATTGCTATGCGCCCAGGCACTCCAGGATGTCTAGACTGCTTATATATAGATCCGGACACGCAGACCCCCCTCCCTAGTATGCGCACCTCCCTAATGGCTCCCGGCCAAAAAGTAACTCGCCAATTGACAGGCTGTGGTGCTTTCACACCTTATTCCGCACTAGACGCGACTCGGACAGCGACCCTCGCTGCTGAGCGTGTGCTAACCGATGTTCCTCTCTACTCACGCTGGGCGGGGGAGGCGGTTCTCGCCAAGACAGAAGGGATACAGTCGTCAGCTACGTACGACGCCCTTCGCACCCGACGCATAGCCTCAGACGTCACGCCATCCGAATACGCCCAGCCGAGGTGTCCATGCTGCAGCGTTTGACTAGTGGGCACGTCGTATGGGAGGCCAAAGAGGGCGCCTGCGGATCTCTATCACCGGACGTGATAAAGAAACTTTCCAAATGGTCGCAAAAGCGCATCTACTCGAAAGAGGCAGGCGGCTTGATACTAGGCTTTGTTGATAGCGAGACGAATGGTTTATTGGCAGAGGAGCTTACAGTCCCTGGACCAGGGGATCAGCGCTCTAGGACAAGCTTTTTCAGAAGCGAGAGGCATCAACGAGAAGCCGAATATTGGAATATGCAAACAAATTGCAAAGGTACTCAGTTAGGCCTTTGGCATACTCATCCTGAGGCTAATCCAACACCTTCCGGTACCGATCTCAGTGATTGTGAGCGAGTATTAAGAAATGGAAGATTTGACTGCAATGGCCTCCTTTATCTGATTGTAGGAACGCAAACTATCGGTTGCTGGCATGCGCAAGTTGGCCGGCCACTCTACCTTCTAGGGCATTTTAAACCATGAAATCTGATAGATTGATGGATCGAATATTTGATCTTCTTACCTTATATTTTCGAAGAACTCCAGCAGGTTTACTTCTCAGCGCCGGAGTCACCTTGATGCTGGGCGGGCCATGGCTTGCTGCAAAATTGGTTTTCCGTAAAGAGTCCGCTGATGGCAGCTACATTACAGGGGAAATAAATACGACTGAAGCAGAGTGGTGGGTCAATGCCGCATGCTTAGGTGTTGGAGCACTACTAATTTCAGTCGGTATATATTTCACCTGGACTACATTTCAGGAGCAGCGCAGAAAACTAGTAGTAGCTCTAGAATTGCGCGGACTGAGTCAAACCGCTGATAGCCCGCTTCAAAGCGCGATTCCCTCTCTGGCTCTCGGCCGGAGAGAATCCATATTCATTGATGTACGCCAGCTCATTCAAGGCACAACAGCACAAAAGCATGAAGCTGTAAGCGCCGTAAACCTAATCCCCATTCGTCTCAAGCAACTCAAAGATGGCAGAGATCGCGAGGATCTGAGCGTCTATGCTGGAGGGCTAGCACCTGTTCCACTCTTGTTTCTCACAGGTAACCTACTAGCAGCGGAAAGCAAAATCCATTGGCTTGACTGGAATAGAAAGACATCCAAGTGGCTGTCGCCGGATGAGGGGGTCGATCTAACTGATTCTCTACCTATAAACTATGAGCCAGTATATCAAGACGTGATTTTGGCTTTTTCGGTCTCGTACCCCATTAATCGACCAGAGCTAGAAACTGCCTTCCCTGAAACTAATATTGTTGAGCTTAAAATAGATAGTCCAGCCCCGGGCATAGTTGTCAGCGAAACGTCTATTCAAAGGCTCATGCAAGATTTCATGAACTGTATAGCCGCCCTAAAGGCCAAAGGCGCAAAGAGAGTCCACCTAATCCTAGCCGCACCCAGTATTCTCTCCATCAGGCTTGGCTCGTGTTATGCGGGGCGCAACATGCCTGAATTAATAATCTACCAATATCAGCAGGCCCAGAAGCAAAACCCTTACCCCTGGGGGATTCGCATGCCAAACTCAGAAAGCAACCATGGCGAACTAGTTGTTAGGCAAGCACTTCAGTCAATAAATCATGCTTAATTGAAGCTCCCCGGAAAATCAGATTCCGGGAAGCGTCTCCTTTTGGCCTTGATCGGCCTTACACGAAGGGCCGCTCTGGGACGTTTTCTGTTGTTCCCCATCTAGGATTTGAAGCGGGTGATCGTAGCCCTCACTGGAGCCAAAATTCTCCCAGTTCGATTCTGATGTCGATTAGCCTGCAGGATATGCACTCTTCGCCCAAGTCCTTCGAAGTTGAAGGGGTAGCTCTCAGCCCGGCGCTGGTCGAAAAGTTGTCGGGCAAGCCCGCTCCGGCACTGAGCGACGCGTATCCTAGCGGCATGTCCGACGAATACGGTCTGGAGTCCATTTCTCAAGGCACCGTCGTGCTTCAGGCCACGGATCCCTCGGTAACCGTTTCCAGATCCAGATGCATCGCCAGTCATAATTCACCGCCCGCTGGGAGGGGGCTCCATCCGACATCAGCGGATGACCGCAGATGTCATTTGTGTCAATTAAGACGCGTAAAAACGTCTTTGCTACTGAATGTGTCAGAAGTAACACGCTCTGTCTGATTCCCCGATTCTGGCCTTGTATTGCACATATTGGATCCATCATGATGATGGCATATCGACCTCGCACCGCTGACGGTCGAATGTGAGATATCGAATCCTCTGGAGGCTGCATGGACGCCCACGTTTCACCCCAGTCGATAGATCGTTTCGATCCATCCCGGAAAACCGAACAGTTTGTCATCCTGCCATCCGAGATTCGTGATGATGGCTGGATGAGCATCAGCACCTATCAGGACATCGCGAAAACGACTGATACCTTGCCTGACAAAGGGCTGGAACTGACTGTACTAGGCCTGTTCGGCGAGGTTGGTAGCCTGCTGAGTGCCTTCAAAAAGCGACAACGCGATCAATCTGCATTCAAGCGTTACAACGCGACGATCATGGAGGAGCTGGGAGACACGCTGTGGTATTTTTCGACGCTCGCAACGCGCGCTCAGCTTGACCTTTCGACCATCGCTCAAAAGGCTTTTCTTGGCCTCACTGATTGGTACAAAGTGAAGCCGGCAGACCCTAGCCTCGGGTTCGCAGAGTTGCAGAATCGTGCAGGCCATCCCATTCCGGAAGAGACGTTCAGTATTCAAGTGCTCGCCTTGGCCGGCTGCGTCGGTGATCTGCTTAACGACTTCAAGGCTGGCTCATTAACTCGCAATGGCGACCACCTTTCTGCTCATATGGTGGAAATCTTCCGGGCCTTAGTCGCCGCAGCAGACTCAGCCAATGTGGACATAGGCGAGGCGGCGCTCGAAAACGTCAAGAAAACCTTCAGCCGATGGCCTGCGCAGATTACTTACCCACGGCGCTTCGACGTTGATATGCCCAAAAACGAACGATTCCCCTCAAGGCTGGAATTCTTCATCGCCGAAGAAACCGCCGGAGAGAAGCAGTACGTCATTCAGAAATGCAACAAGATCATCATTGGTGACCGGCTGACTGATAATAAAATGGAGCGCGATGACTACCGCTTCCACGATGTCTTCCACTTGGCTTTCGCGGTTCACCTCGGGTGGTCTCCCGTACTTAGGGCGCTGCTACACCTGAAGCGCAAATGCGATCCCGAACTTGACGAAAATCAGGACGGCGCTCGGGCAATTCTCATTGAAGAAGGCGTGGCCACATTTATCTTCGGTCGCGGACTAGGCTGCAGCCTGTTCGAAGGCATCGATCGCGTTGACTATGACCTGCTGAAGTCCATTCAAGATTTCGTCAAAGGCTATGAAGTCGACTGGTGTGCTTTGTGGCAATGGGAAAAAGCAATTCTGGACGGCTTCAGCATCTTCCGGCAGCTCGTCGGTAAACGAAAAGGCTATGTCATCGCTGACTTCGAGAATCACACGATCAGTTTTCGCGAAGGCAGTGACGACGATGAATAGCATTTGGCAAGACCCTCAGTCTCGAACGACACCGAGTGCTTAATTCCCTAAAACTCTTTCATCAGCCATAAATCAGTGAGGAGCTCAGATCATGAATAGCGGTAATGCATGTATCGTCTTTACCACAGGGCTTGAGCCGAAAGCCCAGGCAGTCTGTCAACAATTGAACGCGCATGGTTTCAATGTCTGTATGGCCGCGGCCGAGCAGGAAGAAGTCGAAGCCGCACAAGCAGCGCAACCCGTGTCGGAGGAGGTTCAAAGCTGTATTGACAATGCAGTGATCAGTATTTTCCTGATTCCCGAGGAGGGTTACGAGTGCCTTGAAGGGGCAGCAGGGCATGCAGTGACTTGTGGCAAAACCATTGTGGCCATCGCCGAAAATGTTGCGTCGTTGCCCCAAGTATTTGACGACCATGCCAGCTCCGTTTTAACCATAGCCAGCACACGCCTGAGCGACGTTATCCAGGGGACTCAGGTTTGGGAACGAGCGGAGGGCAATCCGAGCACTGAGCGCAAGATTAACCGGGTCAAGTGCCAATGAGCGATGTACCAAGAGTGTTCTCGTACAAGCTTGTGAGGGATTACGGCTTTGCACCGAATCCCTTCCACGGCATCTGCACGCTGGGCACATGCAAACCACAGATCAGAAAATCAGCCCAGGTTGGTGACATCATTGTCGGCTGTGGCAGCACCGCACTGCACCTGGAAGGAAGGGCCATCTTCGCAATGCGTGTCACGCGGAAGCTTTCTTTCCAAGAGTACTGGGAGGATGAATCCTTCCGCATCAAGCGGCCAAATCTATATTCCAGCCAAAGCATGGCTTTTGGCGACAACATCTATCATCGCGACGGTGAGTCCTGGTTGCAGGAAGACTCGCATCACAGCTTTGAAGGTGGCCAGTTAAACCATGCGAACCTCCTACGCGACACCAGCTCGGACAACGTTTTGATTGGAGACGAATTCGTCTACTGGGGGGCAAATGCACTACAAATCCCGGAACATTTGCGTAATCACGCAGGCGAAGACCTCTATCCGGCGGGGCGAAATTATCAGTGCAATTTCTCTCCTGAGTTCAGAGCTCAGGTGGATGCCTGGCTAAAAGGATTTCCTAAGCGAGGCTATCTCGGCAGGCCGGCTTCCTGGCGCTGATCTAATGATGAATGACAACCCCCCCTCAGTTAATGGGGGGTGGATTTTTCAGCCGCTCACCAGATGTCGGAGCCGTCTATCACTAAGCGTTTGATCTCAGGTGCGGTGATCATGAACAATTCCCGCCCGGTTGGCCATGCATTCCAGTCAAACGGCTACGGTTTGTACAACCTAAGGGTCATGCTCCTCAGTGACCAGCCAGCGCAATCGATGACTACCGCTTCCACGAGGCCTTCCTTGTGGTCTACGTTGCCTTCCTCGGTTGGTCGTAGATCCGGTGTGTCCGGCAATAAGAGGACGATGGCGGAGCTGATCGTCAGGGAAGGCATCGCGGTATGGATCATCAACAATTTTTGGAGCCGAAAATGTTGTACCGGCGCCTAGCCAGGCGCGCTGGATTGCAGTGTGCTAAAACAGATCATGAGCATGGTCGAAGGATCCTAGGCCGATACGTACTAGCAGTCAGTGGGAAAAGTCTCCCTCGAACCTGACTTCAGGACTCTCGCAGGTTGAAGAGACACTGGTTCGGTACCGTACATGTCAACGGGCGCATAGCCACAGTGCAACTTGAACCCTTAAAACTAAAGAGCAGCCATGACCCCTAACGCCTTTGTGAATGCACTGTCAGAGCTGAAGCTAGACAACGTGTTCAATCCTTACGCTGACAAATGCCCTGTCCATGATCGCAGCGATGCTGTCGCCGCGCGCCGGCGTAATCTTCGTGGCTACCTCAAAGCTGCGACCGATATCGGTGTTGACACTATCTGGATGGGACGAGACCTCGGGTACCGAGGAGGGCGTAGGACCGGGTTAGCACTGACCGATGAGTTCCACCTACCCGAAATGATGGAGCGCTATCCCGGTTCAACTTTCAAGCAGGCAACGGTTGGCCCTGCGGTGGTCGAGCGTACTGCGTCCGAGATCTGGTCCGTGCTCAGAGCACTTACCCTCCCGCCGCTGCTGTGGAACGTATTCCCGTTTCATCCCCATGAGCCTGGCAATCCATTCACCAACCGGAAATTCACTGCACATGAACTACAAAAGGTCGACCAACTCAACGAGACGCTGATCAAATGGTTGGGAGTACGCCGGGTTGTAGCCATTGGCGGAGATGCTTATAACTACGCAAGCCGCTTCGATGTTGAAGTCGTTCCAATCCGCCATCCGAGTTACGGCGGCATCAAAGATTTCCGCAACGGGATGAGCGCCTTGTACAAAATTCCCGTGGAGACATTCAGCTCGAAACGCCAAGGCTCGCTGTTCTGATCAGGAAAACGCTGCGAGCATCAGGTAAGCGGCGCGTTCGTTGCCTCAATAATGCATGGATGGAAATACAGGTCAGGCGCCTCACTCCCGGTCGGCCTTGTCGTTGACGAACTCGTGCAAAATTATCAGTCCGCGCATGCTTGACTAAGCCTCCTGCCCTCACCAATGCAATTGATGCACCTCCCTCAGTTCTAGCTTGTCATCAGTCAGATACAAACCGGGAGGAGTCGGTCTGGACTTAGTCATCGGATTGCCGCGGTCGGTCTACGGTTTCCACAACAGCATTCAAAGCGAATCCGTCGTGTTCAGGTTTTTCTGGTTCCCGATTGCGGAGGAGCCTTGTGGAAGGTGGGATCAGGTTTTCGAGGATGCGTTGAGGGTTCTCAGGCGGGCGGGTTTTTGCGGTGCATTTGGAGGCGACCGGTTAGGTTCTGGCAAGGCTTTGCCTTACATCGCCAGCAATGTTGGCTCCCAGCATATGCGAAGATGGATCGGGTTTGGCCGGTTGGCGCTGGACGCGGCCGGAGATTTATTGCGCGTCCAAGGGCTTATTCGCCGGCCGCGGCTGCGTAACGCAAAGGGCAGCAATGGGGCTTTTATGCCGCTCCCTACCTAGCATTAAAGTGGGTGGTCGTAGCTCTCATTGGAGCCCAAAAATTTCCAGTTCGATTCCACGGAAAGCCATAACTAGCTGATTTGTTTATAGATACCCTATGAGGTACATCAAAAAATCCACCAAATTCCAGCCCCACGAAAACCGGGCCCTCCCGGCCAACAACCGTCCGTCTGTCTCCGCACCAGTTCAGGTTCCATTGAAGGCTTTCAAAATCTCTGGAACCCCCGAAAAACCCGCCTTCTGGCGGTTTTTTTTCGTTATGGTCGCAAGCTGACCATTCGCGAATGGCAGCAATGGGGTGTGGATTGCTGTCAGTCGTACCCATCGAAATCAGACCCTCGCTCAGAGGTTGAACACCCACGTTTTCTGTAAACGACAAGCGAGCAGCCGCACGGTCAGCAAATAGTAGTACCGCGTCGCATCGCTGCGTCGATTTAGGCGATGCTCAAGAAACCAAGCCACATGCTTTTTCTGCCAAGCCCAAGGCGTCTGTCGCTGCCAGCATTCCGAGATTTCAGCTTGGATGATTCTCGCCTGCCGCAAATGGCGTAACCGCGTTGCGTGCGATCCGGTCAGCACGCCGGCCAAGAACAACTCCATATCGAATGGTTTACTCATGTGCATCCTCCAATGTAGGCAGCGACCACATCGATCCGAGCGTGCCCCAGCTCGTAGCTGATTTGCCTCCGGGCTTCACGATCAAGGTTCCTTTCTAACTGGTGACAGTGGCCGCCATTGATAGGTGCGTGGTGCTGTGTGATTTGCTCATAGCGCTCACAGGCGTACGCCGACCGTAGCTCATGGAAGCCTTTGAGATCGTGTGAATGCAGGATTTCCCGCGCAGGGCGAATGATTTCTCGCAGAAGATTCAGGTAGCTTTCGTGTGGCGCAATCAGGTTGCGGCTACCCCCAGGCGACACTTGCAGTGCAAACTCAAGTGCACCTCGCATATGGTCGTCCACCGCAATCCAACGTGGCGCCGACGCTCCAGCGCGGCCACCTTTGGTGCCGTCCTGAATGTTGATCCTGCCTAGGTCTTCAGCCTCACGGCTCAGCCGTGGCAGATCAGCCAAGATGGCCTCACGCAAGCGCATACCGGTGGTTCGCGCCAACAGAATGATCGCGGCAGCCCTTAGCTGATGATGGCGGCAAAGCGCATCGACGATCTGTTTAACCTGTTCGCGGTCTTGGCCTTGCGGCACCGAGTTGCGAACTCCGCTCCGCTGCATACCCAACGCCTTACTCGGACTTGGAAGTTTCACATGCTGATCACCGCGAAGCGCCGCCATGGTCCTGTTAACGCTGGATAGCCGATTTTGTGCGGTGCTGACGGCGAGGTCACCGCGCCCAACCACGTCGCGCAGATATGCCGCGTAGTCGGCCAACACTTTCCGATCAATCCGCCGCGCATCATTGATACCTGGCCCTTTTTCGGAGCGGCACCACTTCACGAATGCCTGCCATCGACCACTGTGCGCCTTGACCGTACCGTAGTGGCCACCGCCGAACATGTCTTTCAGTGCCTGCGGCCCTGCGTAGCTTAATTGCCTGCCGTAGTCGAAATTACGACCATCGCGTCTACCCATCAATGCCATATCGGTCACCTCATCTGCCGTTCTCCGACCCTCGCCCCACGTCATCCCGCCAAGAATGCTGAGTGTTATCAGGGATCAAGGCCCCTGCGACCTGTGGGGATGTCCTCTAACGCGGGACTGGCGGCTCCTTACGTCCGGGAGCAAGGGCATCTCATGATCCGGCCTCCTGAGCACCGTTACCGGTGGGCGGGTGGAGGCTGCATTGGCTGACGAGACCATTGCGCGAGATCCTGAGCCAGGTGCAAGCAGCAATGCGATGACCGGGGCATGCCTGACTGTCAGTCAGGTGCAGTCCCTCCTTGGCCTGCGGCACCATCATCTACAGCGCTGTTGCTGGTGACATCGGCGTTTGTCACGCCGATTGTCACGAGTGGAGTAGCCGCAAAGCCAGGAGCGATGAGGGCTGCAGCAGTGTCAGGAGAGCCCGTCTCTTTCCAGTGAAAGAGACGGGCGCAGGTTGGCGCAAGATTCGGCCAAGCGGATAGGTTGCTGCAGGGCAGCGAAGTAGGAGGTATTGCCTGGCGCACGAGGACCATGATCTGAAGTAGGCATCCATCACCGGGGAGGTGACCGGGCGAGCTGCCGGACGCGAATCGCCATTTGGGGGGGAGAACCACCGCGAGAGCGGCGTGACCTTTAAGGTTCGGGTCACCTGGGGTGCTGTCATCGACAGCGCTTGCACGGCCAGTTCTACGCCTGTGGATAAACCCGGTCAAGGATCGAAATTCGGCGCTATTGAGGACGTGAAATGCGGTTATCCACCGGTGGAATTCCGTGGTAAATCCTGGACAACATCGTGGCTTTTAGCTCTTCAAAGTGAGGTCCATCCAAACAGGGCGGCTTTGCAGCCCTGCTTGGATGGACCCGCGTGAAAGAGCAGCCAGCGCCGATCTTGCAGGCTCACCCACGATTGAATGCGCCATGGCCATTTGGCAAGGCTGTGACATTATCGCCTACCGGATGGGCAAACTCATGCGGAGTGACATGGCCCGACCTGTTGGCATCGATGTAATTACTCCACCAAGCCATGATCAACCGACGCTGCTCCAAAAATTGGGCCTTATGGATGTACGCAGCGCGCACGCGGTTACGTTCCTGATGACTCATCTGCCGCTCAATCGCCGCGTCCGTCCACAGCCCTGATTCGAGCAAGGCACTACAAGCCATGGTCCTGAAACCATGCCCGCAGATGTCCTTGGTGGTGTCGTACCCCATATTGCGCAGCACCTGGTTAACCGTATTCTCCGACAAGGGTTTCCAGTACCTGTGATCACCGGGCAACACCAGTTCAGAGAACCGATTCAAGCTGCGTAGCCGTTCAAGGATTTCGATGACTTGAGGCGACAGCGGCACTATCTGAATGTCCCCACTCATCTTGGTCCCGCGTGTGGAATAGCGGACACCTTCAATCGGCTTACGGGTATCGGGGATCTCCCACATCGCCCGTTGCAGGTCGAATTCATCCCACCGCGCGAAGCGCAGTTCGCTGGAGCGCACGAATACATGCAGCGTCAGCAGCACTGCGAGCCGGGTCAGCTCGCGACCGGTGTAGTTGTCGATTCGGCTCAACAATTCAGGAAGGCGGTTCAGCGAGAGCGCAGGACGGTGCACGGTACGCGGCGCCTGAATCGAGCCAGCCAGATCGAGCGCCGGATTTTGAGTGATCTGTCGCGCTCGCTTAGCGCCCCGCATGATCGTAGATAGGTAGTTCTGCACACGCAGCGCAACATCCATCGTGCCGCGATCTTTGACTCGCTGGGTGACCTCAAGCAGATCATGGGTGTCGAGCTCAGCGATAGGCCGCTGACCAATCAGTGGAAACACATGGGTGCGCAACCTGCTCAGCACCGTCTTGGCATGGCCCTCAGTCCAGCGCCGGGACATTTCGACGTGCCACTCCAAAGCGACGGTTTCAAACAGAAGACTCGCACGCTGGGCAGCGATCTTGGCCTTCTGCTTTTCTTCCATCGGATCAAGGTTGTCGAGCAACAAAGCCTTGGCCTCATCACGCTTGGTCCTCGCGACGGCCAACGAAACGATGGGGTACTTGCCGATGATCAGCGTGCCTTCCTTGCCACTGGGTTTGAAATACCGCAGCCGCCAAGTCTTCGAGCCACAGGGCGTGACGTACAGGTACATACCCCCGCCGTCGAACAGTTTGTAGGCGCGATCACGCGGTTTGGCCGTGCGGCATTTGAGGTCGCTGAGCGGAATGGCTAGGCGTGGCATAGGGGTACGTTCTCCATTCAGGAAAGACGCTGTACCCCAAAAATACCCCCGGTTATTGGGGATTTTGTTGGTTCCCGACGAAGGGTCGTGGAAACAAAAAACCGGCCAGAAGGCCGGTTTAGAGGGCTTCCAAAGCATTCAGCGGAATGCAGTGGAGCTGGATGTGGTGCCGGAGACAGGAATCGAACCTGCGACCTTCGCGTTACGAGTGCGCTGCTCTACCGACTGAGCTACACCGGCGTGGCGTCAACGCTACCACTGCCGGATCGCTTACGCAATTCACTGTTTAATAACAGCTATTGCTCACTGCGCAGCAGCACTTTCGGCGGCCTTGCAACCGGCTGGGGCGAGGTCTTCGCTGAGGTCGCTGGTGCATGCCCACCCCGTGGTCGAACGGGTCAGGGTGAGGGTTTTGCCCTGAGCGATGGCCGGGGCGTCGGCCAGGGTGCAGACGATGCTGCCAACGCCAGTAGCCGCTGTGCCGGTGGCGGTGATGGCGCAGTTGCTGGTGCTGGCCTGGCCTCCCAGGGCGGCGACGTCGGTGACGTCTTTGCCTTCGTTCAGGCGCAGGTCGAACGGGGTTTTCAGCGCGGATATTTCAACCAGCGCGGCGGTCGCTTTGGTTCGCACCTGGTGGTTGGTGTACAGGGGTAAGGCGATGGTCGCCAGGATGCCAATGATCGCAACCACGATCATCAGTTCAATCAAGGTAATGCCGCGTTGCCCTTTCATGGACGTTCTCCCTCGCAAAATCGGTTCGTGTCGGCAGCGCACCTGGTGTGGCTGCGAACAGGCGCGCCAGTAGGCCCGAATAGACACCTTTTGTCACCCTGCGCCTGTGATTCGGCCATGCTCGCTCGACTACTCTAGTGAGCGGCGGGCACCTCTGCTCGCTGCACCAGCCACGAAGCTGTTTCGGGGTTTGTGCGGGCCACGCCACAAGGATGTCGCGATGACCGAAAAAACCTATTGCTACCGCTGGCAAGGGACCTCTGCACAAGGGGCGCTGGTGTGTGGCGAAAGCCGCGGGCGCAGCCCTGCCCTGCTGCGCGCTGAGTTACGCAAGCGCGGTATTCGCCCTGGCAGGATCGAGCGGGCACACGCGGGGCTCTGGCGCCGACAGAGTACGCTGGGCACTCGCGAGCTGAGCCAGTTCAGCCGCCAACTGGCGAGTTTGATCTGCTCGGGCGTGGCGCTGGTGCAGGCGCTTGAGGTGATTGCCCAGAGCAGCAGCAATTCGGCGCTGACCACCCTGCTTGGCGCGCTGAAAACTGATATCGGCGCAGGCTGCACTCTGGCCGATGCCTTGCGCAGGCAGCCGCGCTATTTCGATGCGCTGTACTGCAACCTGATTGCGGCCGGTGAACAGTCGGGCAGTCTGGAAACGGTGCTGGAGCAGGTCGCCAATCTGCAGGAGCAGCGCCAAGCCATGCGTGCTCGGTTGAAGAAGGCCATGACGTATCCACTGATTGTGCTGCTGACCGGTTTGGGCGTTTCCAGTTTGTTGCTGCTCGAGGTGGTGCCGCAGTTTCAGGCGATGTTCAGTGGTTTTGGCGCTGAGTTGCCGGCCTTTACGCGGCGGGTGATTGGTTTGTCCGATTGGTTGAGGCAGTACTTCGGTTGGTTGTTGCTGTGCCTGCTCGGCGTTGGCTGGAGCCTGCGCCAGGCCTATCGACGTCAGGCGGCTTTTCGGCTGCGCTGTTTGGGCCTGGCCTTGAAGCTGCCGATTGTTGGCGACTTGCTGAGCAATGCCGCCCTCGCCCGCTTCGCCCGCACCTTGTCGACGTCGTTTGCAGCCGGAGTGCCGCTGGTGGAGGCGCTGGGGCCGGTGGCCGGTGCCTGTGGCAATCCGTTGTATGAGCAAGCGGTGCTACGCCTGCGCAAGGACCTCGCCAGTGGCCAGTCCTTGAGCTTGGCGATCGCCAGCAGCGGTCTGTTTCCGCGGCTGATGCAACAGATGTGCGCCATCGGTGAGACAGGCGGGACGCTGGACGCTATGCTCGCCAGAGTCGCCAGCCATTATGAAAGCGCCGTCGAGCGCTTGCTGGACAACCTGGCCAGCCTGCTCGAACCTTTGATTGTGTTGATTCTCGGGCTGCTGGTGGGCAGCCTGGTGATCGCCATGTACCTGCCAATCTTTCAGCTGGGTAGTGTGATCTGAACATGGACCTGATGGATACGCTGGCCAGCCAGCCGCTGCTGTACCTGGGTTTTGCCCTGCTGCTGGGGCTGGTCGTCGGCAGTTTTCTCAACGTGCTGGTGCATCGTTTGCCGATCATGCTGCAACGCCAGTGGCAGGTGGAAGCGCGGGAGGTGCTCGACCTGCCCGAAGAAGCCACGCCTGAGCGTTACAACCTGTGCCTGCCCGCTTCACAGTGCCCGCAGTGCGGGCATCGTATTCGCCCTTGGGAAAACATCCCGGTAGTGAGTTACCTGTTGTTGCGTGGGCGCTGTTCCCGTTGCCGCAGCGCCATCAGCGTGCGCTATCCGTTGGTAGAACTGGGCTGCGCAGCGCTGACGGTGTTTGTCGCCTGGCAACTGGGGGCCAGCAGCAGTACGGTCGTCGTGCTGTTGTTCAGTTGGGGCCTGCTGGCCATGAGCCTGATCGACATCGAGCACCGGCTGTTACCCGATGTGCTGGGGCTGCCGCTGTTGTGGCTGGGGCTTATCGTCAATGCCTTCGGGTTGCTGGTGCCGCTTGAGGATGCGCTGTGGGGCGCGGTTGTCGGCTATTTGAGCCTGTGGTCGATGTTCTGGCTGTTCAAGCTCATCACCGGCAAGGAAGGCATGGGCTACGGCGACTTCAAGTTGCTGGCGCTGATCGGCGCCTGGGGCGGTTGGCAGGTTCTGCCGCTGACGCTGCTGTTGTCGTCGGTGCTGGGGGCGGTGATCGGGCTGATTATGCTGCGGGTTAAAGGCCTCAAGGCCAGTACGCCGATCCCCTTTGGTCCTTATCTGGCCATCGCGGGCTGGATCGCTCTGCTCTGGGGTGGTCAAATAACCACTTCTTACCTGAAATTCTCTGGATTGTGATGACCACCGCTGCTTTCACTCCCTGGATTCTCGGCCTCACCGGCGGCATCGGCAGTGGCAAAAGCGCTGCGGCGCAACGCTTTGTCGAACTGGGTGTGCACCTGGTCGATGCCGATCAGGCCGCGCGCTGGGTGGTCGAACCCGGGCGTCCGGCCCTGGCCAGTATCGTTGAG
Source organism: Pseudomonas sp. S06B 330 (assembly GCF_002845275.2). Taxonomy (NCBI): domain Bacteria; kingdom Pseudomonadati; phylum Pseudomonadota; class Gammaproteobacteria; order Pseudomonadales; family Pseudomonadaceae; genus Pseudomonas; species Pseudomonas tussilaginis. The sequence continues at coordinate 972,057 of NZ_CP088149.1, read as the reverse complement.
CGCTTCGGCGCCGGTGTACTGCAGGAGGACGGGCAACTGAACCGTGCGGCGCTACGCGAGCTGATCTTTGCCGATCCGGAGCAACGGCGTTGGCTGGAGGGGCTGCTGCACCCCCTGATCGGTCAGGAGATTTTCAGTTACCTGGCCAAGGCGGAGTCGCCGTATGCGGTGTTCGTTTCGCCGCTGATGGTCGAATCCGGCCAGTTTCAGCGCACCCAACGCCTGCTGGTGATCGATGCCCCGACCGAGCTGCAAGTGCAGCGCACGCTGCTGCGCGACCAGACCAGCCCGGAACAGGTCCAGGCCATTCTCAAGGCCCAGGCCAGCCGCGAAGAGCGCCTGCGCCATGCCCATGATGTGCTGGTCAATGACCGCGACCTGAGCTGGCTGCATTCGGAGGTCGACCGCCTGCACCACTTTTACCTGACTTTGCGAGGAGGCCAAGCATGAGCCAACCCATGACCGTAGAATGCCCAACCTGTGGCGCCCCTGTTGAATGGACCGAAGCCAGTGCGTTTCGGCCGTTCTGTTCCGATCGCTGCAAGTTGATCGACCTGGGGGCCTGGGCCGCTGAAGAGCACAAGATTCCGGTAGCACCGGATGCTGAAGACGATCTGTTCTCTGGCGAGCTCGAGCCACGCGCCCACCATTGATCCTCAGCGCCCGGAGTCGTCGTCCTTCCACGGTGCCTGCAAATAGCGGGTGCGGTTGAAGGTCTCCAGCCACTCCGGGCAGAACACTACCAGGGCGCTGACCACCATGCCGTTGATGAAGGCTTCGGGGAAGATGATCAGCCACAGGTAGCCGATAAAGTCTTCAATCCACTCCGGCATGACGAACAGCCCGTCGTACCACAACAGGCCCAGTCCGATCAGCAGGCACAGCAGTGCCGCCAAGGCTGCGGCAAAAAATCCCGAACAGAAGATGTAAACGAAGAGGTTTTTCGGCTGCGCGCGTTCGACCAGAATGGCGCAGGCTTCGGTGACCAGCACCGGCAGGCCGATGAACAACAGGCCGTTGACGCCCATGGCCGCGAGGTCCTGGCGCCCCATCAATATGAGCCCGATCTGGGCCAGCAAACCGCCAACAATCGCCAGCGGCCAATCCAGCAGCAAGGTCACCGCCGTCATACCGATGAAGTGGTAAGACACGCCGTTGTCAAAGTCGCGCCTGACCAGCCACAAGGCAAACAACGCGAACACCGTGCCGAACAGCAGGTGCTGGCGGCGACTGTCGGTGAACAGTTCAACCCAGCGCGTCCGCGCCACCGCCCACACCAGCAGCACGACATAACCGACCCAGCCCAGGGTCAGGCTGTGGTCAGACAGCACTTGAGCATCAATCACGGACCTGCGCCCTTCTACGATGGAAGTGCTGGCAGTCTACACCTGCAGACAGTGACCAGCGCCGCCAACGACTTTATTCATGAAGCCACAATTGAACGCTAAGCTTGTCCCCATGGACGACTCAGACTACTTGCGCCTGCTCACTATTCAGGCCGAACAAGCCAATGCGTTTCTTTCCAATGCCCGTAAATGGGAACGCGAGCGTTGGGTCTGCCAGCGCCTGCTGCAAGGCTTGAACATTCCTTACCGCAGCGAAGACTTCAGCCCTGCTGGCCAGGAGCCGCCTGATGTACTGTTTCGTGACGCGGCCTTCGAGGTGTTTTTCGTTCTCGACGAAGGCCGTCGGCTCAATGATGAATGGCGCGAGGAGTTGCAACGCCGACGCAGCGCCTTTTCCTTGAGCCAATTGGTACGCCGCGAGGCGCGGCCACGGCGCATCAGTGCCCAGGAGCTGCTGCAACGCCTGGCGCCAACCTTGCGCAAAAAATCCCACAACTACCAGGAACGCGGGCTCGACCTGAGCGAACTGGACATCATCGCCTTCGCCAGCCTCAAGCGCGAAGTGCTTGACCTCAACAGCCACTTCCCACCGCCCACCGAATACCTGCGCCAGGGCTGGCGCTCGCTGTCACTGGTTGGGCCGACCTTCGCCCGAGTGCTGTTTGCCCACCCGGACGCACCGGATTTTCTGCGCGGCAACCTGGGGCGCAGCATTGTCTTCGACGTGGGCATCAGCCTTTGAGCTGGCCCCCTGCCAACGCGTAATGGCATAAATTCGGCGGCGGTGATACAAAGCGCAATCATTCGTCATTAAGACGGCGCTGTGACTGCGCGCTGAGCCCTGGGCAAACTACTACAGTGAACCGTGTAGCTTCTTTTCAGTCACAAGCGTCTACCTGACGAGGCCCTCATGACCAGCCGCCTGAATCCCGAAGACCAACGTCGTGTCGATCAATACCTGCAAGCCCCCCAGCATCAAGTCGAGCGCAAGCCTTTCCGGCCGTGGCTGCTCCTTTGCATGGTGGTGCTGGTGACGATTGGCCTGGGCTTGTTGAGCCGCCTCTTGAGTAACCTGGTGCTATGAGCTGCCTTGCGCTCGCCCGAACCGCCCGCCCTGTGCGGCCGCCCACTCGAGACCCGAATTCCGTAAACCTTATGAGATATCTCCATGACTCACCGTATCGTGATTGTCGGCGGCGGCGCCGGCGGCCTGGAACTGGCGACCCGCCTGGGTAAAACCCTGGGCAAGAAGGGCAGCGCCAGCATCACCCTGGTCGACGCCAACCTGACGCACATCTGGAAGCCATTGCTGCACGAAGTTGCCGCTGGCTCGCTGAACTCCTCGGAAGACGAACTGAACTACGTGGCCCAGGCCAAGTGGAATCACTTCCAGTTCCAGCTCGGGCGCATGAGTGGCCTGGACCGTGAGGGCAAGCAAATCCAGCTGGCCGCGACCCTCGACGAAGAGGGCCGTGAGCTGCTGCCTGCACGTACCCTGGCGTATGACACGCTGGTGATCGCGGTTGGCAGCAACACCAATGACTTCGGCACCCTTGGCGCGGCGCAGAACTGCCTGTTCCTGGATACCCGCAAGCAGGCTGAGCGCTTCCATCAGCAGCTGCTCAACCACTACCTGCGTGCCCATGCCGGTGACCAGGCCAACGAAACCATTAGCGTGGCGATTGTCGGTGCCGGTGCTACCGGGGTTGAGCTGGCCGCTGAGTTGCATCACGCGGCGCACGAGCTGGCGGCCTATGGCCTGGATCGCATCCAGCCCAAGGACATGCACATTACCCTGATCGAAGCGGGCCCGCGGGTGCTGCCGGCGCTGCCTGAGCGGATCAGCGTGCCTGTGCACCAAACCCTGGAAAAACTGGGGGTCACGGTGATGACCAACGCTTCGGTTAGCGAAGTTACGGCCACTGAGCTTAAAACCAGCAATGGGGATGTGATTCCGGCGAGCCTCAAGGTCTGGGCGGCGGGTATTCGTGCACCGGGTTTCCTCAAGGACATCGACGGGCTGGAGACTAACCGGATCAACCAATTGGTGGTGCGCCCTACCCTGCAAACCACCCTGGATGACGATATCTTCGCCTTTGGTGATTGCGCCGCCTGCCCGCAGCCGGGCAGCGACCGTAACGTGCCACCGCGGGCCCAGGCGGCTCACCAGCAAGCGTCGATGTTGGCCAAGTCGTTGAAGGCTCGCTTAGAAGGCAAGCCGTTGCCGACCTATGCCTACCGTGACTATGGCTCACTGGTGTCGCTGTCGCGTTTCTCGGCGGTGGGTAACCTGATGGGCAATTTGACCGGCAGCGTGATGCTTGAGGGGTGGTTGGCGCGGATGTTCTACGTGTCGCTGTACCGCATGCACCAGATGGCGCTGTATGGCACCTTCCGCACGTTGATGCTGATGTTGGGGAGCCGGATTGGGCGTGGTACAGAGCCGCGCTTGAAGCTCCATTAAAATGACTGCCCCCTCGTAGCCGCTGCCGCGAGGCTGCGATCGGGCGTGAAACGGCCGTAAAACCAGGCACCGCAATTCGCCAAGCCCAACGAGGTGCCCGAGTTGCGACTGCTCTGCAGTCGATCGCAGCCTCGTGCCTCGGCAGCGGCTACCGCAAGCAAAAACGCTAGCGCTCCACCACTTGGTGGGGCGTTACGATATCGATTCTTACATCCGCATCGGCCATTTCGGCGACAACGGACGACAGCTGGTCAATAGGAACCACCACTTCAACCGTTTGCCCAGACACCGACAAGCTACCCGGTACCAGCTCCGCGCCATGAGAGGCCAGTTGCTGCTCTATTCCACATTCCCAGTCGAGTAAGGCCGAGCGCCATTTGTCCCGGGTGTAACCCGCCGCAGACAGGCGACATTGAGCGGTCACTCGCACGGCTTCGACCCCAGCAGAGGTTTGCTCGGTCAAACCCAGTTGGCGCAGTTTTTCAATCTCTCTTGTCTCGACCATGGCGATCCACCACTCAGTCCTGTGATCACTACACAGGACAATAGCACCTATCCCACCTAGCTTAACGTGACCCGACCAACGCCTACGACGTTTACCGGCAAGCCCATTGCCGTCGTTGCGTCCAGGATCGCCTTGCGCATTGCCGACACCGTTACGCTCTGGTTCTGACTACGGCGCTGCTGCAGCAACAAGGCCGCCACCCCAGCAACGATAGGCGTCGCCATCGAAGTGCCACTCTTTCTGCCAAACAGATCTGCACGCATTGGCGTGGGTTCCAAGCTACCGTCTGTTTGCCTTGGCACGGGTGTCGTGGACATGATGTTGATGCCCGGCGCGACCAAATCCGGCTTTTCTGTGCCATACGCAGAAGGGCCACGACTGGAGAATTCTGCGGGTAAAAAGGTTCTCTTGGAGATTGCGCCGACGGTGATGGCGCCCCTGGCTTGGCCAGGGCAACCCAGCTCGGTATCAATCAGGTGACCATACCCCATACGCCGCAGGGCATCGGCGCGGGCATGCTCGTTACCCGCTGCCACACAGACAATGGCGCCAAAGGTGCTGGCGTTGTCTACGGCAGTGCACAAGGGGCAACGCCCGTCTGGACAAGCCCAACCATGCCCACGATCTGACCAGGCCGGCAGATGATTGAAGCCAAGGCTCATGGAAATGATGTCGGCCTTGAGATCAAGTGCAGCATCTATGCCCTGGACAATGGAGGTATGTCGGCCACTGCCGTCATGACGCAGGACCTTGATGTTCAGCAGCTCAACATCCGGTGCCACACCTCGATAGAGGCTGTCCCGCGAGGCGATGCTGCCGGCACAGTGAGTACCGTGAGACCCGGGAATGAGAAAGTCCTCACCACACGTCGAGACAGAGTCGGTAACACTGAGGAAGGGGTGTTGAATGTCGATGCCTGAATCCAATACGGCAACCCTTACGCCCGCCCCCGTCAGTTGACCGTGTTGATTGCGATACCCATCCAGGCCAATGTCGATACAGGCGTCATCCATCAATGTGGGATTGACGATGGGGTCGAGCTCTATCAGGCCGATTTCGTTGAGCTGCGCCATGCCTTCAACTTGCTCAGGCCGGAATGCCCCCGCGATGGCCCCCGCCAGATACAGCGGCTTGGCCTGCCCACCACTCAAGACCTGATTGACCGCTGATACTTCGTGATCAAAGCGCTGCTTGTATTCCTCCCACCCCTCACCATGCCGAGGACGCTTGGTCGTTAGCTTCACTACCAAGGGTATTCTGTCCGGGCTTTCGCCACTTCCCACATGAGCAGCTATCGACCACAGCGCCTGGCCTTGCAGCTCAGCGGAAGGGCTTTCGATACGACTTAATACGTTACGTAGCAGGGGTCCGATCTTGGTCATGGCGAGCATCCTGATATGAGTGCAATCGGGATGCTGAGGCCCCACAGGCCCCCACAAAGCGCATCCTTACTCGAGCAAGCAAAGACCAGCCCCCTGCTTTTAGCAAGCGTGTGCAGCTACCCGGACAAGCTGGGGCTGACGGATAAAAAGCGCTATCTGAGTACCCGATACGTGCTCTGCACAAAGCCATTTTCAAACGTGGTGCTGCGCAGGTGCTGCAGCAGCACATCCTTGGCCAAGGCGCCGAACAGGGGAATGCCACTGCCCAGCAATACCGGTATCCGGGTGATGGTCAGTTCATCCACCCGCCCTTCTCGCAAGAAACTCTGTACGACCTGGCCGCCATCGAGGTACAGGCTCTTGGCCCCGGTCTCCTGCAGGTGGTCGATCAACTGCGCCAGCGGCCCAGGATGCACCTCGACATGCGGCCCCGCATCCGCCTGACGCAAGGTACTGCTCAACACCACCACCCGTTTGTGCGGATAGGGCCACTCACCAAAGGTCAGGACTTTTTCGAAGGTATTGCGCCCCATGACCAGGGTATCGATGCTCGCCATGTAGGCGGCGTAGCCGTGGTCGTCGCTGGAGGTGGTGGCAACCATCAACCAGTCCAGCTCGCCGCTTGCACGGGCAATGAAGCCATCGAGGCTGGTGGCGATGTAAACGGAGGCTTTGAGGGTCACGGCGGGCAGCTCCCTTGCAGGTTATTGCCCGATAGTAGCAGGCAAACATTCAGGGCTGCAGAAACGAAAAAAGGGCACCCTTTGCAAGGTGCCCTTTTCTCTGAATATGGTCGGGGTAAGGGGATTCGAACTCCTGACATCCTGCTCCCAAAGCAGGCGCGCTACCGGACTGCGCTATACCCCGGTAAAAAAAAAGCACCGATTAAGGCGCCTTTTTTACGGCTGGACGCTAATGGCGTTCCAACCTTTTAAGATCCAAATCCAGCGAACCGGACTCGAAAATGGTGGGTCGTGTAGGATTCGAACCTACGACCAATTGGTTAAAAGCCAACTGCTCTACCAACTGAGCTAACGACCCAAAAATGGTCGGGGTAAGGGGATTCGAACTCCTGACATCCTGCTCCCAAAGCAGGCGCGCTACCGGACTGCGCTATACCCCGGCTTGAAATTTGGCTCCGCGACCAGGACTCGAACCTGGGACCCAATGATTAACAGTCATTTGCTCTACCGACTGAGCTATCGCGGAACTATCAATTTCAATTACTGCAATTTCGAAAACTGTATCACTACCGCTTCGAACTCTTCGACCTTGTGCATCGCTGCGTTCATGTCTCTGAGGCGCGCTATTCTACAACCTTCAAAACCCTTGTCAACCCCTAATTTGCATTCAACTTACTGATTTGCAACTTTTTTTCAGATTCCCAATTTTGCCGGAAACCTGCGGGGTGACATACAGCGGGGCGCACTTTACAAGCACTCGAGAAAAAATGCAAAGAAAAAAGGCCTCGAATTTCGAGGCCTTAGCGTAACCCACCGAAAAATCAGGCGAAGACGATTTCCTCGCCCTCGACTTTGGCGGTAATCCCGGTGCCTGGCAGGAACTTGCCGGCCAGGATCATCTGCGCCAACGGGTTCTCGATCCAACGCTGGATGGCCCGTTTCAGAGGCCGTGCACCGTAGACCGGGTCGTAGCCGACAGCGATCAGTTTATCCAGCGCTTCGTCACTCAGTTCCAGGCTCAGGTCGCGCTCAGCCAGACGGCTGCGCAGACGGCCCAGCTGGATCTGGGTGATACCCGCGATCTGATCGCGGCCCAGAGGCTCGAACACCACCACTTCGTCGATCCGGTTGATGAACTCAGGGCGGAAGTGCGAACCCACCGCATCCATCACCGCGGCACGCTGTGCTTCCCGATCACCGACCAATTCCTGGATCTGCGCCGAGCCCAGGTTGGAAGTCATGACGATCACGGTATTACGGAAGTCCACCGTACGTCCGTGGCTGTCAGTCAGGCGACCGTCTTCAAGCACCTGCAGCAAGACGTTGAACACATCCGGGTGCGCTTTCTCGACTTCGTCGAGCAGCACCACCGCGTAAGGCTTGCGCCGTACCGCTTCGGTCAGGTAACCGCCCTCTTCGTAACCGACATAGCCAGGGGGTGCACCGATCAGCCGCGCCACGGAATGCTTCTCCATGAACTCGGACATGTCGATCCGCACCATCGCCTCTTCGGTGTCGAACAGGAACTCGGCCAGCGCCTTGCACAGTTCGGTCTTACCTACACCGGTTGGGCCGAGGAAGAGGAACGAGCCACTTGGCCGGTTCGGGTCAGAGAGCCCTGCGCGGGAGCGACGCACGGCGTTGGAGACTGCCACCACAGCTTCTTCCTGACCGATCACCCGCTCGTGCAGCAGGCTTTCCATCTTCAGCAGCTTGTCCCGCTCGCCTTCGAGCATCTTGGCCACCGGAATACCGGTCCATTTGGACACCACTTCAGCGATTTCTTCCTCGGTTACCTTGTTACGCAGCAGCTGGTTTTCGGCCTTGCCGTGCTGGTCGACCATCTGCAGGCTGCGCTCCAGGTCCGGGATCACCCCGTACTGCAGCTCGGCCATGCGGCTGAGGTCGCCCTTGCGGCGCGCGGTTTCCAGCTCCTGACGCGACTGTTCGATTTTCTGCTGAATCTGCGCAGAACCCTGCACTTCGGCTTTTTCCGAGGTCCAGATTTCTTCCAGATCCGCGTACTCACGCTCCAGTCGAGCAATCTCTTCAGTCAGTTTTTCCAGACGCTTGAGCGCCGCTTCGTCTTCTTCTTTCTTCAGCGCCTGGGATTCAACCTTAAGTTGAATCAGGCGGCGCTCCAGGCGATCGAGCACTTCTGGCTTGGAGTCGATCTCCATGCGAATGCGGCTGGCCGCTTCGTCAACCAGGTCGATGGCCTTGTCCGGCAGTTGCCGATCAGTGATGTAGCGATGGCTGAGCTTGGCCGCGGCAATGATCGCGCCGTCGGTGATCGCCACCTTGTGGTGCACCTCATAACGCTCTTTGAGGCCACGCAGGATGGCGATGGTGTCTTCTTCGCTCGGCTCTTCTACCAGTACTTTCTGGAAGCGCCGCTCAAGGGCTGCGTCCTTCTCGATGTACTGACGGTATTCGTTCAGGGTGGTGGCACCGACGCAGTGCAGCTCACCCCGCGCCAACGCGGGTTTGAGCATGTTGCCGGCGTCCATGGAGCCCTCGCCCTTACCGGCGCCCACCATGGTGTGCAGTTCGTCGATGAACAGAATGATCTGCCCTTCTTGCTTGGACAGCTCATTGAGCAGGCCTTTGAGGCGCTCTTCGAACTCACCGCGGAACTTGGCACCGGCAATCAGCGCGCCCATGTCCAGCGAAAGCAGACGCTTGCCTTTAAGGCCGTCTGGCACTTCGCCGTTGATGATGCGCTGGGCCAAGCCTTCAGCGATGGCGGTTTTACCCACACCAGGCTCACCGATCAGCACCGGATTGTTTTTGGTCCGCCGTTGCAACACTTGAATGGTGCGGCGGATTTCATCGTCACGGCCGATCACCGGGTCAAGCTTGCCGTCTTCAGCGCGCTTGGTCAGGTCGACGGTGTACTTATCCAGGGCCTGACGCGACTCTTCGGCGTTGGGGTCATTGACCGCCTCGCCACCACGCAGGTTGCTGATGGCGTTTTCCAGGGCTTTTTTGGTCACGCCCTGGCCGAGCAGCAACTTGCCGAGCTTGCTGTTTTCGTCCATGGCCGCGAGCAGCACCAGTTCACTGGAGATGAACTGGTCACCCTTCTGCTGCGCCAGGCGATCGGCCTGGTTGAGCAGACGCGCCAGGTCCTGCGACATATTCACGTCGCCGGTCGGGTTCTGGATTTTTGGCAGTTGGTCGAGCTCTTTGCTCAACGCCTTGCGCAGGCTGTTGACGTCAAAGCCCACCTGCATCAGCAGCGGCTTGATCGAACCACCTTGCTGATCGATCAACGCTTGCAACAGGTGCGCAGGCTCGATGGCGGGATGGTCCATACCAACGGCCAGGGATTGGGAGTCGGATAACGCCAGCTGTAATTTGCTGGTCAAACGGTCTATTCGCATAAGTTACCTTCCTTTTATGGGCAGGCCGGAGCGATGGACACACCTGATGAAGATAAACCTGCCAGAGATACCCCATTAGATGAGGGTGATTCTGGCGGTTTCAAGCTTAGCGGGGTTGATTCAGATCAGCGCGGATCAAGCCAGACCAGCGACGCGAAGCGTCCACCTTGCGGCGTTTGCCGATAAGAGTAGAAGCGTGGATCGCTGACGGTGCAAAAACCACCCCCATACACCGCCGTTACGCCACGGGCAGCCAGACGCAGGCGCGCCAGCTTATAGATGTCGGCCATCAATTTATCGGGGCCGGCACCGGGCACAAAGGCCTGGGCAGTTTCCGGATGAACGGTCGTGAAGGCGTCGCGCACTTCCAACCCGACTTCGAAGGCTTGCGGGCCAATCGCCGGGCCCAGCCACACCACTACCTCTTCCGGCGCCAGGGCCAGACGATCGAGGGTGGCTTCGATCACGCCATTGGCCAGGCCACGCCAGCCGGCGTGGGCGGCAGCGACTCGGGTACCGGCACGGTCGCAGAACAGCAGCGGCAGGCAATCGGCGGTCATTGCCGTGCAGGCAATACCGGGCGTGGCCGTCCAGCTGGCGTCGGCCTCGGCGATCACGCCCGGGTCGGCATCTGCCACAACCACGCCATGCACCTGCTTGAGCCAGGCTGGCTGGATGCCGAACTCGGTGCTCAGGCGGCGGCGGTTTTCGGCCACCGCAGCAGGCTCATCGCCGACATGATCACCGAGGTTGAAGCTCTCGTAGGGCGGCAGGCTGACCCCGCCCAAACGCGTGGTGACGCACGCACGAACCCCGGCTGGCGCAGGCCAGTCCGGGATCAGCAAGGCGTGCGTCAGCTCACTCATCCAACAAACGCCTCACGGTCCTGCTTGAGCAGCGACAGCAGCCAGACGAAATCGTCCGGCAGCGCCGACTCCCAGCCCATACGCTCGCCCGTCACTGGGTGATCCAGTTCCAGGAAGCGCGCATGCAGGGCCTGGCGCGGGAAGGTCTTGAGGGCATCAACCATGGTCAGGCTGGCCGCTGGTGGAATGCGGAAGCGACCGCCATAGACCGGATCGCCGACCAACGGGAAGTTAACGTGGGCCATGTGTACACGGATCTGGTGGGTCCGGCCGGTTTCCAGCTTGACCCGCACGTGGGTGTGCGAGCGGAAGCGTTCCAGTACACGGTAGTGGCTGACCGCTGGCTTGCCGCCTTCGGTCACCGCCATGCGCTGACGCTGCCCGCCGTGACGACCGATCGGCGCATTGATCTTGCCGCCTGCGGTCACCACACCGATCACGATGCATTCATAGATGCGGCTGACACTGCGACTTTGCAACTGGGCAACCAGTTGGGTCTGCGCCTGAATGGTCTTGGCCACCACCATCAGACCGGTGGTGTCCTTGTCCAGGCGGTGGACGATGCCGGCACGCGGGACATTGATGATGTCCGGTACGTGGTGCAGCAGTGCGTTGAGCAGGGTGCCATCGGCGTGGCCAGCAGCCGGGTGGACCACAAGCCCAGCGGGCTTGTTGATCACCAGGATGTGGTCGTCTTCATAGACGATATCCAGCTCGATGTCCTGGGCCACCCACTCGCCTTGGGCTTCCTGCTCGGCGTCGAGCGCCAGCAGCGCACCGCCGTGGACGATATCGCGCGGACGCAGGACAGCGCCATCCACCGTCAGGCGCCCCTCCTTGATCCAGGTGGACAGGCGCGAGCGCGAGTGCTCAGCGAACAATTGGGCGGCGACTTGGTCGAGGCGTTGCCCGCCCAATTCGGACGGCACCTCTGCGCGAAGTTGAATGATCTCGGACATGCTCGAATCAGCGGGCGGCACAGCCTTTGGTTTCGACTGCACGCTTGTGGTTAAATACGACGTCTTTTGCCCCGGGTGTTGCATCGGGGTGCTCATCATAACAGGACGGCCACGCCCAAGACAGCGGCCGTCATAGGGACGCAAGCCGCCATGCAAGTGAAACACCTGCTGCTGATCGCCATCCTCGGACTGACCGCTGCTTGTTCTTCGAAGGAAGTCGTCGACGAAAACCTGAGCGAAGCCGAGCTGTACCAGCAGGCGCAGGCCGATCTGGACAACCACAGCTACACCAGCGCCACCAGCAAGCTCAAGGCGCTGGAGTCGCGCTATCCGTTCGGTCGCTATGCCGATCAGGCGCAGCTCGAACTGATCTACGCGAACTATAAGAACGCCGAACCTGAAGCCGCCAAATCGGCCGCCGAGCGCTTCATTCGCTTGCACCCCCAGCACCCGAACGTCGACTACGCCTATTACCTCAAGGGTCTGACGTCTTTCGACCAGGACCGTGGCCTGCTGGCGCGCTTCCTGCCGCTGGACATGACCAAGCGTGACCCGGGTGCTGCCCGCGACTCCTACAACGAGTTCGCCCAGCTGACCAGCCGCTTCCCTAACAGCCGCTACTCGCCAGACGCCAAGCAGCGCATGATTTACCTGCGCAACCTGCTGGCGGCCTACGAAATCCACGTCGCTGACTACTACCTGACCCGTCAGGCCTATGTCGCCGCCGCCAACCGTGGCCGCTATGTCGTAGAGAACTTCCAGGAAACCCCAGCAGTCGGCGACGGCCTGGCGGTGATGACCGAAGCCTATATGCGTCTGCACCTGGACGAACTGGCCGCCACCAGCCTGGAAACCCTCAAGCTCAACTACCCGGATCATCCAAGCCTGGTCGACGGCCAGTTCGTGCCTAAGCAGGACGAAGCCGACAACCGCTCCTGGCTGTCCAAGGCCACGCTGGGCCTGATCGAGAGCGATGCGCCGCTGCCGCCGGGCGAAACCCGCGCCAACCAGGACGTCATCCGTCAGTACGAAGATGCCAAGGAAGCCATCCCGGCCGAACTGCAGCCTAAAGAGGGCGACGCGGTTGAGGAAGAAGAACACGAAGCGCAAGGCAACAACGACGACCGTTCCTGGTTCAGCTACATGACCTTTGGCGTGTTCGACTGATCGAACATGTAACAGATAAAGGGAGGCCCAGGCCTCCCTTTTTTCATGCCCGAGCCCTAGACTGAAGGCTCTTCACTGACAAAGCTGGACACCATGGTTCGCCTACTTTTCTGGATTGCCCTGATTGCCGCTGCTTTCTGGCTGTGGCGCAAGTTCAAGGCCAGCAACGCTGCTGCGCCCGACAACGGTCTTGAAGACCCGTTGAAGATGGTGCGCTGCGCCCATTGTGGCGTGCACCTGCCCAATGACCGTGCCCTGCGTTTGGGCTCGCAGTGGTACTGCAGTCAGGCGCATCTGGAACAAGGGCCAGGTTCGCAGCGCTAGCCTGGCCCCTGTAGCCGCTGCCTTGCCAGCGATGCAGGCGCCGAGCAACAACTAACCGTGCGCTGATCCCATCGCCGGCAAGACCGGCTCACACAAAGCCAACAGGCGTTTACATCAAACGCCCTGCCGGCGCATAAGGTAGGGGATCGATGATCGGTTCACGGCCTAGCAGCAGATCAGCGAACAACTGACAGGACGCCGGCGCCAGCACCAGACCATTGCGGTAATGCCCACAGTTCAACCAGAGTCCTTCCCAACCCGGTACTTCACCGATGTAGGGAATGCCTTCAGGCGAGCCAGGGCGCAAACCTGCCCAATGCGCGACCGGCGTGGCATCCGCCAAGGCCGGCAACAACTCCACCGCAGAAGCTTTCAAGCTCTCCAGCGCCTCGGCAGTCGGGGTCTTGTCGTATCCGGCATGTTCCAGGGTGCTGCCGACCAGAATGTGCCCATCACGCCGCGGGATCGCATAGCGCCCTTTGGCCAGGACCATGCTCGGCAAGAAGTCTTCGGCGCATTTGAAGAGAATCATCTGCCCTTTGACCGGCTCGATCGGCAATTCCAGCCCCAAAGGCCGCAACAGATCACCGCTCCAGGCGCCAGCAGTCAACACCACGCAGTCACCTGCAATCACGCCTTCAACGGTCTCTACACCCGTAATCCGCTCGCCGTCGCGGCTGAATCCGGTGATTTCGCAGTGCTCGCGAATGCTCACATTGGGCATGGCCTGCAGTGCCGCGCGAAGGGATTTGACCAAGCGCGGGTTACGCACGTTGGCCACGCCCGCCATATAGATTGCCCGCTGAAATCCCGAGCCAAGCACCGGCACTGCGTCATAGGCAGCCGAGATATCCACAGCGCTCAGGGGGCGCCCTTCCCGCTCAGCCCAAGCCAAAGCCTCGGCTTCGTCTTCCAGGTCCAGCCAATACAGGCCAGTGGTATGCACTTCGGGGTCCACACCCGTACTGGCAAACAAACGCTCAGCCAGCTGTGGATAAAAGTCCTGCGACCAATGCGCCAGCGCCGTCACGGCCGGGCTGTAACGCCAAGGGTAAAGCGGCGAAACGATGCCACCACCGGCCCAGGATGACTCCTGCCCCAGCTCACCGCGATCACACAGCACCACCTGTTCGACCTCGGCCGCCAGGTTGAACGCCGTCAGCAGGCCGATCACTCCGCCGCCGACTATCACTACTTGCTTGGTCATCTATCGATCCAACTTCTGAAGTAAATCGCGAAAGGCTTCAGCCACCCCAGCAGCCCTTGCTGGCATCCTCGGCGCTTTGCCGATTGCCGCGCACACCCGCCTGGTCAAGCACATAGTCGCCGCACCGATCAGCCGTCATCAGGCCGCCAGGCAGGCGTCGTGCCAACAGGGTGAAGGACTCCTTGTCGCGTACTGCGTGCAAGCTGTAGTGATCCGTCCCGCTCACCAGGGGAGTCACCACCGCCTCACTGTCGCTGTACTGCCCCGCACGTGAGTAGTGACACTGCAGTTGCTGTGCACTGGTGAACAGCACGCCGACAACTTCCGTACGTGCCGCTTTTCTGACCTGGTCGCTGTAACTGGGGTAGGCAATGCTCGCCAGAATGCCGACCACGGCGATGACAATCAACAGTTCGATCAAGCTCAATCCTTTCTGCTGGTGCATTCACCTGTTCCTTAATAGACCTGTCGCCATAGGATCCGACGCCATGGCTGCGCTGTTTGTCCGACAGGCTGTGCAACCACGCTTTCCAGCACGCTGCGCGCTGCTCCATTACGTCCTACGGCAGTGACCCGATACAGATTCACCGCAAGCCCTGGCGGTAGTTGCCTGGCCTGGGTGCTCACGCCCAAGGACTGAATGAGATAGAAACCGCCATCAGCGGCTAGCCAGGACAGGCCGGAACTGGCCATAGGGCCTGAATACACACCGCCCGTTGTAATGAAGCCGGCCTCCGGTGGTGGCAGACAGAACTCACAAACGGCCCAAGCTTGCGCAAGCGTCTGCAACTCCCCTTGCTGCAGCACGTGCTGCGTTTGCTCAAACACCTGCAAAGTGGTCACCAGATTGTGCGCCATACGCTCCTGCTGGGTCGCACTGCCCATGGCCGAAAGCCCCAGCAGCCCTAACAGTGCTACCAGTGTCAGGCTGAGCAGTAGTACCAGGCCGCGCTGCCGTATCTTGCCGCGCCCGGTCACGACCCAGCCACCGGATTGCCGAGGGCGATGGTCATTCGGTAGGTCTGCGGCCTGACGCGCTGCTGCGGGTCTATCAGGGTCAAGCCCAGCTTCACGCCGGAAATACCCGCAACACTGTCTCTGAGTAGCTCAAGCTGCAGCTCATCGACCCCGTCCACCAACACGCCATCACTCGCCCCGCTACGCAGGCGTAGCTCGTTGGCCACCAGCCGATAGTCCTGGCGGCGGATGGCCACAGCAAACTGCCCGGTCGCTGGCGCGCGCTCACCCGCGTGCACACTGGCCTGTGTGCGACAGTCGGTGAGCAAGGTCCAGTCGGGACGGCCACTGACCTGGGTAACGTCGGCACTGATCAGACGCAAGCGCTGAACGCGCCCATCGGCACCGCGCGTGATTTGCAGCGGTTGGGCAAACGCTTGGGCGGCCAAGGGGTCGAGAAAATCGATAGCCTGGTCATGCAGGCAACCAAACATGCCCACCATACGAATACTCTGAGCCAGGCGCTGCAGGGCCAGGCGTGCATCCTCCTGCATCTGTGCCGCCAACGCTTGTGCCTGCCAGGACTGGCTGGCGGCAACAAACAGGCGGCTGGCCCCCAACACCAGCAGCATGCCCAGACTCAGGGCCAGCAGCACCTCCAGCAGGCCGACACCCGCTTGCCTGTTCATTGCCCCGCTGACTCAAAGCGCAATGCGCCATCGGCACGCGCCTGCTCGGATACCGCCTGCGCCAGGTACGCGGCCTGGGTGCTGCGCTGCGCACTTTCTGTGGCCTGCAATGCCCGCAACTGCAAGCCGGCAGCCGCAAACAGGCCCAGCCCCAGCACTGCCATCGCCACCAGCACTTCAATCAACGTCATGCCTTGTTGCCGCCAGCCATCCATGGCCCACCTCCGAGACTTTTCCACCATCCTTTGCCAACCCTGCCGACTGGACGTCAGCAACACGGGCCTGGAACCTATAGCGAAGCACTTCCAGGGAGGAATGCACGGTGAGGCAACAGGGCGTAACACTGATACAACTGTTGTTCGCAGCGGCCCTGCTGGGGCTGCTGACACAGATTGGCGCTCCGGCCTACAACGCCATGAGCACCGGGCTACAACGCCAGGCCGCCGCCAAGGACTTAGCGCAGGCGCTACGTACCACTCGCAGTGAGGCGCTGCTGCGCAATAGCGTCGTGCGCCTGCAAGCGCTGGATGCAGACTGGAGCAATGGCTGGAGGATGATTGTTGAGCAAGACATGCAATTGCTGCAGGAATGGCGCCGCAATGGGCGAACGATCATTGTTGCAAACCGACCGGTGGCCCGGCAGGTGCGCTTCAGTGGCCTGGGTGTGCCACTGCTGGAAAGCGGGGCGTTTCAGGCTGGGACGTTGCATGTGTGCCAACGCCCCGAGGCACTGAGTCACTATCAGGTGGTGCTGTCGCGCAGCGGTAGAGTCAGCCTGCGCGACACGCTGAGCCACCTGCCGCTGTGTGCGGCGGGTGGCTCAGATCAGTGAGCGTACACGCAGCTCTTTGGGCATCGAGAAGGTGATGTTCTCCTCGCGTCCATCAAGCTCTTCAGCGCCGGTAGCGCCCCACTCTCTGAGTTGCGCAATAACGCCACGCACCAGCACTTCCGGGGCCGAAGCGCCGGCAGTGATGCCAATACGCTCGACGCCGTCGAACCAGCTTTTTTGCAGGTCTTCGGCGCCGTCGATCAGGTAAGCCGGCGTTGCCATGCGCTCGGCCAGCTCACGCAGGCGGTTGGAATTGGAGCTGTTCGGGCTGCCGACCACCAGAACCACATCGCATTCGTCGGCCAACTGCTTGACCGCATCCTGGCGGTTCTGGGTGGCGTAGCAGATGTCGTCCTTGCGCGGCCCACCGATATTCGGGAAGCGCGCACGCAGGGCATCGATGACGCGGCTGGTGTCATCCATCGACAAGGTCGTCTGGGTAACGAAAGCCAGTTTGTCCGGGTCATTGACCTGCAGCTTGGTCACATCTTCCTCGTCTTCGACCAGGTAGATTGCACCGCCATTGCTGGCGTCGTACTGACCCATGGTGCCTTCGACTTCCGGGTGACCTTCATGGCCAATGAGGATGCATTCGCGACCGTCGCGGCTGTAGCGCGCCACCTCGATATGCACCTTGGTGACCAGCGGGCAGGTCGCATCGAACACTTTCAGACCGCGCCCGGCAGCTTCCTGGCGCACGGCCTGGGAAACACCGTGGGCACTGAAGATGACGATGACGTCATCCGGCACCTGATCCAGCTCTTCGACAAAGATCGCACCACGCGCACGCAGGTCTTCGACCACGAACTTGTTGTGCACCACTTCGTGACGCACATAGATCGGTGGGCCGAAGACTTCCAGGGCGCGATTGACGATCTCGATCGCCCGGTCCACGCCCGCGCAGAAACCGCGGGGGTTGGCGAGTTTGATTTGCATGTTCGGCTCCTGGCTCAAAGCGCCGTGACTTCGAGGATTTGCACCTCAAAGCTCAAGGTTTTGCCGGCCAGTGGATGGTTGAAATCGATGGTCACCTGAGCGTCATCGAAAGCCTTGACCACACCTGGCAGCTCGGCGTTGGCAGCGTCATTGAAGATCACCAACAGGCCTTCAGAAAGTTCCATGTCGTTGAATTGCGACCGTGGAATGATCTGTACGTTCTGCGGGTTGGGCTGACCAAAGGCGTTTTCCGGCTCAACGGTCACGGTGCGCTTGTCACCGGCCTTGAAACCGAAGATCGCCGCTTCGAAGCCCGGCAGCAGGTTGCCGTCGCCGACTTTGAACACCGCTGGCGCCTTGTCGAACGTGCTGTCGACGGTGTCGCCGTTTTCCAGGTGCAGCGCGAAGTGCAGTTTGACTTCGGTGTTCTGGCCAATTCGGGTCTCAGTCATGGACGGGCTCTCCGGACTTCTTGCTCTTGAACATATCCAGCGCCAGCATCACCGCACCCACGGTGATGGCGCTGTCGGCCACGTTGAAGGCCGGGAAGTACCAGCGGTTCTGCCAGTGCACCAGAATAAAGTCGACCACGTGCCCAAGCACGATACGGTCATACAGGTTGCCCAGCGCACCGCCCAGCACCAGTGCCAACGCTACTGCCAGCCAGGTCTCGTTGCGCCCCAGGCGCTTGAGCCAGACTACCAATACGGCACTGACCACTACCGCGATCAGGGCGAACAGCCAACGCTGCCAGCCGGAACTATCGGCCAGGAAGCTGAAGGCGGCACCGGTGTTGTACGCCAGCGTCCAACTGAAGTAGTCAGGAATGACCACGATCTGCTGGTACAGGCTCAGGGTGCCCTCAAAGTAGAACTTGCTGGCCTGGTCAAGGACCAGGACCAGCACGCTCAGCCAGAGCCAGCCAAGGCGCCCGAAGCGCCCTGCAGCAGGGTTAGGCATAGTGGCGCACCTCGCCTTTGCCGCTGATGTTGTCGGCACAACGGGCGCAAATCTCCGGATGCTCCGGATTCGCACCAACGTCGGCGCGGAAGTGCCAGCAACGGCCGCACTTGGCGTGACCGGACTTGACCACTTTCAGCTTCAGGCCTGGCACTTCGGTCTCGACCGCATCGGCAGGTGCCTGGACGAACGGAGCAACGCTGGCGGCCGAGGTGATCAGCACGAAACGCAGCTCGTCACCCAGCTTGTTCAGGTCGGCGCTCAGGGCGTCGTCAGCGAACAAGGTGACTTCAGCTTGCAGGTTGCCACCGATGGCCTTGGCCGAACGCTGGTTTTCCAGCTCCTTGTTGACCGCAGTCTTGGCAGCCATCACGCGATCCCAGTAGGCGCGACCCAGCTCGAAGCCTTCCGGCAGCTCGGTCAGACCCTGGTACCAGGTGTTGAGCATTACCGACTCGTTGCGCTCGCCTGGCAGGTACTGCCACAGCTCATCGGCGGTGAAAGCCAGGATCGGCGCGATCCAGCGCACCAGCGCTTCGCTGATGTGGTACAGCGCAGTCTGGCAGGAACGACGGGCAACACTGTTGGCGCCAGTGGTGTACTGACGGTCCTTGATGATGTCCAGGTAGAAGCCACCCAGCTCCTGCACGCAGAAGTTGTGGATCTTCGAGTAGACGTTCCAGAAGCGGTATTCGCCGTAATGCTCTTCCAGCTCACGCTGCAGCAGCAGGGTACGGTCAACAGCCCAGCGGTCCAGCGCCAGCATGTCTTCGGCCGGCAGCAGGTCACGGGCCGGGTCGAAGCCAGACAGGTTGGAGAGCAGGAAGCGCGCGGTGTTACGGATACGACGGTAGGCGTCGGCGCTGCGCTGCAGGATCTGCTCGGAAACCGCCATTTCACCGGAGTAATCAGTGGCCGAAACCCACAGGCGCAGAATGTCGGCACCCAGGGTGTCGTTGACCTTCTGCGGCTCGATGGTGTTACCCAGCGACTTGGACATCTTGCGGCCGTTCTCGTCGACGGTGAAACCGTGGGTGAGCAGCTCGCGGTACGGCGCGTGGTTGTCGATGGCGCAGCCAGTCAGCAGCGAGGAATGGAACCAGCCGCGGTGCTGGTCGGAACCTTCCAGGTACAGGTCGGCACGCGGACCGGTCTCGTGGCCGATGCTATGCGAGCCACGTAGTACGTGCCAGTGGGTGGTGCCGGAGTCGAACCAGACGTCGAGGGTGTCAGCGATCTTGTCGTACTGGCCGGCCTCGTCGCCGAGCAGTTCAGCGGCGTCCATCTTGAACCAGGCTTCGATGCCTTCTTTCTCGACGCGCTTGGCCACTTCTTCCATCAGCTCGACGGTACGCGGGTGCAGCTCACCGGTTTGCTTGTTGAGGAAGAACGGAATCGGCACGCCCCAGTTACGCTGACGCGAGATGCACCAGTCCGGACGGTTGGCGATCATCGAATGCAGGCGCGCCTGGCCCCAGGCCGGGACGAACTTGGTTTCTTCGATGGCTTTGACCGCACGCTTGCGCAGGGTATCGCCGTTGTCAGGCTGCTTGTCCATGCCGACGAACCACTGCGCGGTAGCGCGGTAGATCAGCGGGGTCTTGTGGCGCCAGCAGTGCATGTAGCTGTGGCTGATGGTTTCGGTGTGCATCAGCGCACCGACTTCCGAGAGCTTGTCGACGATCGCGGGGTTGGCTTTCCAGATGAACTGGCCGCCGAAGAACGCCAGCGATGGCACGTACACGCCATTGCTTTGCACAGGGGTGAGGATGTCGTCGTTGACCATGCCATAACGCTTGCAGGTCACAAAGTCGTCTTCACCGTAGGCTGGCGCGGAGTGAACCACGCCGGTACCGGCGCCCAACTCAACGTAGTCAGCCAGGTAGACGGGCGACAGGCGCTCGTAGAACGGGTGACGGAAGTTGACCAGCTCCAGTGCCGAACCTGGCGCGGTGGCAATGACCGAGCCTTCCAGCGCATAACGCTTCAGGCACGACTCAACCAGCTCTTGCGCCAGTACCAGCAGTTTGTCGCCGACATCGACCAGGGCGTAGGTGAACTCCGGGTGGACGTTCAGCGCCTGGTTGGCCGGAATGGTCCACGGTGTGGTGGTCCAGATCACGATCGATGCGGGCTTGGCCAGCGATGCCAGGCCGAAAGCAGCCGCCAGCTTGGCTTCATCGGCCACCGGGAAGGCGACGTCGATGGTTTGCGATTTCTTGTCGGCGTACTCGACTTCGGCTTCGGCCAGGGCCGAACCGCAATCGAAGCACCAGTTCACAGGTTTTAGGCCCTTGAACACGAAGCCGTGCTTGACCATCTCGGCCAGGGCACGGATTTCACCGGCCTCGTTGGCAAAGTTCATAGTCTTGTAAGGATTGTCCCAGTCACCCAGCACACCCAGGCGGATGAACTCGGTCTTCTGACCTTCGATCTGCTCGGCGGCATAGGCGCGGCACAGCTCGCGGGTCTGATCGGCGCTCAGGTGCTTGCCGTGAGTCACTTCAACCTTGTGCTCGATCGGCAGACCGTGGCAGTCCCAGCCCGGTACGTACGGGGCATCGAAACCGGACAGGGTCTTGGAACGGACAATCATGTCCTTGAGAATCTTGTTCAGCGCATGACCGATGTGAATCTTGCCGTTGGCGTAGGGCGGGCCGTCGTGCAATACGAACTTCGGACGATCCTTGCCAATTTCGCGCAGCTTCTGGTACAGGCCAATGCTGTCCCAGCGCTGCAAAATCTGCGGTTCGCGCTGTGGCAGGCCGGCCTTCATCGGGAAGGCGGTGTCCGGAAGGTTTAGCGTGGCTTTATAGTCGGTCATTTCAGGCTCTTCGTTAGCGGTTGAGCGTGCCAATGGGCACGTGCGGCGGCGATATCCGCATCGATCGCCGACTTCAGCGCCTCCAGGGAGGCGAAACGCTGCTCGTCGCGCAGCTTGTGGTGGAATTCCACCGTCAGGCGCCGGCCATAGAGATCGCCGGCATAATCCAGGAGATGCACTTCCAGGTGGGCACGGCCATCACCTGAAACGGTTGGCCGCACGCCGATGTTGGCGACGCCTGGCCAAGCCTTGCCATCGAGCTCGACGCTGACCAGGTAGACCCCAGTGAGCGGTACGCGATGACGCTTGAGTTGTATGTTGGCAGTCGGCGTACCCAACTGGCGCGCCAGCTTCTGCCCATGCAGTACACGGCCGCTGATCCGGTAAGGGCGCCCCAGCAGGCGCTCGGCGAGGGCGAAGTCGGCCTTGGCCAACGCGCTGCGCACTTGCGTACTGCTGACCCGCAGGCCTTCCTGCTCGACGGTCTGCGCGGCTTCAACAGTGAAACCCTGGCTCAGGCCAGCCTGCTGAAGAAACTCGAAGTCGCCGACGCGATCACACCCAAAGCGGAAATCATCGCCGACCTCCAGGTGCTTAACACCCAGGCCATCAACCAGGATGGTGTCGACGAACTCAGCGGCGCTGAGTTTGCTCAGGCGCTGGTTGAACGCCAGGCACAACACCCGGTCTACCCCTTCAGCGGCCAGCAGCGCGACCTTGTCACGCAGACGTGCCAAACGGGCCGGCGCAGAGTCCGGAGCAAAGTATTCACGCGGCTGTGGCTCGAAAATCACCACGCAGCTGGGTACTCCCAGCGCCACCGCACGCTCACGCAGGCGCGCCAGGATTGCCTGGTGGCCACGGTGAACACCGTCGAAGTTGCCAATAGTGGCGACACAGCCCCGGTGCAGGGGGCGTAGGTTTTGAAGGCCTCGAACCAGCTGCATAACGCGCTTCTTGCTCATAAAGTGGTCGATTATAACCACACCCGGGCGCTGACGACAGGCAGCAGCGTCACCCCGAGGTGTGGAAAAGATAAAACCGACGTCTGGCCGTGTTCGCGGCTCAATGCAGCACCTTGCGTGCAAAGTCACGCGGGCGGAAACCGAACACAAACAGACTGCCGAAATAAGTCACTACACCCGCCAGGATCAGCACACCCAGACGCAGGAAACGTTCGAGCATCTGCCCTTGTTCCCACGCTGGCATGTAATGCATCCCCACCAGCAGCACGGCCGACATCAACACCACGGCCAGCACCAGTTTGGCAAGAAACTTGGCCCACCCCGGTTGCGGCTCGAACAACTGTTGTTGGCGCAGTTTCCAGAACAGCAAACCGGCGTTCAGGCAGGCGCCGAGGCTGATGGCCAGGGCCAGGCCGGCGTGTTGCAGGTGGCTGATGAACATCAAGTTGAACAGCTGAGTGCAAACCAAGGTGAATATGGCGATCTTAACCGGTGTACGGATGTTCTGCTGGGCATAGAACCCGGGGGCCAGGACCTTGACCAGAATGATTGCCAGCAGCCCGACGGAATAGGCGATCAGCGCGCGCTGGGTCATCGCCGCATCGAATGCGGTGAACTTGCCGTACTGGAACAGCGCCACCGTCAACGGCTCAGCCAGGATCGCCATGGCCAGGGTGCACGGCAGCACCAGCAGAAAGCACAGGCGCAGGCCCCAGTCGAGGATCCGCGAGTACTCATGGCGGTCACGATTGGCGTAGGTCTTGGCCAGGGTTGGCAGCAGGATCGTCCCCAACGCCACGCCCAGAACGCCGGAGGGCAATTCCATCAGGCGGTCGGCGTAGTACATCCATGACACTGAACCCGCCACCAGGAAGGAGGCGAAGATGGTGTTGATGATCAGCGAGATCTGGCTGACCGACACCCCGAGGATCGCCGGCAACATCTGTTTGAGCACCCGCCAGACTCCACTATCCCGCAGGTTCAGGCGTGGCAGCACGAGCATGCCGATCTTTTTCAGGTGTGGCAGTTGATACAGTAGTTGCGCCAGGCCACCGGCCAGGACACCCCAGGCTAGCGCCATGATGGGCGGATCAAAGTACGGGGTCAGAAACAGGGTAAAGCCGATCATCGCCACATTCAGCAGGGTCGGCACGAAGGCCGGCACCGAAAAGCGGTTCCAGGTATTGAGAATGGCCCCGGCCAGCGAAGAGAGGGAGATCAGCAGTATATAAGGGAACGTCACCCGCAACAGATCTGTGGTCAGCTCAAACCGTTCGCCGTCGGCGACAAAACCCGGCGCCGTGACCCACACCACCCAGGGTGCCGCCAGGATACCTAACGCGGTAACCAGGGCCAGTACCAGCGTCAACAAGCCGCTGACGTAGGCAATGAAGGTGCGCGTCGCTTCCTCGCCCTGCTGGGTCTTGTACTCGGCCAGGATCGGCACGAACGCCTGGGAAAACGCGCCCTCGGCAAATATCCGTCGCAGCAGATTGGGTAATTTGAAGGCAATGAAGAAGGCGTCGGTCGCCACCCCGGCACCGAACACACGCGCCAGGATGGTGTCGCGGACAAAGCCCAAAACCCGGGAAATCATGGTGATGGAGCTGACGGCGGCCAGGGATTTGAGAAGATTCATTGAAAGTTTTTCACGCCTAAAGATAAAGGGCTGTGCCGGAACGCGCCCAGTTGTGCGATACTCCGCGCCGCAACGCAAGCAGAGCAAAAGCTCCCGAGTTTACAGGTCGTACCGCAGAAGGGAATCTCTCCCTTGTAAGGAACGACCACTCAGCGGATCCATGCAAGTGCCCTTGACAACCGATGAACTCATCGGCATGATTCGCGGCCTATTTTGTTTGCTATTTACCAAGTCTTTCGAGGAGCTCGACGGTGGCCAACTCACCTTCCGCCAAAAAACGTGCAAAACAGGCTGAGAAGCGTCGCAGCCACAACGCCAGCCTGCGTTCCATGGTTCGTACCTACATCAAGAATGTGGTTAAAGCCATCGACGCAAAAGACGCCGAAAAAGCGCAAGCTGCTTACATCCTGGCTGTGCCAGTTATCGACCGTATGGCCGATAAAGGCATCATCCACAAGAACAAGGCTGCTCGCCATAAAGGCCGTCTGAATGGCCACATCAAGGCGCTGAAACAAGCTGCCTAAGCGACACGCTGATTAAAAAACCGACCCTAGGGTCGGTTTTTTATTGCCTGCGATTTGTGCAGACCTTGATAGTTGTCCTGTGGGAGCCAGCCTTGCTGGCGATGATATCGACACGGTATCAGCGGTTACCCGACGTCTGCATCGCTGGCAAAGCCTGCGCCTACAAAAGGGCCGCAGAGCGACCCTTGGCTATCTGTCACTTACCGATCTGAATCTTCGGCGCCCACTGCAGCCATTCATCCTCAGCATCGTCGAACAGCGCGAAAGTCTGCTGCGGCCTGGCCGGGTTGCCCATCTTCTCGCCATCCGGAGTGGCAAAGGCAATGCCGCCCTGGATCAGGGTTTCCAGCGACTCAGTCCGCACCGTAGCGCCCTTGAACAAGCCGATATCGACGCCGAAGCCACTGCTGTTCCAGAACCGGCTACCACCACGCACCAGCGTTGCATAACGCGGTTCGATGAGGATATGGATCAATACACGGTCGGCCGTTTGGCCCAGCTCGAACCCTGTCACCTTCCCGACCGGAATTTCGCGATAGGTTACCGGTACCCCTGGCTTGATCGAGCCGCGCCGCGGCGCACTGAGCACCAGCGCAAGGCCCGCTTCACGCTCGGAGAAATCCGGCGCTTGTGGCAGTGCATTGAACGTACGCTGAGGCCCCTGGTTCTTCGAGGCTGGCTGCACTTCCAGGTACTGCCCGGTTACCAAGGTTTCCAGGTTCGCCGTTTTGACGATGCCCAGTGCTGGCTTAACCACCCAGAACTGCGTACCAACACGAGCAATACGCTCAGGCACTTCAGTGATACGCGCCTTGAGTAGTACTGCCTGTAGATCATCGGTCAGGTCAACTTGTTCGACCTTGCCTACATCCAGGCCCTTGAAACGAATCGGCGTGCCGACTTTCAGGCCGTCCGCTCGCTCAACACGAATGGTCACGGTGGTGCCCGATTGATTGGCCGCCTCCTGATCCGGGTGCAAGCGGAACGTCGGAATACGACGTTTGAGCGGCACATTAGGGGTCGGCGTATCGAAGGAGATCCCCCCCGCCATCAGGCTCTGCAGTGATTCGCTCTTGATCTGCACACCCGACAAGCCTCCCGTGAGGGTGATGCCGCTGGCATTCCAGAAGCGCGTCGAGCCGTTGACCAGGCCGGCGTATTCCTTCTCGATGTGCACACCGATCAGCAGGCGCTTGCTCTTTTTCGAGAACTGATAGCTCTGCACAGAGCCGACCTTGACCTGACGGTAAAGCACCGGGCTACCCACCTCCAGCGAACCGAGGTTGTCACTGAACAGTACCAGGTGCAAACCCGGTGCTTTCAGATCCAGGGGCGGCGCCTTGGCCCGCGCTTCGAATTCGCGCTGTGGAGAGGCGCCCTTCTCACCAGGGCGGATGGCAATATAGTTACCCTTGACCAACGCCTCCAGGCCGGTGATCCCGGCCAGCGAGATCGACGGTTTGACCACCCAGAACTGGGTGCCATCAACCAGGTAATCTTCAGCCAGCGGATCCAAGGTCAGCTCGGCCATGGCACTGGTGAGATCAGCGTCGACTTTCAGGGTTTTCAGCGAACCCACCTGGATGCCTTTGTACATCACTGGCGTACGTCCGGCCTGCAGGCCTTCAAAGTCGCCCAATTTGACTTTGACGCGTATCCCGGCCTGAGCATCATCAAAATCTTCGTACAGGCGGAACGGCAGGTTCGGATCGGTTGGTGGGCTATCTTTGCGGTGCTCTGGGGTAGCAAAGGCAATACCGCCAGCAACGATGCTGGCCAGCGACTCACTGCGCACTTTTACCCCGGACAGGTTGGCATCAATACTGATGCCACTGGCGTTCCAGAAACGCGTGTGCTTACGCACCAGGCTGGTATAGGCCGGCTCGATGAAGACTTTGATCTCCACAGTGCCCTGGTCCTCAGCGAGGCGATAGCTTTTCACCTTACCGACCTGAATCTGCTTGTAGAACACCGGGCTGTCACGGTTCAACGAGCCCAGTCGATCGGCCTTGAGAGTCAGGTGCAATCCAGGCTCACTGTCAGACAGTGGCGGAGCCTCATCCAGCGCCTTGAAACGCTTTTTTGGCTCCCCCTCCCCCGGACTGATAGCAATGTAGTTGCCTGATACCAGGGTCTCCAGGCCGGTGATCCCTGCCAGACTGACACTTGGCTTGACCAGCCAGAAGCGGGTTCCGCTGTTCAGCTGCGGCTCTGCCTCCTTGTTCATCTCGATGGTGGCGATTACACCCGTATTGCTGCCCTTGGCATCCAGTACCAAGTCTTTCACCTTACCCACCGACATGCCCTTGAAGACCACTTCGGTTTTGTTGGCAACAATGCCTTCACCGCTTTCAAAGCGAACCTCGATGTTCACGCCAGCGTCGCGGTACGCCTGCCAGCCAAGCCAGCCGCCAATGACCAGAGCGATCAGTGGCAATATCCATATAGCCGACCAGTTCGAAGCTGGGCGGGTTCTAGCCGTAGGTAAATCACTCATGGTCGTCATCCGACTCCGTGTTATCCCAAATCAGTCGGGGATCGAAGGTTACTGCTGCGAGCATCGTCAGAATCACCACACTGGCGAAGGCGACGGCGCCCAGATTGGCTTCGATGCTGGCGATCCTGCCGAAATTCACCACCGCCACCAAAATGGCGATCACGAAGATGTCCAGCATCGACCAGCGTCCGATAAATTCAATGAAGCGGTACATCAAGATCCGCTGTCGCGCGGAAAGGGGTTGGTGACGCTGCACCGAATAGAGCAACAGACCAATACCCACCAACTTGAAGGTAGGCACCAAAATACTGGCAATGAAAACGACGGCGGCAATCGGCAGCATGCCGAACTTAATCAGGGCAATGACGCCGGACATAATAGTGTCCGGCTCTCCCTGGCCCAGCGTATTGACTGTCATGATTGGCAGCACATTTGCGGGGATATAAAGAATCGCCGAAGTCAGCAGCAACGCCCAGGTTCGTACCAGGCTGTTTGGCCGCCGCGCATGTACGACCGCGCCGCAACGACTGCACGTTTGTGAGGTACTTTCAGGCTCCTGACGATTCAGTTCGTGGCATTCGCCACAAATCAGAATGCCAGCATCAATCGCACGCATGCAGGTCTTCCCCCGATAAAGCACTCCAGATCTGGTGGGGTGACATCACCACCTCCAGCCACACCTGCACCAATAACAAACTGATAAAACAGGCCAGACCCAGGCCAAGACTGATGTCTGCAAGGTCGACCAACTTGACCATCGCGACCAGCACGCCCATGAAATAAACCTCAAGCATGCCCCATTCGCGCAGATGGTGATAAATGCGGTAAATCAACAGCCCGTAACTACGGGCGACATTAAAGCGAATGCTCAGTAGTACAAACAGCTGACATAACAACTTGAGTAAAGGGATAGCCATACTGCAGAGGAACACGACCACGGCGACTTCAGGCATCCCGGTATTGAACAGCCCAACGACACCGCTCCAGACCGTATCCTTGGTGCTCTGCCCCAAGAGGTGGAGTTGCATGATGGGCAAGAAGTTGGCCGGTATGTAGAGCAACAAAGCCGCCAATACCAACGCCAGACTGCGCTGAACGACATTGTGGCGATGGGCATACAGCTCGTAGCCGCAACGTGGGCAATGCGCTTTTTCATCCAGTTTGAGCACAGGCTTACGCATCAGCAGGTCACATTCGTGACACGCCACCAGTTGATCCAGAGGTAGGTCGGCTAGCTGATGGGATTCGACAGGGTCGGACATAGTGAACTTCTAAGTCAACACGAGGGCGGTATTCTAACCGATACGCGGCGCTCTGGATCGCGGGTCAAGCCCGACACCACAAAGCGTTGATCTGAGAACGGGCTGTGGGAGTGGGCTTTGACGACGAGGATACCGCTGGGGTGTCAGCGATTGCGCAGTGGCGGTATCGCCGGTAAGGCCGGCTCCCCCAAGGGCACCTCCCAGGCAACGGCCAGGGCCAGGGCCGGAAAAGACAAAACCCCTACCTGCATACGCAGATAGGGGTTTCGGAATTTAATCTTGACGATGACCTACTCTCACATGGGGAAACCCCACACTACCATCGGCGATGCATCGTTTCACTGCTGAGTTCGGGATGGGATCAGGTGGTTCCAATGCTCTATGGTCGTCAAGAAATTCTGTTGCCAGAAGGTCTTGTTAGACACTCCAGCGAATTGGGTATGTGACAGTTTGTGGTTTTACGAACTTTCGGTTCATTTCGTCTTCACCACCACAATCTGCGTTGCAGATTGCTTGGGTGTTATATGGTCAAGCCTCACGGGCAATTAGTATTGGTTAGCTCAACGCCTCACAGCGCTTACACACCCAACCTATCAACGTCGTAGTCTTCGACGGCCCTTCAGGGAGCTCAAGGCTCCAGTGAGATCTCATCTTGAGGCAAGTTTCCCGCTTAGATGCTTTCAGCGGTTATCTCTTCCGAACATAGCTACCCGGCAATGCCACTGGCGTGACAACCGGAACACCAGAGGTTCGTCCACTCCGGTCCTCTCGTACTAGGAGCAGCCCCTCTCAAATCTCAAACGTCCACGGCAGATAGGGACCGAACTGTCTCACGACGTTCTAAACCCAGCTCGCGTACCACTTTAAATGGCGAACAGCCATACCCTTGGGACCGGCTTCAGCCCCAGGATGTGATGAGCCGACATCGAGGTGCCAAACACCGCCGTCGATATGAACTCTTGGGCGGTATCAGCCTGTTATCCCCGGAGTACCTTTTATCCGTTGAGCGATGGCCCTTCCATACAGAACCACCGGATCACTAAGACCTACTTTCGTACCTGCTCGACGTGTCTGTCTCGCAGTCAAGCGCGCTTTTGCCTTTATACTCTACGACCGATTTCCGACCGGTCTGAGCGCACCTTCGTACTCCTCCGTTACTCTTTAGGAGGAGACCGCCCCAGTCAAACTACCCACCATACACTGTCCTCGATCCGGATAACGGACCTGAGTTAGAACCTCAAAGTTGCCAGGGTGGTATTTCAAGGATGGCTCCACGCGAACTGGCGTCCACGCTTCAAAGCCTCCCACCTATCCTACACAAGCAAATTCAAAGTCCAGTGCAAAGCTATAGTAAAGGTTCACGGGGTCTTTCCGTCTAGCCGCGGATACACTGCATCTTCACAGCGATTTCAATTTCACTGAGTCTCGGGTGGAGACAGCGCCGCCATCGTTACGCCATTCGTGCAGGTCGGAACTTACCCGACAAGGAATTTCGCTACCTTAGGACCGTTATAGTTACGGCCGCCGTTTACCGGGGCTTCGATCAAGAGCTTCGCGTTAGCTAACCCCATCAATTAACCTTCCGGCACCGGGCAGGCGTCACACCCTATACGTCCACTTTCGTGTTTGCAGAGTGCTGTGTTTTTAATAAACAGTCGCAGCGGCCTGGTATCTTCGACCGGCATGAGCTTACGGAGCAAGTCCTTCACCCTCACCGGCGCACCTTCTCCCGAAGTTACGGTGCCATTTTGCCTAGTTCCTTCACCCGAGTTCTCTCAAGCGCCTTGGTATTCTCTACCCAACCACCTGTGTCGGTTTGGGGTACGGTTCCTAGTTATCTGAAGCTTAGAAGCTTTTCTTGGAAGCATGGCATCAACCACTTCGTCGCCTAAAGGCAACTCGTCATCAGCTCTCGGCCTTAAGATCCCGGATTTACCTAAGATCTCAGCCTACCACCTTAAACTTGGACAACCAACGCCAAGCTGGCCTAGCCTTCTCCGTCCCTCCATCGCAATAACTAGAAGTACAGGAATATTAACCTGTTTTCCATCGACTACGCTTTTCAGCCTCGCCTTAGGGACCGACTAACCCTGCGTCGATTAACGTTGCGCAGGAAACCTTGGTCTTTCGGCGTGGGAGTTTTTCACTCCCATTGTCGTTACTCATGTCAGCATTCGCACTTCTGATACCTCCAGCAAGCTTCTCAACTCACCTTCACAGGCTTACAGAACGCTCCTCTACCGCATCACCTAAGTGATACCCGTAGCTTCGGTGCATGGTTTGAGCCCCGTTACATCTTCCGCGCAGGCCGACTCGACTAGTGAGCTATTACGCTTTCTTTAAAGGGTGGCTGCTTCTAAGCCAACCTCCTAGCTGTCTAAGCCTTCCCACATCGTTTCCCACTTAACCATGACTTTGGGACCTTAGCTGACGGTCTGGGTTGTTTCCCTTTTCACGACGGACGTTAGCACCCGCCGTGTGTCTCCCATGCTCGGCACTTGTAGGTATTCGGAGTTTGCATCGGTTTGGTAAGTCGGGATGACCCCCTAGCCGAAACAGTGCTCTACCCCCTACAGTGATACATGAGGCGCTACCTAAATAGCTTTCGAGGAGAACCAGCTATCTCCGAGCTTGATTAGCCTTTCACTCCGATCCACAGGTCATCCGCTAACTTTTCAACGGTAGTCGGTTCGGTCCTCCAGTCAGTGTTACCTAACCTTCAACCTGCCCATGGATAGATCGCCCGGTTTCGGGTCTATACCCAGCGACTAAACGCCCTATTAAGACTCGCTTTCGCTACGCCTCCCCTATTCGGTTAAGCTCGCCACTGAATATAAGTCGCTGACCCATTATACAAAAGGTACGCAGTCACCTAACAAAGTAGGCTCCCACTGCTTGTACGCATACGGTTTCAGGATCTATTTCACTCCCCTCTCCGGGGTTCTTTTCGCCTTTCCCTCACGGTACTGGTTCACTATCGGTCAGTCAGTAGTATTTAGCCTTGGAGGATGGTCCCCCCATATTCAGACAAAGTTTCTCGTGCTCCGTCCTACTCGATTTCATGACTAAGAGATTTTCGCGTACAGGGCTATCACCCACTATGGCCGCACTTTCCAGAGCGTTCCGCTAATCTCAAAGCCACTTAAGGGCTAGTCCCCGTTCGCTCGCCACTACTAAGGGAATCTCGGTTGATTTCTTTTCCTCAGGGTACTTAGATGTTTCAGTTCCCCTGGTTCGCCTCTTGCACCTATGTATTCAGTACAAGATACTCAGCTTATGCTGAGTGGGTTCCCCCATTCAGAGATCTCCGGATCAAAGTCTGTTTGCCGACTCCCCGAAGCTTATCGCAGGCTACCACGTCTTTCATCGCCTCTGACTGCCAAGGCATCCACCGTATGCGCTTCTTCACTTGACCATATAACCCCAAGCAATCTGGTTATACTGTGAAGACGACATTCGCCGAAAATTCATGAAAACTCACAAATTTTACCTTAGCCTGAACAAACACCAGTGAAAGTGCTGTCCAGTCTATCTTTCTATCACATACCCAAATTTTTAAAGAACGATTCTGAAAAAGTTCAGAAATCAATATTCGATGCGAATATTCATTTCTAAGCTTTGACATGGTAACAAGGGGGTGGTGGAGCCAAGCGGGATCGAACCGCTGACCTCCTGCGTGCAAGGCAGGCGCTCTCCCAGCTGAGCTATGGCCCCAACAAGAAACTGGTGGGTCTGGGCAGATTCGAACTGCCGACCTCACCCTTATCAGGGGTGCGCTCTAACCAACTGAGCTACAGACCCAGTTAAGAGCTGTTACCGATATCGTCTTCTTCAATGAATCAAGCAATTCGTGTGGGAGCTTATGAAACAGCTGATGTCGTCGATTAAGGAGGTGATCCAGCCGCAGGTTCCCCTACGGCTACCTTGTTACGACTTCACCCCAGTCATGAATCACACCGTGGTAACCGTCCTCCCGAAGGTTAGACTAGCTACTTCTGGTGCAACCCACTCCCATGGTGTGACGGGCGGTGTGTACAAGGCCCGGGAACGTATTCACCGCGACATTCTGATTCGCGATTACTAGCGATTCCGACTTCACGCAGTCGAGTTGCAGACTGCGATCCGGACTACGATCGGTTTTGTGAGATTAGCTCCACCTCGCGGCTTGGCAACCCTCTGTACCGACCATTGTAGCACGTGTGTAGCCCAGGCCGTAAGGGCCATGATGACTTGACGTCATCCCCACCTTCCTCCGGTTTGTCACCGGCAGTCTCCTTAGAGTGCCCACCATAACGTGCTGGTAACTAAGGACAAGGGTTGCGCTCGTTACGGGACTTAACCCAACATCTCACGACACGAGCTGACGACAGCCATGCAGCACCTGTCTCAATGTTCCCGAAGGCACCAATCCATCTCTGGAAAGTTCATTGGATGTCAAGGCCTGGTAAGGTTCTTCGCGTTGCTTCGAATTAAACCACATGCTCCACCGCTTGTGCGGGCCCCCGTCAATTCATTTGAGTTTTAACCTTGCGGCCGTACTCCCCAGGCGGTCAACTTAATGCGTTAGCTGCGCCACTAAAATCTCAAGGATTCCAACGGCTAGTTGACATCGTTTACGGCGTGGACTACCAGGGTATCTAATCCTGTTTGCTCCCCACGCTTTCGCACCTCAGTGTCAGTATGAGCCCAGGTGGTCGCCTTCGCCACTGGTGTTCCTTCCTATATCTACGCATTTCACCGCTACACAGGAAATTCCACCACCCTCTGCCCTACTCTAGCTCGCCAGTTTTGGATGCAGTTCCCAGGTTGAGCCCGGGGATTTCACATCCAACTTAACGAACCACCTACGCGCGCTTTACGCCCAGTAATTCCGATTAACGCTTGCACCCTCTGTATTACCGCGGCTGCTGGCACAGAGTTAGCCGGTGCTTATTCTGTCGGTAACGTCAAAACACTAACGTATTAGGTTAATGCCCTTCCTCCCAACTTAAAGTGCTTTACAATCCGAAGACCTTCTTCACACACGCGGCATGGCTGGATCAGGCTTTCGCCCATTGTCCAATATTCCCCACTGCTGCCTCCCGTAGGAGTCTGGACCGTGTCTCAGTTCCAGTGTGACTGATCATCCTCTCAGACCAGTTACGGATCGTAGCCTTGGTGAGCCATTACCTCACCAACTAGCTAATCCGACCTAGGCTCATCTGATAGCGCAAGGCCCGAAGGTCCCCTGCTTTCTCCCGTAGGACGTATGCGGTATTAGCGTTCCTTTCGAAACGTTGTCCCCCACTACCAGGCAGATTCCTAGGTATTACTCACCCGTCCGCCGCTGAATCAAGGAGCAAGCTCCCGTCATCCGCTCGACTTGCATGTGTTAGGCCTGCCGCCAGCGTTCAATCTGAGCCATGATCAAACTCTTCAGTTCAATACTGCTTGGGTTTTGAGAAAACCCTAAACTTGGCTCAGCAATCTCAAATGACTAATTCGAAGTCTTTCGACTTCTCGTGCAGTCACTTGTGATGCTGATAATCTTTCTGACTATCAGTCTGAGTCACAAGCACCCACACGAATTGCTTGATTCGATTGTTAAAGAGCGGTGGCTGAAGTCTTTCGCTTCAACCGAGGCGCGCATTCTACGCTTTCCTCAGAGTCTGTCAAGCGTTTATTTTGAAGTTTTTCAGAATTTCTCTTTCAACTTCAACCGCTTAACTCGCTGCGATCTCTCGTCAGCGGGAGGCGAATTCTACAGCGTTTCAATCCGCTGTCAACCACCTTTTTCACCGCTGCCGATCTTTCGATCGAAGCCCCTCCGGTACTACCTGGAACATCTAACTCGTTGAATTTCAAGGAGTTTTCCGTTCCGACTACGCCGGAAGTGGGGCGAATTATAGAGAGATCTACAGGGGCGTCAAGGACTAATTCAGGCTTTTGTTGCAGAAGTTGCTTTTTGCCTCACTAAACGCGGAATACGCCGGGCAAACAGCGGAATACGCAGCGCCAGAAGAAACACGCCAATACCTGCATAGATAGCCCACTCCTTGAGATCCGCCCGCACCACCCAGAGAAAGTGCAGCAAACCCAAGGCCAGAATGACATAGACCAACTTATGCAACTTTTTCCAGCGCGCGCCCAACCGCCGCTGACTGTAGCGATTGGAAGTCACCGCCAAGGCCAGTAAACCGACAAAACCCAAAGCCCCCACAATAATGTAGGGCCGCTTACTCAATTCCACGCCCAACTGCCCCCAGTCCAACCCCAGGACAAAAACCATATATGACGTCATGTGCAGCACTATATAAGCAAAGCACCACAAGCCAAGCTGGCGGCGCGAGACAATCCACCCCGCCCAACCGGTCACACGCTGCAGCGGCGTCATGCTCAGGGTAATCAGTAGAAAGATCAGTGCGCCCAGCCCAAGTCGATCGACCAGGATCTTGCCCGGATCCGGACCCAGCGCATTCATGGCCGCTTCATACAGCCACCACAGCGGCCAGACACTGGCCAGGATGAAAATGCCAAGTCGAAACAGTGGATAGCGCATATCAATAGTTCTTCCGCAGATCGAGCCCGCTATAGAGCCCCGCCACTTCCTCAGCGTAACCATTGAACATCTGAGTGGGTCGCACATTCGGACTGAACAGACCGCTAGGCAGGCGCCGCTCCCGCGCCTGGGTCCAACGCGGGTGATCGACCTCAGGATTGACGTTGGCATAGAAGCCATACTCTTCAGGGGCAATGGCCTGCCAGGTAGTATGCGGCTGCTCGGTCACGAGAGTGATGCGTACAATCGACTTGATACTCTTGAAGCCGTACTTCCACGGCACCACCAAACGTAACGGCGCGCCGTTCTGGTTGGGCAACTCACGCCCGTACATGCCCACCGCCAGAATCGCCAAGGGGTTCATTGCCTCATCCAGACGCAAGCCTTCTATATAAGGCCAGTTGATCAGGGCGAAACTGGAACGCTGCCCCGGCATGCTCTTGGGGTCCTGGAGGGTCTCGAAACGAATGAAGCGCGCCTTCGAGGTTGGCTCCACCTGCTTGAGCAGCGCCGACAAGGGAAACCCAAGCCAGGGGATGACCATTGACCAGGCCTCGACACAGCGCAGGCGATAGATACGCTCCTCAAGCTGGTAAGGCTTGATGAAGTCTTCCAAGGCATAGCGCCCCGGCTTACCCACCTCCCCGTCCACCACCACTGTCCAGGGCTCAGTCTTGAGGCTGCCGGCGTTGGCCGCCGGATCGCCCTTGTCGGCACCGAACTCATAGAAGTTGTTGTAATGGGTAGCGTCTTTATAGGGTGTGATGGCCTCCCCTGGCGCCGTTACCGCCTGCCACTGGGTAGCGGCAAGCTTGTCGTTGAACCAGGCGGGGGCAGCGCCCGCCTCGACGTCTGCGTAACGTGACATCTCGGCGGCATTGGCCCAGCGTGGCAACGCTGAAACCGCAAGCGCAGCCGCAGTACCGCCTAGCAACGCCCGACGCGAGACATACAAGGATTCAGGGGTTATGTCCGATTCGTGACAATCGGAGGCTTTGGACAGCTTGATAAGCATGAGGGCTCCGTAGAACTGGAGGGCTGATGCACCAGTAGACTACGGAGCCCGAGTGAAATTACATCACTCGATGTTTTTCCGGCGACGCATGCGCAGCAAGTACTGCACCGGCCCGGAAGCCGCATAGCCAAGGAACACCAACAGCAAAATACGGGGTGGATCACTGAAGACTACTGCGAACACCAGCACCACCGCGAGGATTGCTACGAATGGTACGCGACCTTTGAGGTCCAGCTCCTTGAAGCTGTTGTACTTGATATTGCTGACCATCAGCATACCCGCGGCCGCCACCAGCAGGGCAACCAGGAACGAAAGCTTCGAACCCTGAATACCGTAATCACTGAAGGCCCATACGGTACCCGCTACCACGCCCGCCGCAGCCGGACTGGCCAGGCCGATGAAGTAGCGCTTGTCGGCCTTGCCGACCTGGGTGTTGAAGCGCGCCAGGCGCAGGGCAGCACCCGCGACATAGATGAAGGCAACCATCCAGCCGACCTTACCCATGTCGCCCAGAGCCCAACCGAAGGCCAGCAACGCCGGGGCAACACCGAAGGCGACCATGTCCGACAGGGAGTCGTACTCGGCACCAAAGGCGCTTTGGGTATTGGTCATGCGGGCCACACGGCCATCGAGGCCGTCGAGGACCATCGCGACAAAAATGGCAATGGCGGCAAACGCAAAATACTTGCTCGCTTCGCGCGGATCACCCGCACTCAGGGCAGCCTGGGCACTCATGGAGTTGATGATGGAATAGAAACCGGCGAACAGGTTCGCGGTGGTGAACAGGTTGGGCAGCAGATAGATGCCGCGATGCCGAACCTTGCGTCCTTCGGCGTCATGCCCTTCTTCAACATGCTCATCGATCGGTAGCAGGCTTTCGGCGTCAGAGGCCTTGTTCGGCTCTTCGGGACGTTCGCTCATGGACATTACCTTGCAACGGTGTGGAAAGTTTCGACAGAGGTCTGCGCCGAGGGTTCGACGACAGACGATGAAGCTTTATACCAGAAGCTGACCGCCTAAACGAAAAAACGCGGCCGAAGCCGCGTTTTCATCGCATCAGAACAAGATCAGTTCTTGCTCTTGTCGACGATTTTGTTGGCACCGATCCACGGCATCATCGAGCGCAGCTGCTCGCCGATGACTTCAATGCCGTGCGCGGCGTTGTTACGACGCTTGGCAGTCATCGATGGGTAGCCGGTAGCACCTTCGCTAATGAACATCTTGGCGTATTCGCCGTCCTGAATACGCTTCAGAGCGTTGCGCATAGCCTGACGGGATTCGGCGTTGATGACTTCTGGGCCGGTCACGTACTCGCCGTATTCGGCGTTGTTGGAGATCGAGTAGTTCATGTTGGCGATACCGCCTTCGTACATGAGGTCAACGATCAGCTTCAGTTCGTGCAAGCACTCGAAGTAGGCCATTTCTGGCGCGTAGCCTGCTTCAACCAGGGTTTCGAAACCGGCTTTGACCAGTTCGACGGTACCACCGCACAGAACGGCTTGCTCGCCGAACAGGTCGGTTTCGGTCTCGTCCTTGAAAGTTGTTTCGATGATGCCGGTACGGCCACCACCAACGCCTGCAGCGTAGGACAGGGCGACGTTCTTGGCGTTGCCCGAAGCGTCCTGGTAGATAGCGATCAGATCAGGAATACCGCCGCCTTTGACGAACTCGGAACGCACGGTGTGACCTGGCGCTTTTGGCGCGATCATGATCACGTCCAGGTCAGCGCGTGGCACAACCTGGTTGTAGTGAATGGCGAAACCGTGGGAGAAGGCCAGGGTGGCGCCCTTCTTGATGTTCGGCTCGATCTCATTCTTGTACAGCTGAGATTGGAACTCGTCCGGGGTCAGGATCATGACCAGGTCGGCACCGGCAACAGCAGTCGCCACATCGGCAACTTTCAGGCCGTGGGCTTCGGCCTTGGCAACGGTAGCCGAACCTTTACGCAGACCGACAGTGACATCCACACCGGAGTCTTTCAGGTTGCACGCTTGCGCGTGGCCCTGGGAGCCGTAACCGATGATGGCAACTTTCTTGCCCTGGATGATCGAAAGGTCGCAGTCTTTGTCGTAGAAAACTTTCATGAACATACCCCTGTTATCTCGGCCCGATAGGGCCATCGCTAATTTTTTGAGTTAGATGCTGAGCACTTTGTCGCCACGGGCAATGCCGGTGACGCCACTGCGCACTGTTTCGAGAATGGACGCGGTACCGATGGCCTGAATGAAGCTGTCAAGCTTGTCGCTGGCGCCAGTCAGCTGCACGGTGTAGACGCTGCTGCTGACATCGACGATCTGCCCACGATAAATATCGGTGGTGCGCTTGATCTCGGCACGCTGTGCGCCCGTGGCCTTGATCTTGACCAGCATCAGTTCACGTTCGATGTGCGCGCTTTCCGAGAGGTCGACCAGCTTGACGACTTCAACCAGCTTGTTCAGGTTTTTGGTGATCTGCTCGATCACCTCATCATGACCGACCGTGGTCAACGTCAGACGCGACAGGGTCGGGTCTTCCGTAGGCGCTACGGTCAGGCTTTCGATGTTGTAGTTACGCTGCGAGAACAGACCCACCACGCGAGACAAGGCACCGGGTTCGTTTTCCAACAGCAGGGAAATAATGTGCCGCATGATTAGGTACGCTCCGTCTTGCTCAGCCACATGTCGCGCATAGAGCCGTCTTTGATCTGCATCGGGTAGACGTGTTCGCTGTTGTCGACCTGAATGTCAATGAACACCAGGCGGTCTTTCATAGCGAACGCTTCTTCGAGCTTGGGCTTGAGGTCCTTCAGGCTGGTGATGCGAATGCCCACGTGACCATAGGCTTCAGCCAGCTTGACGAAGTCAGGCAGCGATTCCATATAGGAGTGCGAGTGACGGCTGTTATAGGCCATGTCCTGCCACTGGCGGACCATACCCAATACACCGTTGTTCAGGTTGACGATTTTCACCGGCAGGTCGTACTGCAGGCAGGTCGACAGCTCCTGAATGTTCATCTGGATACTGCCCTCACCGGTTACGCAGGCAACGTCCTGGTCCGGGAAGTTCAGCTTGACGCCCATGGCCGCCGGGAAACCGAAGCCCATGGTGCCCAGGCCACCGGAGTTGATCCAGCGGTTGGGTTTGTTGAAGCGGTAGTACTGTGCCGCGAACATCTGGTGCTGACCAACATCGGAAGTCACGAAGGCATCGCCCTTGGTCACTTCGCAGAGGGTTTCGATCACCGTCTGTGGCTTGATGACGCTACCGTCGCCCTTGTCGTAAGGGAACATGTCGCGATCGCCACGCCACTCTTCGATCTGTTTCCACCAGGCGTCCATCGCGGCTTTTTCTGGCTGCTCGCCGATTTCACGCAGGGTCGCAACCATTTCGTTCAGCACGCTATCGACCGGACCAACAATCGGCACGTCGGCCTTGATGGTCTTGGAGATCGACGCCGGGTCAATATCGATGTGGATAACCTTGGCGTTCGGGCAGAACTTGGCCGGGCCGTTAACCACGCGATCGTCAAAGCGCGCACCGACCGCGAAGATCACGTCGGCATGGTGCATGGCCAGGTTGGCGGTGTAGCTGCCGTGCATACCGAGCATACCGAGGAACTGGCGATCGGTGCCTGGATAGCCACCCAAGCCCATCAAGGTATTGGTGACCGGCAGATTGAGCATTTGGGCGATTTCGGTCAGGGCGGCAGAGCCATCCCCGAGGATCACGCCACCACCGGCGTAGACCACTGGACGCTTGGCCGCCAAGAGCATTTCGGCTGCCTTGCGGATTTGCCCCGAGTGACCGCGAACGGCCGGGCTGTAAGAGCGCAGCTTGACCTTTTTCGGGTAAACGTATTCGAACTTTTCCGCTGGGTTGGTCATATCTTTCGGGATATCGACCACAACCGGGCCTGGACGACCAGACTGCGCCAGATAGAAAGCTTTTTTCAGGACTTCCGGGATTTCCGAAGCATGTTTGATCATGAAGCTGTGCTTCACGATCGGCCGGGAAATACCGATCATGTCGGTTTCCTGGAAGGCATCGGTACCGACCATGGTGCTAGGCACCTGACCGGAAAGAATGACCATTGGAATGGAATCCATGTACGCAGTGGCAATACCAGTAATGGCATTGGTTGCGCCCGGGCCGGAAGTTACCAGTACCACACCGGCCTTGCCGGTGGCACGGGCATAGCCGTCCGCCATATGGGTAGCAGCCTGCTCGTGACGAACCAGAATGTGGTGCACTTCCGGTTCTTTGAACAGGGCATCGTAAACATGAAGGAGAGCACCACCAGGGTACCCGTAGATGTGCTTAACGCCTTCGTCACGCAAAAAGCGGACGACCATCTCAGCGCCAGATAAAAGCTCCACGTTGTTCACCTCTAAAACGCCAGAATACCGTCCACGGTGGACGGGTCTTAATAGGTTTACTGCCAAGCAGAGCATGAGCGACGGAATCGCCGACTACGTCAGCACTGACT
Organism: Pseudomonas sp. S06B 330; assembly: GCF_002845275.2. NCBI lineage: Bacteria > Pseudomonadati > Pseudomonadota > Gammaproteobacteria > Pseudomonadales > Pseudomonadaceae > Pseudomonas > Pseudomonas tussilaginis. The sequence goes on along the minus strand of NZ_CP088149.1, from coordinate 931,666 downwards.
GAGCAAGTATTGGGAGCGCCCCAAAGTGTTGCGGGGGTTTCCCACCCAGCGCGAGGTAACGCGTTGCGGGGTGTAACAGGTCGGCGCGGGTGTGCGCCTCATGATCTGCTTAGCGGGTCTGCTTCTGGCAGTCCCTCTACAGCGGAATCTGGATTCTTATTTTTCGGCGTGCGCAAGTCAAGAAAAATTATTGCCAATTTCACGCAAGGACGATCTATCAGCACCACGATTACCAACGACAGCAGCAGAAAAACCAAGAATACAAACAAAAAGAGCCACAATCTGTGGCTCCAAGAGGGAAAAGAGGGAAATTCAGGCAGATGGACTGATCAATTGATCAAACTCTGCTAGCAAGCGGCGTAGCTCGCGACTTTCTTCCGGGCGATCAACATAAACCGTTTCAGCCATGACCAGGATGCCGGAGGCGTTGGGCAATGGCAGGCCTTTTTCCAGAATCTCTTTCATTTTCGGCAGAAAGATCCACTGCAGCCACTGATCGAAACTCATGCTGTCGACGGCAAAAGGCACCGTGCTTGCCAGTGCCTGAGCACTGGGCGAAATCTCACTCCACCACCCTTGAGCGTGAAGTTCGTGTTCAATCAGCAACAGGTGATCGGCGATATCCAGAATGCGCGGGTCCATTACAGGTTGACCTGGGCTTTCTGCCGCGCAAGCGCCGCGCCAGCTGAGTCGCCTTGCTTCTCACGTGCCTGGGCGATGATGCCCCAGAGACCGGCCTGCAGGTCCGGGCGGCCGTTGGCATAAGTCAGGGCACGACGGGCCAGCTGTTCCGACTGCGCCGCATCGCCCTGGGCCAGGCGCACCTGGGCCAGACGGTAAAGCACCTGCGGCTCGCGTGGGGCGATACGCTGGGCGCGCTCCAGGCTAGACGAAGCGCCGTTGTAGTCACCGCTGCTTTGCTGCTGCTGGGCAGTGGTCAGTAGCGCCAGCACTGGACCGTCGAGCTGTTCGTCGGCCGACAGGCCGCCACCACTGACAGCACCGCTGCGTGGAATGCCGCTTGGCGCACTCGGTGCGGTGCTGGGGGCGGTGTAGCTGCCAGTATTCATCGAAGCGCTGTCAAACGGCGCAGCGCTGGTTGGCCCCGGCGTGATCGGGCCGGTGCTGATCGGCGCTGACGCGGTCGATGCCGGGAATGTCTGGATCGGTGCTGCACCAGCACCCTGTGGAACCATTACGGTCACACCTGAGTCCTGCGGCACAGCCTGGGCCTGACGGGTGCCGGCATTGGCCTGGGCACCACGATTGGCCGTGACCCGCTCGCTGTTGGACACACGGGTGCTCGAGTCGACCACGGGAATTGAGCCACGCTGAACGCTGGCGCAACCATTGAGCAAAGCCAGTGCCGTCAAGGCAGGAAACCACCACTTGTTCACTTCACACCCTCTTTGCCTAGTGCTTAATTCATCCAGCCTTTGACCCAGTCCATAACGGACTCGGCGGGATCCTGCGTGCCGCCACAGGCGGCGCCGGCAGGCGGCTCACTGCCGCGAATATACGGCATCTGTACCGCGCCTGGGCAACTGCTGTCAGAGCCCTGACCGGAGTGTGGATCAATCCAGGCCTGAACCACGTTATCAGGCAGCGGCATATCCAACGGCAGCGGGTCCGCCTTGCGCATGAAACTGGTCCATACCTGCAGGGCACCGGTGGCACCAGTAAACGGCGTCTTGCCGTTATCGTCACGACCGAGCCAGACCACGGCCAGCAGATCCTGGCTGAAACCTGCAAACCAACTGTCACGCGAGTCGTTACTGGTGCCTGTCTTGCCCGCCAGGTTCAACGAGCTTGGCAGCACACTGTAGACCGAGCGGCCGGTACCTTCGCGCATCACCCGCTGCATAGCGTTCTGTACCAGATAGATTGCCCCCGGATCGAAGGACTGCTGGATCTGGAACGGATAACGCTTGAGCGGCTCGCCCTCGGCCGTCAGCACGCTGCGAATGCCGCGCATCGGCGTGTTGAAACCACCGTTGGCCAGGGTCTGGTACATGGTCGCGACCTGCATCGGCGACATGCCACCGGCGCCCAACAGCATCGACGGGAATGCCGGCCAATCGACATTTACCCCCAGACGCCCAATAGTTTTGAGCACATTGGGTACACCCAGTTCCAGGCCAAGCTTGGCCGTCGCCAGGTTGTAGGAGTTAGCCAGCCCCTGGTACAGATAGATGGTGCCGTGGGAACGGCGATCATAGTTCTGCGGCCGCCAGACCTGACCATCGCCGCCCTTGACCGAGAACGGCTCATCCTGCACCCAACTGGTCAGGGTGTACTTGCTTGGTTTTTCCAGGGCGGTCAGGTACACCGCCGGCTTGACCAGCGAGCCGATCGGGCGCACCGCATCAATGGCCCGGTTGAACCCGGCAAAGCCTGCCTGACGACTACCGATCAAGGCTTGCACCTCACCGGTTTCAGGGTTGGTCACCACCATCGCCGCCTCGACCTCATCGGCACCTTTGCGTCCCGCCAGGCGCTTGAAGGTCTCGGACATGGCCGATTCCGACTTCATCTGCAGGATCGGGTCGAAACTGGTGAAAATACGCAGGCCTTCTTCGGTCAAGTCTTCGTCGCGGTAGTCCTGACGCAGTTGGCGTTTGACCAGGTCAAGAAAACCGGGGTACGAACTGTCGGCCAGGCTGCCTCGCTTGGTCACGCCCAGAGGCATTTTCTTCGCTGCAGCAACGGCCTCCGGGGTGGCCACGCCCTGCTCGGCCAACAGGTCAAGTACCAGGTTACGGCGGACGATGGCGCGATCCGGGTGGCGGCGCGGGTTGTAGTAGGACGGTCCTTTGACCATGCCCACCAGCAAGGCCACCTGATGCAGCTTCAGCTCCGAAAGCGGCTGACTGAAGAAGAACTGACTGGCCAAGCCAAAGCCATGTACCGCACGCTGACCGTCCTGGCCAACGAACACTTCGTTGAGGTAGGCCTCAAGGATCTCGCGCTTGTCATAGTGCAGTTCCAGCAGCAAGGCCATCATGGCCTCGGTCAGCTTACGACTCAGGCTGCGCTCATTGGTCAGGTAGAAGTTCTTGACCAATTGCTGGGTCAAGGTACTACCGCCCTGGCGCATGGCACCGGAGGAGGTGTTGACCCAGACGGCACGGGCAATCGATTTCGGCGACACGCCAAAGTGGCTGTAGAAGTCACGGTCTTCCACAGCAACAAGGGTTTCGAGCAGGTACGGCGGCACCTGGTCAAGCTTGATCAGAATCCGGTCTTCGAGGTTCTTCGGGTACAGGCCGCCGATCAGCAGCGGCTCCAGACGTACCACGTCGAGCTTGGAACCATTGACACCGCTAAGCCCGGCAACATAGTCACCAGAAAAGCGCACCCGCACCGCTTGCGCCTGTTCCATCCCTTCATAGAACTGGAAACCACGGGTATTGAGTTCGACGGTATTGCCATTGACCGCGGCAGCGCCCGGGCCGTTGGCGACGCTTTCACGGCGATAGCCCAGCGCATCGAGCTCGATGAGGAAATCGCTCTTGCTCAGCTTTTGTCCGACAAACAGCTCCAGCGGCCGGGCATAGACCTTGGCCGGGATAGTCCAGCGCTTGCCGGAGAATTTCTCCTGGACCACTGCGTCGAGGTAGATGGCAAAGCCGGCCAGCACCACAAGGCCGACCAGACTGAGCTTGATGGCCCAGCCGAGCCAGGCGCGCGAGGAGCCAGACGGGCGTTTTTTCGGGGTACGGGGGGATCGGGTACGAGTCATGGCGGCGGATTATACGCACTTTATTGATCGTCGACAGGCGCCCTCCGGCGGTTTGCACCAGCCTCGCTTGGCGCCATAATGGTCGATTCGAATCTCCACGACCCAGAAGGATCGCCCGTGAGCCAAGCCTTGATCGCCGCGCTGCAAAACCCCGCCCTGTTCCCTCACCCGGTGAAGGCGTTTCAGCTCATCGAGACGCATATTTCCTGGGTGCTGTTGACCGGCGAGTATGCCTACAAGATCAAGAAGCCGATGAACTTCGGCTTCCTCGATTTCACCGAACTGTCCGGCCGCAAACACTTCTGTAATGAAGAGCTGCGCCTGAACCAGCGCCTGACCGATGGCCTGTACCTGGACGTCTTGCCGATCACCGGTAGCGTGGAAGCGCCGCAACTGGGTGGCGACGGCGAGGCAATCGAGTACGCCTTGAAAATGCGCCAGTTTCCACAAGATCAGATGCTCAGCACCTTGCAGGCCAACGGCGAACTGACCGCCGAGCACATCGATCAGATGGCCCGGCAGATTGCCGAGTTCCACTTGCAGGCTCCCAAGGTCGCAGTCGAGCATCCACTGGGTACGCCGGACAGCGTCATGGCACCGGTTGAGCAGAACTTCGAGCAGGTTCGCCCATTCCTCACCGACAAGGCCGACCTGCAGCAGCTCGACGCCCTGCAAGCCTGGGCCCAGGATAGCTTCAAGCGCCTGCACAGCCTGCTTGAAGCGCGTAAAACCGAAGGCTTCATTCGCGAGTGCCACGGCGACATCCACCTGGGTAACGCCACGCTGATCGATGGCAAGGTGGTGATCTTCGATTGCATCGAGTTCAATGAACCGTTCCGTCTGACCGACGTCTACGCCGACGCTGCGTTTCTGGCCATGGACCTCGAAGACCGCGGCCTGAAGTCGTTGTCACGACGCTTCATCAGCCAGTACCTGGAGCTGACCGGCGACTACGCTGGCCTGGAACTGCTGAATTTCTACAAGGCCTACCGCGCCCTGGTGCGGGCCAAGGTTGCTCTGTTCAGCATGCCGGCCAATGCCGACGCGGTGCAGCGCGCCACGACCCTGCGCACTTACCGCAACTATGCCAACCTGGCTGAAAGCTACAGCGCCATCCCGTCGCGCTTCCTGGCCATCACCCACGGTGTTTCTGCTGTCGGCAAAAGCCACGTCGCCATGCGCCTGGTCGATGCCCTGGGCGCCATCCGCCTGCGCTCGGACGTAGAACGCAAACGACTGTTCGGTGAGCAAGCCACCCACAGCGAAGGGCAACTGCAAGCCGGCATTTACAGCAATGACGCCAGCCAGGCCACCTATGAGCGCCTGCACCAGTTGGCCGGAACCATCCTGCGTGCCGGCTTCCCGGTGGTCATTGATGCCACCTACCTCAAGCAGGCCCAGCGCCGGGCCGCAGCGGGCGTTGCCAGCGAGACCGGGGTGCCGTTCCTGATTCTTGACTGCAATGCACCACACGCCGTTATCGCCAGCTGGCTCGCTCAACGTCAGGCCGATAAAAACGATCCTTCCGATGCAACCTTGGAAGTCGTCGAAGCTCAACAAGCCAGCCGCGAGCCACTGACCGCTGAAGAGCTGCTGCAAAGCAAGCGCGTGGAAACCAATGAAAGCGGCAGCCTCGACCAACTGGTCGAACAGATCCGCCAGCGCCTGCCAGGGCTCTGAAGCTCTTCAGGACGTGAAGCAGTCGACACTTCACACCTGAACCTGCGCGCCTCCCGAATGATGGCACTATAGTGTCACCATAAGTCCACCAGGGAGGCGCCTTTATGAATCAGCCACGGCAACTGGACAGCGCACTGTACGCGCTGGTGCATGACGAACAGATCGTCAGCTTCAACCGCGAAAAACCCAAGGACGTCAGCATTGATTTTCGCGGTGGCGATTTCCGCGGCCTCGACCTGCGCGAACTGGACACTGCCGGTATCGATTTCACCGATGCCTACTTCCGTGCCGCCGACCTGCGCGGGCTGGATCTGCGTGACAACGGCCTGGAAGGTGCAAGCCTTGCCCATGCACAAATCTCCGGCACCTACTTTCCTGCGCAGCTGAGCGCCGACGAAATCCTCATGTCGGTTAATTTCGGCACCCGCCTACGCTATCGCAGCCGCTAAGTCACTTGCCCAAACGTCCGCCAGCTGCAGCCTGGCGGGCCCCTTTCAGCTACCCGTCGGCACATGGATGGCAAAACGCCGCGTATTTTCCAAGTGCCGCTACACTCCTCTTTGACCTGCTCGCGATTCCCCTAATAAGACCCGTTCAGCCGTCGCAAGGAGGCTTGATGAACGATGAACTCCAGCATCTGAAAAATCTGGGCAAGACTTCTGCGCAGTGGCTGCATGCGGTCGGCATCCACAGCGCTTCGGATTTGCGTCGCCTTGGTGCGGTTGACGCTTACCGGGCGGTACGCACCCGCGGCTTCCGGGCCTCGAAAGTACTGCTCTACGCCATTGAAGGCGCCTTGCTTGATATGCACTGGAATGACATTCCACCCGAGCGCAAGGAAGCCCTCAATCAGCAGTTGGACGCCAAGACCTTGAGGAAAAATAATTGAAAATAGTTTGTCACGGTGATTGACACCGTAATGAGAATCGTTATGATTATCACAACTGGTCGCGAGACTGGTTGGATAACCTGAAAGTCCCTGGTTCGGACGCTCAGATTATCTCCTCATCAGGCTAATCACGGTTATTGACCCGGCTCTTTTGCCGGGTCTTTTTTTGCCCAGCGCCTCCCCCTCACTCTGTGCAACCTATCAGCGGGTGATGATCAGCGGGTGCCCACGCTCTGGGTGAGGTTGAACCAACACATCGATCCCGTACACGGCTTTGAGTGACGCAGGGCTCAATACCCGCTCCGGCGTATCCAAGGCATGCATTCGGCCCGCTTCAAGCAGTAGGATGCGGTCACAGTAACGGGCAGCCAGGTTGAGGTCATGGAGGATCACCAGGACCGCCGCTCCCCGATCGGCAAAATCACGCACAGCCTGTAAGGTGGTGTGCTGGTGCAGGGGATCAAGCATCGAAGTCGGTTCGTCGAGTAGCAAGATGCGCCCCTGCTCTCCCGGCCACAGCTGCGCCAGCACCCGGGCCAGATGTACCCGCTGGCGCTCGCCGCCAGACAATGCCAGGTAGCTGCGCCCCACCAGATGCCGGGCATCGGCAGCTTGCAGTGCCGCCTCGATAATCGCTTGATCGCGTTCAAGACCTGTTCGGTGTGGCAGGCGCCCCATGCCAACCACTTCTTCAACCCTGAAGGCAAAACCCAGACTTGATACCTGTGGGAGCACCGCCAGACGCTGAGCCCGCTCCTGCCCTGGCCATTGCGACAGCGCTCGGCCTTCGAGGGTTACTCGCCCCTCGTTGGGTATCAATTCGCCGCACAACACACTCAACAAACTGCTTTTACCCGCCCCGTTGGGACCGAGCACACCTACTACCTGATTCGATTCAAGCGCCAGGCTGACATCGCTCAGCACTTGATTGCTGCCCCGTCGCAGCGACACGCTTTCGCCACACAGCATCAGGTACGCCCTCGCAGCAACAAAAAGAGGAAAAACGGCGCGCCAATAAAGGCGGTGACAATGCCGATCGGTAACTCCGCCGGTGCCAGCGCCAGCCGCGCGATCAGGTCTGCAAACAGTAACAACGAAGCACCGGCAAGCAATGACGCAGGCAACAGCACGCGATGATCGGGACCGCACAGCAGGCGGACCAAGTGCGGAATCACCAGGCCGATAAAACCGATCAGTCCCGCTGCTGCCACCGCTGCCCCTACCCCTAAGGCAGTACAAAATACGAGTTCACGCTTGAGCGACTCTACTTCGATACCCAAATGACGCGCCTCAGACTCTCCCAGCAGCAAGGCATTGAGCGCCTGGGCACGGCGCGGCAGCCACAGCGCCACGGCAACGGCCACCAGCACCAATGGCCACAAGCGCTCATAGCTGGCGCCATTGAGGCTACCCAGGTTCCAGAAGGTCAGGGTGCGCAGGGTGGCGTCATCGGCCAGGTAGGTGAACAGACCAACCACCGAGCTGGCCAGGGCGGTCAGGGCGATACCGGCCAGCAGCATGGTTGCCACACTGGTCTGGCCGTCACGTCGTCCCAAGCGATAGACCAGCGCGGTCACGCCCAGGCCCCCGAGAAAAGCACACACCGACAACAAATAGGGCGCGAAGACCTCCGGGATACCCCCCAACCAGGTACTGCCAACAATCGCCACGGCTGCACCGAGCGCCGCACCACTGGAGACCCCGACCAGGCCTGGATCGGCCAGTGGATTGCGAAACAGGCCTTGCATGGCTACCCCAGACAACGCCAGCACGGCACCGACCGTCAGGCCCAGCAGCGTGCGAGGCAGGCGGATCTGACCAAGGATCAGTTCGGCCTGCTCCAAGCCATCAGCGGCAATGGGCACACCCAGCAGACGCAAACCAGCACGCAAGGTATCAAACAACGGCAGGCTGACTGGACCAAGGGCCAGCGATAACCACACCGCCAGCAGGCACAGCATCGTCAGGACGACAAACAGCGTCCGCGGAGCCACCAGGCGGGTCATGGCGCAGCGGGGTAAAAGGCGTTCGACAACTGCTGCAGCGCACTCGGCAGACGCGGGCCCAGACCACCAACCAACAACGTGGGATCAAGTTCGACCAAGCGCCCATCACGTGCTGCCTGTGAGGCTTTCAGCGCGGGATTTTCCTTGAGCAGTGCTTGCAGGGCTTGCTCACCGCTCAAGCTACGGTCGGCGAACACCAACACGTCGGGGTTGAGCGCCGCCAGGGCCTCAACCGAGAAGTTCTTGTAGCCGTCATTGTCAGCCAGGTTGCGTGCACCGGCCTGCTTGAGCAGCCAGTCACCGGCGGTCCCTTTACCGGCGATCATTGGCTTGGCGCCACCATGCCCCACCAGGAGAATTACCCCTGGCGCCGGTTGCTTGGCCTGCGCCTGCTTGAGTGCGTCTTGCAAGGCCTGCAACTGTTGACGGTAATCGGCAAACACCTGCTCGGCTTGTTTTTCATTACCGAGCAAGCGTCCCAAGTGCTTGAGGTTGGCTTCAACCGCCTGCAGATCAGCCTTGCTGGAAAACATTTCGACCTGAACCCCGGCGCCGCGGATCTGCGCCAGCACCGGTGGTGGGCCCATTTCCTCAGTGCCGACCAGTACATCCGGCCGCAGGCTCAACACACCTTCGGCAGACAGTTGACGCTGGTAACCAATGCTCGGCAAGGCCTTGAGCGATTGCGGATGTTGGCTGGTGGTGTCGACACCGACCAATCGCTGCTCTGCACCTAACGCACTGACCCACTCGCTCAATGCCCCTCCGGCACTGACCCAGCGCTGGGGAGTATTTTCGGCCAGCGCCAGGCTGGTAAACACGAGGCCGATACAAAGCGTGATCAGGCGGGCATTGCGGCGCATAACGGGCTTCCTTGGAAAGGGCTGGCCATCCGGGTGGATAACCCAGGCGCCACGCGGTATAAAGCGTCCGACGTGGCTTAGTGGAACTAATTTGATAATTATTTGCATTTGAACGTCAAGCCGACACTGTGACTTCAGGTAAACCTTCGTTATGCATTTTCTCTGTTTGCCCGCCGAACTGGCCGAAGGCCACAGTCGTGGTTTCACCGTCGAAGGCATCGCCGTGCTTGCCGTGCGCCGCGCGGGTCGCGTGTACCTGTACCACAACCGCTGCCCCCACCGTGGCATCCCCCTGAACTGGGAACCCGACCAGTTTCTCGACCCCAGCGCCAGCCTGATCAGTTGTAGCCGACATGGTGCGCTGTTTCTCATCGAGTCAGGCGAATGTGTGGCCGGGCCTTGCGCCGGGGAACACCTGAGCACCCTGGACTGCCACGAAGACAGTCAGGGCATTTGGCTCATGGCGTGAGCATTACCGGCAATGCCCGGTCGATGTAGACCTTCTCGCCATCGATGCGGGTACCGTAGGCCAAGACCTCGACACCATCGGCCACGGCGGCGCGTAACGCTGCTGCATAGGCCGCATCGATTTCCTCTGCTGGTCGCACGGCCTCTATGCCAGTGAGGTTCACGCAATACAGCTGCACCGCGCGAACGCCCTGGCGGGCCAATGCCGCCAGTTCACGCAGGTGCTTGGCACCGCGCTGGGTAACCGCATCAGGAAAGGCTGCAACGGCTGAGTCCTCAAAGCCCAGGGTCACGCTCTTGACTTCGACATAGGCGGGCCCATCGGCAAACTCCAGGCGAAAGTCCACCCGGCTGCGCTCTTCGCCATAGGCTACTTCGCGCTTCAATCCGGTAAAGCCGGTCAGTTCGCTGATCACCCCAGCGCGCAGGGCTTCCTCGACCAGGGCATTGGCCCGCCCGGTGTTGACGCAGGCGAGACGCCCTTGTGGCGTCTCACTAATTTCCCAGGTGCCTGGCAACTTGCGTTTGGGATCATTGGAACGACTGAACCAGACCTGACCGCCTTCTACCATGCAGTTGAACATCGAGCCGGTATTGGGGCAATGAATGGTCAGTTGCTCGCCACTGGCCAGTTCGATGTCGGCCAGAAAGCGTTTGTAGCGACGCAGCAACCGTGCGCGTTCAAGTGGTGGAGAAAAGCGCATCAGCCTTGCCAACTCCGTAGACCACGCGCAATCCGCTCTACCGCTTCCTGCAGGCGTGGCAGGCTCTGGGTGTAGGCGAAACGGACATGATGTCCGGCCTGATAACGGCCAAAGTCCAGGCCAGGGGTGAAGGCGACATGTTCGGTTTCGAGAAAGTGCTGACAGAAGGCAAACGCATCACCGCCAAAGGCGCTGATGTCGGCATACAGGTAAAACGCCCCCTGCGGCTCCACGGCAATCTTGAAGCCAAGTTCACGCAGGGCGGGTAGCAGGAAGTCGCGACGGCGAGCGAACTCGTTGCGGCGTTCTTCAAGGATGGCCAGCGTTTGCGGCTGGAAACAGGCCAGTGCCGCATGTTGGGCCATGCTGGGGGCGCTGATGTAGAGGTTCTGGGCCAATTTTTCCAGATCAGCCACTGCTGCCGGTGGGGCCACCAGCCAGCCGAGGCGCCAACCGGTCATCCCGAAATACTTGGAAAAACTATTCAGGACAAAGGCGTGGTCGTCGACTTCCAGCACGCTGGCGGCGTCCATACCGTAGGTAAGCCCGTGGTAGATCTCATCCACCACCAGATGGCCATTGTGCGCGCGCGTTGCCGCCGACAGGCTGGCCAGCTCGCTACGGTCAAGCACAGTGCCGGTTGGATTGGCCGGGGACGCCACCAGCGCACCAACGGTGTCCTGATCCCAGTAGCGTTCGACCAGGTCAGCGGTGAGCTGATAATTGACCTCTGGGCCCACGGGCACCAACTGCGCCCCCCCTTCGACCAGGCGCAGAAAGTGTCGGTTGCACGGGTAGCCAGGGTCGGCCAGCAACCAGTGCTTGCCCGGATCGACCAGCAGGCTGCTGGCCAGCAGCAAGGCACCGGAGCCGCCCGGGGTAATCAGGATTCGTTCGGGATCGATGCTCAGGCCGTAGCGCTGCTGGTAAAAACCGGCAATCGCCTCGCGCAGTGCGGGCAAGCCTCGCGCGGCGGTGTAGCGGGTGTGCCCGGCGGCCAGTGCGGCCTGGCCGGCCTCGACGATTGGGGCGGCGGTGGTAAAGTCCGGTTCGCCGATTTCCAGGTGAATAACATCACGGCCACTGGCTTGCAGCTCATTGGCGCGGGCCAGCAGGGCCATGACGTGGAAAGGTTCGATGGCGCGACTGCGCGCACTGTAGGGCTGGGCCATAGCCTTCTCTCAAAAGGGTCTAGAATAATGATTCTACTCATGTGCTGAGGCGAACGTGTGGCTAAACCTGCTGTCAACCACGAAGACAACCGGGAGTAGCGCGCCCCGATTCGATCTGGTAAGTTCGGCGGCTCGCAGTCGCAGGGCCGGCGGGCGCCGGAGATGGAGCAGCCTGCGCAATGGATTAGAAGAGTGAGAGGCGGTCTATTCATGTCCACCCAAGAAAAGCAACAAAGCAGTCAACTCGTTCGCGGCTTCGAACCCTATAAAGAAACCAAGGGTGAGGAGTACATGGGTGCCCCCATGCGAGCGCACTTCACTAAACTCCTGCACAAGTGGAAGCAGGAGTTGATGGAAGGCGTCGACAAGACTGTGGACCACATGAAAGACGAGGCAGCCAACTTCCCTGACCCGGCCGATCGCGCCAGCCAGGAAGAAGAGTTCGCCCTTGAGCTGCGCAATCGCGATCGCGAGCGCAAGCTGATCAAGAAAATCGACAAGACCCTGCAACTGATCGAAGACGAAGAATACGGCTGGTGCGAAAGCTGCGGCGTTGAAATCGGCATTCGGCGCCTGGAGGCCCGCCCTACTGCGGACCTGTGCTACGACTGCAAGACCTTGGCAGAAATCAAGGAAAAACAGGTCGGTAAGGCCTGACGTAACCAGAACGGGGCGCTCTAGGCGCCCCGCTTCATTTATAGCTGTGACGATTGCTTGCGCATGAGCATGAACAACCCTCGCTACATCGGGCGTTTCGCCCCCACTCCAAGCGGATTTCTGCACTTCGGATCACTGGTTGCCGCGCTCGCCTCCTGGCTTGATGCCCGTGCGGTTGGCGGACAGTGGCTACTGCGCATGGAAGATATCGACCCACCCCGCGAAGCGCCCGGCGCTCAGGCGGCGATCCTGCACACCCTGGAAAGCTATGGCCTGGAATGGGATGGTGAGGTGGTCTACCAGAGTCAACGCCATGAGGCATACGCCGAAGTGATCGAGCGCTTGTTCCGTCAGGGTCTGGCTTACGCCTGCACCTGCTCGCGCAAGCAACTGGAAGGCTACAACGGTATTTACCCAGGTCTGTGTCGCAATGCTGGCCATGCGCAGGAAGATGCTGCCATTCGCCTGCGCGTACCTGAACTGACCTACCACTTCACAGATCGCTTGCAGGGCTACTTTGAACAGCATCTAGGCCGCGACGTTGGCGACTTCGTGATTCGTCGGCGCGACGGGTTGTACGCGTATCAGTTGGCGGTTGTGCTGGATGATGCCTGGCAAGGGGTAACCGACATCGTGCGTGGTGCCGACCTGCTGGACAATACCCCGCGCCAGCTTTACCTGCAGGAGTTGCTGGGGCTGTCGCAACCACGCTACCTGCATGTGCCACTGATTACCCAGCCCGACGGGCACAAGCTGGGTAAGTCATATCGCTCGGCACCACTGCCGCCGGAGCAGGCCACGCCCCTGCTGTTGCGCGCCCTGCGCGCCTTGGGCCAGCCCATCGAGGCGAGCATGCTGCAAGGCACTCCGGCCGAAGTGCTGACCCACGCTGCTTCGCGTTGGAACCCCGACACCTTGCCTCAGCGCCGAAGCGTGCCCGAAGCAGACCTCTAGCCCAGTCAGCTGTAGCCGCTGCCGCCAGGCTGCGATCGGGCGTGAAACGCCCGCAAAACCAGACTGCCGCGATTCGTCAGGAGCAATGCAATGGCCGAGGTGCGACTGCGCTGCAGTCGATCGCAGCCTCGTGCCTCGGCAGCAGCTACCGCAAGTGCTGCTGCCTAATGTGCGATAAGGCTCGCTCTCACACACAAAGCCCAATAAATTCAAATCTTTGGCTAAAACACGCAAGGTCGTTTGCAGTCTTGAGCCCATCCGTTACCATCGCCGCAGCCATTTGCGCCAATAATAAGTTCAAGCCGCAGCGCCCTAACCTTTGAGGCCAGCATGTATATCTATCGTTTGGTCCTGCTTCTGGTCGTGGGGATCTATCTGTTCTCCCCGGCCATCATGGACTGGTGGATCGAGCCAACCGGTGCCTGGTATCGCCCATACCTGCTCTGGCTGATCCTGATCGTCGTGACCTTTATCCTGCAGAGCCAACGTGATGCCGATGAGCTTTAGCCTGACCCAGATGATCCTGATCAGCGCCGCCTACCTGCTGGTGCTGTTCGGTGTGGCCTGGATCAGCGAACGCGGCATGATCCCGCGTTCGATCATTCGCCACCCCTTGACCTATACCTTGTCGCTGGGCGTCTACGCCAGCGCCTGGGCCTTCTATGGTTCAGTCGGTCTGGCCTACCAGTACGGTTACGGCTTTCTTGCCTGTTACCTGGGGGTTTCCGGCGCTTTCCTGCTAGCGCCGGTGCTGCTGTACCCGATTCTGAAGATCACCCGCACCTATCAGTTGTCGTCGCTGGCCGACCTGATCGCCTTCCGCTTTCGCAGTACCTGGGGCGGAGCGCTGACTACAGTGTTCATGCTGATCGGTGTGCTGCCGCTATTGGCCCTGCAGATTCAAGCGGTGGCCGACTCCATCAGTATTCTCACGGGCGAGCCGGTCAAGGCTCGCGTAGCCCTGGCCTTTTGCGCCTTGATTACCCTGTTCACCATCTTTTTCGGCTCGCGCCATATCGCCACCCGAGAAAAACACGAAGGCTTAGTGTTCGCCATCGCATTTGAGTCGGTGATCAAGTTACTGGCTCTGGGCGGTATAGGCCTGTACGCGCTGTATGGTGTGTTTGGTGGGCCGCATCAATTGGAAGTCTGGTTGCTGCAAAACCAGACAGCCCTTGCGGCCCTGCACACGCCGTTGCAGGAAGGCCCGTGGCGAACCCTGCTGCTGGTGTTTTTCGCCTCAGCTATCGTCATGCCGCACATGTATCACATGGCTTTTACCGAAAACCTCAACCCGCGCTCGCTGGTCAGCGCCAGTTGGGGCTTGCCGTTGTTCCTGCTGCTGATGAGCCTGGCGGTGCCGCTGATCCTCTGGGCCGGCTTGAAGATGGGTGCCAGCACCAGCCCTGAATACTTCACGCTGGGCCTGGGGATCGCCGCCAACAATCAGGCCCTGGCGCTACTTGCTTATGTCGGTGGGCTATCAGCCTCAAGTGGCTTGATCATCGTCACCACCCTGGCTCTCTCGGGCATGGCCCTGAACCACTTGGTACTGCCGCTCTACCAGCCGCCAGCCGAAGGCAATATCTATCGCTGGCTGAAGTGGACCCGGCGAGCGCTCATCGTTGCCATCATCGCTGCCGGTTTTGGTTTCTACCTGACCCTTGGCAGCCAGCAGGACCTGGCCAACCTTGGCATCGTTGCCTTCGTTGCCACCCTGCAGTTCCTGCCGGGCGTACTTTCGGTTCTCTATTGGCCGACCGCTAACCGTCGGGGTTTCATTGCCGGACTGCTGGCCGGGATTCTGGTGTGGATGGTGACCATGCTGCTGCCCCTGGTGGGCAATCTGCAGGGCTTCTACATCCCGTTGCTGAACATGATCTATGTGCTCGACGATACCAGTTGGCACATGGCGGCCATTGCCTCGCTCGCCGCGAACGTATTGCTTTTCACCCTGATCTCGCTGTTCACCAACGCCAGTACCGAAGAAGTCAGCGCCGCCGAAGCGTGCGCTGTGGATAACGTGCGTCGCCCGCAACGCCGCGAGTTGCATGCTGCCTCACCACAGGAGTTTGCCACGCAACTGGCCAAGCCCCTGGGGGCAAAGGCTGCGCAGAAGGAAGTGGAGCAGGCCCTGCGCGATCTCTACCTGCCCTTTGACGAGCGCCGCCCTTATGCGTTGCGCCGTCTGCGTGATCGCATCGAAGCCAACCTGTCGGGGTTGATGGGGCCGAGCGTGGCCCAGGACATGGTGGAAACCTTCCTCCCCTACAAGTCCGGGAATGAAAATTACGTCACTGAAGACATCCACTTCATTGAAAGCCGGCTGGAAGACTATCACTCACGCCTGACCGGCCTCGCCGCCGAGCTCGACGCCCTGCGCCGCTACCACCGCCAAACCTTGCAGGAACTGCCAATGGGCGTTTGCTCGCTAGCCAAGGATCAGGAGATCCTCATGTGGAACAAGGCCATGGAAGAGCTCACCGGCATTCCCGCCAAGCGCGTTGTTGGCTCGCGCCTGACCACCATTGGCGAACCCTGGCGTGGCCTGCTGCTCGGCTTCACCAATATTCCCGACGAACACCTGCACAAGCAGCGCCTGGGCCTGGACGGTCAGAACCGCTGGCTGAACCTGCATAAAGCGGCCATCGACGAGCCACTGGCGCCGGGCAACAGTGGCTTGGTGGTATTGGTCGAAGACCTCACCGAAACCCAGGCCCTGGAAGACAAACTGGTGCACTCCGAACGCCTGGCCAGTATTGGCCGCCTGGCTGCCGGGGTCGCTCACGAGATCGGCAACCCTGTTACCGGCATCGCCTGCCTCGCGCAGAACCTACGCGAAGAGCGTGAGGATGATGGCGAGATCACTGAATTGAGCAGCCAGATTCTTGAGCAGACCAAGCGTATTTCACGCATTGTCCAGTCGCTGATGAGCTTCGCCCATGCCGGTAGCCACCAGCACAGTGACGAGCCGGTCTGCCTGGCCGAGGTTGCGCAGGACGCCATCGGTCTGCTGGCCTTGAACCGGCGCAATTTCGAAGTACAGTTCTTCAACCTGTGCGACCCCGAGCACTGGGTCGATGGCGACCCGCAGCGCCTGGCTCAGGTCTTGATCAACTTGCTGTCCAACGCTCGCGATGCCTCACCTGCCGGCAGTGCCGTACGGGTCAAGAGCGAAGCGAGCGAGCATACCGTCGACCTGATCGTCGAGGACGAAGGCAGCGGTATTCCGAAAAACATCATGGATCGTCTGTTCGAACCCTTTTTCACAACCAAGGACCCGGGCGAAGGGACTGGACTGGGGCTTGCTCTGGTCTATTCCATCGTGGAAGAGCATTATGGACAAATCACCATCGACAGCCCGGCTGATACCCAGAGCCAACGTGGCACACGGATCCGAGTGACCCTGCCACGCCATGTCGTAGCGACGTCCGCTGTGAACTGAGACCGTCGAGAGAATTGAATCAATGCCGCATATTCTGATCGTCGAAGACGAAACCATCATCCGCTCGGCACTGCGTCGACTACTGGAACGGAACCAGTATCAGGTCAGCGAAGCCGGATCGGTGCAGGAAGCACAGGAGCGCTTCAGCATTGCCACCTTCGACTTGATTGTCAGTGACCTGCGTCTACCCGGCGCCCCGGGTACAGAACTGATCAAGCTCGGCCAGGGTACGCCGGTGCTGATCATGACCAGCTACGCCAGCCTGCGCTCTGCGGTCGACTCGATGAAGATGGGCGCGGTGGACTACATCGCCAAGCCTTTCGATCATGACGAAATGCTCCAGGCCGTAGCACGCATTCTGCGTGACCGGCAGAACGCACCGGCAGCACCGGCCGAAGTACGGGGTAACGGCAAGACCGGCGCGGCAGACAAAGGGACGAGCAACGCAGCCAATGGTGAGATTGGCATCATCGGCTCCTGCCCTCCGATGCAGGACCTGTACAGCAAGATCCGCAAGGTAGCGCCCACTGACTCCAATGTACTGATCCAGGGCGAATCGGGTACCGGTAAAGAGCTGGTTGCCCGCGCCTTGCACAACCTCTCGCGTCGCGCCAAGGCACCGATGATCTCGGTGAACTGCGCAGCGATCCCGGAAACGCTGATTGAATCGGAACTGTTCGGCCACGAAAAAGGGGCTTTCACCGGCGCCAGCGCCGGCCGCGCCGGCCTGGTCGAAGCCGCCGACGGCGGCACCTTGTTCCTCGACGAAATCGGCGAACTGCCACTGGAGGCCCAGGCACGCCTGTTGCGGGTACTGCAGGAAGGCGAAATTCGCCGGGTTGGCTCGGTGCAGTCGCAAAAGGTCGATGTGCGCCTGATCGCTGCGACCCACCGCGACCTGAAGAACCTGGCCAAGATCGGCCAGTTCCGCGAAGACCTTTATTACCGCCTGCATGTTATCGCCCTCAAGCTGCCTGCGCTGCGCGAGCGCGGCGCAGACGTCAACGAGATCGCCAATGCCTTCCTCGCCCGGCAAAGTGCGCGTGTCGGCCGCACCGACCTGCGCTTCGGCCACGATGCCGAACAGGCCATCCGTCACTACGCCTGGCCAGGTAACGTGCGTGAGCTGGAAAACGCCGTTGAGCGAGCAGTGATCCTCTGTGAGAGCCCGGAGATTTCCGCCGACTTGCTGGGCATCGATATCGAACTGAGCGACCTGGACGACGATGAGCCGTTCACCAGCCTGTCCGGCAATGGCAGCACGGCCAACAACACCAGCCATGAGCCAACCGAAGACCTGTCCCTGGAAGACTACTTTCAGCACTTCGTGCTTGAGCACCAGGACCACATGACTGAGACCGAGCTGGCACGCAAACTGGGTGTTAGCCGTAAGTGTCTGTGGGAACGTCGCCAGCGCCTGGGTATCCCCCGGCGCAAGAGTGGCGCCACCAGCGACAGCTGATCCCTTTCAGCTGTCACCGGGGGGCGAAGCGGTAACACAGCGAAATGTGAAAAAACTGTTACCTCGCCACAATCTCGTAACAAAAACCGGGGCTTAAGGTAACGAAGCCCCGGTTTTTTTTCGCCTCACCCGCCCCCTAAAATCGCCCTAACCCCTTGTTTTACTGGGGCTTGCAAAAGTTGGCACGACACCTGCTATATGTTTGGTACAAGAACAATAACAAGCACTGCAAAATATAATAAAAATAAGACGAATCGGCTCACGCACAATAAGAACAAGACGGCGGAGGCGCAGCTAACTGATTCTTTTGGAGAGGAGTTGTATTTGGGGCTTGCCCCACAACCAGGCAGAGAACAACAAAAACTGCACTCAAGCAGGGCCTGAACTGGTTGGATCGCATGATCATTGCAACCTCAGCGACCAAAGCAATCCGTTTGCTCTTGAATCCCGGTTAGGGAGATCGTCCACAAGCTTTGCGTTTTGTGGATAGGGCACTCAACAAAAACAAGAAGCCCGGCAAAAAAACAATAAGAGCACGCAACTACTTCTTGGGGAGCTTCGGCTCCCCTTGTAGTTTCTCCCCTCGCATCACCCCGCTTTGCTAGCGCCTACACCATCCCCCCAGTAAATGCTAGAATCCCCGCCCATCATGCGGCCATTCTTCTTTTTTGGCCGAACATTCCTTCAAACAGTGCATCCCATGCTGAAGAAGCTGTTCCAGTCGTTCCGTCCTCCCGTACGTGGTCCGCACCACAAGCGCACCACGCCTGAAGTGATCAATAGCGGTCAACACTCGCTGCAACGTGGCCAATTCAGTCGTCATGCGGTGAGCATCGTTGAGCGCCTGCAAAATGCTGGCTACCAGGCCTACCTGGTCGGTGGCTGTGTGCGAGACCAACTCTTGGGTATCACCCCCAAAGACTTCGACGTCGCCACCAGCGCCACCCCTGAACAAGTCCGTGCCGAGTTTCGCAATGCGCGGATCATCGGTCGCCGCTTCAAGCTGGTTCACATCCATTTCGGCCGTGAAATCATCGAAGTCGCGACCTTCCGCGCCAACCATCCGGAAAGCGAAGCAGAAGACAGCCACACCTCGTCGCGTAACGAAAGTGGCCGAATCCTGCGTGACAACGTCTACGGCACCTTGGAAGAAGACGCGCAACGCCGCGACTTCACCATCAACGCCCTGTATTACGATCCGGTCAGCGAACGCATCCTCGACTACGCCAATGGCGTCCACGACATCCGCAACCGCCTGATCCGCCTAATCGGTGATCCGACCCAGCGTTACCAGGAAGACCCGGTGCGGATGCTGCGTGCCGTACGTTTTGCCGCCAAGCTGAACTTCGGTATCGAAAAGCACACCGTGCAGCCGATCCGCCAACTGGCACCGATGCTGCGCGAAATCCCGTCCGCGCGCCTGTTCGAGGAAACGCTCAAGTTGTTCCTCTCTGGACACGCCGCCGATACCTTCGAAATGCTGGTCGACCTGCAGCTGTTCGATCCGCTGTTCCCGGCCAGTGCTGAAGCGTTGGAAGAACACCCAACCTACACCCATACCCTGATCAGCCAGGCCTTGATCAACACCGACCTGCGCATCAAACAGGGCAAGCCGGTAACACCGGCCTTCCTGTTTGCCGCCTTGCTCTGGCCAGCCTTGCCTGGTCGCGCCCTGCGCCTGCAAAGCCGTGGCATGCCGCCGATCCCGGCGATGAACGAAGCCGCCCATGAGCTGATCAGCGAACAGTGCCAGCGCATCGCGATCCCTAAACGCTTCACCCTGCCGATCCGCGAGATCTGGGACATGCAGGAACGCCTGCCACGCCGTAGCGGCAAGCGAGCCGACCTGTTACTCGACAACCCGCGTTTCCGTGCCGGTTATGACTTCCTGCTGTTACGTGAAAGCGCGGGCGAGGAAACCGACGGCCTGGGCCAATGGTGGACTGACTATCAGGACTGCAACGACAGCGAGCGGCGCGACATGATCCGTGACCTGGGCAGCCGCGAGGAAGGCACCGGTGCCGGCCCGCGCAAACGCAAGCGTAGCCCGAGCAAACGCAAGCGTGCTGACGGTGGTGCAGGCGAATAAGCATGGAGCGCGTGTACATCGGCTTGGGCAGCAACCTGGCAGAACCTCAGGAACAACTGCGTAGCGCCATTAATGCCCTACGCGACTTGCCCGGTACAACCATGGTGGCGGTTTCTGCGTTCTACAGCAGCGAATCGCTGTCGCCCGGCCAACCGCGCTACACCAATGCTGTCGCCGCGCTGGACACCGTCTTGGTACCCCTGGATTTGCTCGATAGCTTGCAAGCTATCGAGGCTGCCCAAGGCCGCGAGCGCAAGGAGCGCTGGGGGCCGCGCACACTGGACCTGGATATTCTGCTGTACGGCGATCAACTGATCGACATCCCCCGCCTCAAAGTCCCGCATTACCACATGCAGGCGCGACCGTTCGTCCTTTACCCCCTGGCCGAATTGGTACCGGAAGACTTCGTGCTTGCTGACCAGCGCAGCCTCGCCCAGTTACTGGCAGATTGCCCGTTCGTCGGTTTGGAACGCCTGTAACCGGGCGTTCCCCCATCCGGTAACGCCCGTAACAGCGCATTCGTAACAATGCGGTAACAGGGTAATTGACTTCAGCCCCCTCCCTCACGACTATAGGCCTCCCGTGGCGCCTGAGCGCCGCAAAAGGCGTATATAGGCCTGGAACAGGTCGTAACTAAAACACCACGATCGATGATGTGCTGTTCCAGAAGATGAATACACGCGTTGTACGCAGTCGTTTTTCACAGCGCCTGATTGAGGATTCCTTTTCATGCCAGATGTAACCCTGACCACCCTGCAGAGCCTCAAGGCCAAGGGTGAGAAAATAGCCATGCTGACCTGCTACGACGCGACCTTCGCCCAGGCTGCCAGTCGCGCCGGCGTGGAAATCCTGCTGGTCGGTGACTCCCTGGGCATGGTCCTGCAGGGTCATGACAGCACCTTGCCGGTAACCACGGCCGAGATGGCCTACCACACCACCTGCGTCAAACGCGGCAATGAAGGGGCATTGATTCTCGCCGACCTGCCGTTCATGGCCTGCGCCACCACCGAGCAAGCATTCGCCAACAGCGGCGCGCTGATGCAGGCGGGCGCGCATATGGTCAAGGTCGAGGGCGCCGCCTGGCTTGCGGAAACCATCCGTCTGCTGGCCGAGCGTGGCGTTCCGGTCTGCGCTCATATGGGCCTGACCCCGCAGACGGTGAACATTCTCGGCGGCTATAAGGTTCAGGGCCGTCAGGAAAACCAGGCGCGGCAGATGCGTGCCGACGCCATCGCTCTTGAGCAGGCGGGTGCCGCCATGCTGCTGCTCGAATGCGTGCCGAGCGAACTGGCTGCCGAAATCACCCAGGCGGTAAGCATTCCGGTGATCGGTATCGGCGCCGGCAGCGCGACCGATGGCCAGGTACTGGTGCTCCACGACATGCTCGGCTTGTCGCTGACTGGTCGCGTGCCGAAGTTCGTGAAGAACTTCATGGCCGGCCAGAGCGACATCCAGGGTGCACTCAGTGCCTATATAACAGCCGTCAAGGATGTCAGCTTCCCCGGCAGCGAACACGGGTTCAGTGCATGAATACAGTCAAGACCGTCCGCGAACTGCGCGCCGCCGTGGCGCGCGCGCGCAGTGAAGGTAAACGCATCGGTTTCGTGCCGACCATGGGTAACCTGCACAGTGGCCACGCCGCACTGGTGACCAAGGCGGCGCAACGCGTCGATTTCGTCGTCGCGAGCATCTTCGTCAACCCGCTGCAGTTCGGCCCCAGCGAAGACCTCGACAAGTACCCTCGGACCCTCGCCGCCGACCAGGAGAAGTTACTCCAGGCCGGTTGCCACCTGTTGTTCGCCCCCACCGTCGAAGAGATGTACCCCGATGGCATGGACGGCCAGACTCGCGTCAGCGTTCCACAACTGTCCGAAGGACTTTGTGGCGCCAGCCGCCCAGGTCATTTCGAAGGTGTGGCTACGGTCGTCAGCAAGTTGTTCAACATGGTCCAGCCGGATCTGGCGGTATTCGGCCAGAAAGACTTCCAGCAATTGGCGGTCATCCGTGCCCTGGTCCGTGACCTGAACATGCCGATCCAGATCATTGGCGAACCGACCGTGCGCGCCGAAGACGGTCTGGCGCTGTCCTCACGCAATGGTTACCTCAACGACGCCCAACGCCAGTCTGCCCCGACGCTGTATCGCGTGTTGAGCGAAATGGCGCATGCCATCGAGCAAGGTCAGCGCGACTACCCCGCCCTGATTGCCCAGGGTCAGGCGCAACTGGCCACTGCTGGCTTTCTACCGGACTACCTGGAAATCCGCCAGGCCCTGAGCCTGCGCCCGGCCGCGGCTGAAGACCGCGACCTGGTGATCCTCGCGGCCGCCGTTCTGGGCAATACCCGCCTGATCGACAACCTGCACCTGAATCTCGACGACAAATAACACCGTCGTCATTTTTGTTCAGATGGGCCTACTCCCGGTAAAGCAGGCTGCATGCCTATAATTGGCATCAGCCTGCAAACGGGGCGCTTTTTTCAGTGTCCAAGGCAGTTCACGCAATAAGGAAACCTGCAGCGATGGCGTACTACCGCACCCCTCATGATGTTACGACCTTGCCTGCGTGGCACGCGCTCCAGCAGCACCGCGATGCCATGCAGGACTTCAGCATGCGCGAGGCATTCAATGCTGATTCGCAGCGTTTCGAACATTTTTCCTTGAGCACTTGCGGGCTGTTTCTCGACTATTCGAAGAACCTGATCAACGGCCAAACCCGTGATCTGCTGGTCGGTCTGGCCAATGAAGTTGGCCTGCAAGAGGCAATCAAGGCGCTGTTTTCCGGCGAGATCCTCAACGCCTCTGAAGGCCGCCCTGCCCTGCACACCGCCTTGCGCCGCCCGGTAGGCGACAAGTTGAGCGTAAACGGCGTCAACGTGATGCCTGAGGTACACAAGGTCCTCAACCAGGTGACTGAACTGGTCGGGCGTATCCATGACGGCCTGTGGCGCGGTTACAGTGAAAAACCGATCACCGACGTGGTGAACATCGGCATCGGTGGCTCGTTCCTCGGCCCTGAGCTAGTGTCCGAAGCCCTGCTGCCCTACGCCCAGCGCGGCGTCCGTTGCCATTACCTGGCCAATATCGACGGCAGTGAATTCCATGAATTGTCGGCCAAACTGCGCGCCGAAACCACGCTGTTCATCGTTTCCTCGAAATCCTTCAACACCCTGGAAACCCTGAAGAACGCCCAGGCTGCACGCAGCTGGTACCTGGCCCAAGGCGGTTCGGAAGCCGAACTGTACAAGCACTTCATCGCCGTATCGAGCAACAAGGCTGCCGCGGTGGCCTTCGGTATCCGCGAAGAAAACATCTTCCCGATGTGGGACTGGGTCGGTGGGCGCTACTCGCTATGGTCGGCCATTGGCCTGCCGATTGCGCTGGCCATCGGTACCGCCAACTTCAAAGAGCTGCTGTCCGGTGCCTACACCATGGACCAGCATTTCCAGAACGCGCCATTCGAACAGAACATGCCGGTGCTACTGGCTTTGCTGGGCGTCTGGTACGGCAACTTCTGGGGTGCGCAGAGCCATGCGATCCTGCCGTACGATCACTACCTGCGTAACATCACCAAGCACCTGCAGCAGCTGGACATGGAGTCCAACGGCAAGAGCGTTCGTCAGGACGGTACGCCAGTGAACCACGACACCGGCCCTGTGATCTGGGGTGGCGTCGGTTGCAACGGCCAACATGCCTACCACCAGTTGCTGCACCAAGGCACGCAATTGATTCCGGCAGACTTCATCGTCCCGGTGGTCAGCTTCAATCCAGTTGCCGACCACCATCAGTGGCTTTACGCCAACTGCCTGTCGCAGAGCCAGGCGCTGATGCTCGGCAAGACCCGCGCCGAAGCTGAAGCCGAGCTGCGCGACAAAGGCGTGAGCGAAGAAGAAGTGCAAAAGCTCGCGCCGCACAAGGTGATCCCCGGCAACCGTCCGAGCAACACCCTGGTGGTCGAACGCATCAGCCCACGCCGCCTCGGCGCGCTGGTAGCCATGTACGAGCACAAGGTTTTCGTGCAGAGCGTGATCTGGGGCATCAACGCCTTCGATCAGTGGGGCGTGGAACTGGGCAAGGAGCTCGGTAAGGGCGTGTACCAGCGACTGACCGGCGGCATCGAAGACGCTGCCGAAGACGCGTCTACCCAAGGCCTGATCAACTTCTTCCGCAGCCGTCATCGCGGTTGATCCTGCTTGCCTGCCCCTGGTCGAACGAACACGGCCAGGGGTAGCAGCTACACTGTCCTGACAAAAACAATCCGTCAGAACAGGACCCCGCCATGTTCGATATCAGCGCCTATCCTCACGCCGATGCCGTCAGCAAAGCGGCGCAACTGAGCCAGGCCGACTATGAGCGTCTGTATCGCCAGTCGATAGAAAACCCCGAGGTTTTCTGGACCGAACAGGCCACGCGTCTGGACTGGATCAAACCTTTCAGCAGCATCCAACACAGCGACATGAAAACCGGCTCAGCCCGTTGGTTCGAGGGCGCTGAACTGAATGTCAGTTACAACTGCATCGACCGCCACCTGGCCACACGCGCCGAGCAAGTAGCGATCATCCGCGAAGGCGACGATCCTGGCGACGCCAGTCAGATCACCTACCGCGAATTGCATGACAAGGTCAGCCGCCTGGCCAACGTGCTCAAGCAGCGAGGGGTGAAAAAAGGCGATCGCGTGTGCATCTACATGCCGATGATCCCCGAAGCTGCCTATGCCATGCTGGCCTGCAGCCGTATTGGCGCGATTCACTCGGTGGTGTTCGGAGGTTTCTCGCCCGATGCCTTGCGCGACCGGGTTCTCGACGCCGATTGCCGCACGGTCATCACCGCAGATGAAGGGCTACGCGGCGCCAAGACCATTGCCCTGAAGAAAAACGTCGACCAGGCCCTGAGCCGTTGCCCGGATGTCAGCACGGTGGTGGTGGTCAAGCGCACTGGCGGCGCGGTTGACTGGCATGAGGGGCGTGACCTCTGGTACCACGAGGCGATTGCTCAGGTGAGTGCTGATTGCCCGCCGGAGCCGATGCAGGCCGAAGATCCGCTGTTCATCCTCTACACCTCTGGCAGTACTGGCAAACCCAAAGGCGTGCTGCACACCACCGCCGGCTACCTGCTGCAAGCAGCCATGACCTTCAAGACTGTGTTCGATTATCGCGAGGGCGAAGTGTTCTGGTGTACCGCCGACGTGGGCTGGGTCACCGGGCACAGCTACATCGTCTACGGTCCGTTGGCCAATGGTGCAATTACCTTGATGTTCGAAGGTGTGCCCAACTACCCCGACGCCTCGCGCTTCTGGCAAGTGATCGACAAGCATAAGGTCAACATCTTCTACACCGCGCCTACCGCCCTGCGCGCCTTGATGCGTGAAGGTGATGGACCGCTAAAGAGCTCCTCACGCAAGAGCCTGCGCCTACTTGGCAGCGTCGGCGAACCGATCAACCCGGAAGCCTGGGAATGGTATTTCGAGGCCGTCGGCGAAAAACGCTGTCCTATTGTCGACACCTGGTGGCAGACCGAGACGGGCGGCATCATGATCAGTCCCTTGGTTGGCAGCAGGCGTATCAAGCCCGGTTGCGCCACCCAGCCAATGTTCGGCGTGCAACCGGTGCTGCTGGACGACAAGGGCAAGCTAATCGAAGGTCCCGGCAGTGGCATGCTAGCGATCAAGGCCAGCTGGCCGGCGCAGATTCGCAGCGTATACGGCGACCACCAGCGGATGATCGACACCTACTTCAAGCCGCTGCCCGGATACTATTTCACCGGTGACGGGGCGCGCCGTGATGCCGATGGCGACTTGTGGATAACCGGACGCATCGATGATGTCATCAATGTCTCCGGACACCGTATTGGCACCGCCGAAGTCGAAAGCGCCCTGGTCTTGCATGACGCCATCGCCGAAGCGGCCGTAGTCGGGTACCCTCACGATCTCAAGGGGCAAGGGATCTACGCCTTTGTGACGCCCATGAACGGTGTAAGCGCCGACGACACGCTCAAGCAGGAACTACTGGCCCTGGTCAGCAAGGAAATTGGCAGTTTCGCCAAACCGGAACTGATCCAGTGGGCACCAGCCTTGCCCAAGACCCGTTCCGGCAAGATCATGCGGCGTATTTTGCGCAAGATAGCCTGCAACGAGCTGGACAATCTCGGTGATACCTCAACCCTGGCCGACCCCAGCGTGGTCCAGGGCTTGATCGACAAACGCCTCAACCAGTAACCGGCAGCGCCAACGGCTGCCAGTATCAAGGTAGCCATGGAAACGATTCGCCGCCGTATCGAAACTCAGGTGATGAGCCTCACCGGCTTGTCCCTGGGTCAGCTTGATCTGGAAACACCCAAGGGCGATCCCGGTCTGTTCGGCCCACAGAGCATCAGTTGGCGTGTACACGGCGACTTTCCGAGTATGCTGGTGGGCGGTATCAGTGCCCTGCTTTTGCAACTGCTGCATCCCTTGGCCTTGGCCGGGGTCTGGGACCACTCCAACTTTCGCCAGGACTTGCTCGGCCGTCTGCGCCGCACCAGCCAATTCATCTCCGGCACCACCTTCGGTTCCACTCGCGACGCTAACTGGCTGATCGAAAAAGTCCGCACCATTCACCTTCAAGTGGTTGGCAACGCTGCTGATGGCCGTCCTTACGCCGCCAGCGATCCTGATCTGTTGACCTGGGTTCATGTGGCTGAAGTCAGCAGTTTTCTGGCCGCCCATCTACGTTACCGCGACCCGAACCTGTCCCTCGCCGAGCAGGATGCCTACTACGCCGAAATCGCCCTGATCGCCGAGCGTCTGGGGGCCCGTAACGTGCCACGCTCACGCCAACAGATAGCCGATTACCTGCAGGCCATGCGCCCACAGTTGCACTGTGATCAGCGCAGCCATGAGGTGGTGCAGGTACTCCTCGATGCACCGGCGCCAAGCCGTCTGGCCCAGCCCGTGGGCAGCCTGATGTTGCGGGCGGGTATCGACCTGTTGCCTGATTGGGCGAGCGACCTGCTCGAACTGCAGCAATCGCCCTTGCAGCGGCGCCTGATTCGCCTGGGTATCCACAGCACTGCCCCGGTACTACGCTGGGCCATGCGCGATGGCTCGGCGCATCGAGCGCGGCGGCGCATGGGCATCAGCTGATACGCGACCGAGCCGTTCGCCATTGGCAGACGCCTGGGCATCTATGCCACCATGCTGATCTATCAAGGCTCGCTTGGGAGCCTGTGCTGTTCTGACACCAAATCGAATAAGAGTGAGGACCCGCGCCATGCAAGATGTCGTTATCGTTGCCGCCACCCGAACCGCTGTCGGTAGCTACCAAGGAGCGCTGGCCAACATTCCCGCCGTCGACCTCGGCGCGGCGGTGATTCGCCAACTGCTGACCCTGACCGGCGTTGACGCCGAGCTGGTCGATGAAGTCATCCTCGGCCAGGTGCTGACCGCAGGTGCCGGACAAAACCCCGCGCGCCAGGCAGCAATCAAGGCCGGCCTGCCTCACGCCGTACCGGCAATGACCCTGAACAAGGTCTGCGGCTCGGGCCTTAAGGCATTGCATCTGGCTACCCAGGCGATCCGCTGCGGCGATGCCGAGGTGATCATTGCTGGCGGCCAGGAAAACATGAGCTTGGCCAACTACGTGATGCCCGGCGCCCGCACCGGCTTGCGCATGGGCCACAGCACGTTGATCGACAGCATGATCAGCGACGGTCTGTGGGATGCCTTCAACGACTATCACATGGGTATTACTGCCGAGAACCTGGTAGAGAAGTACAGCATCAGCCGTGAACAACAGGATGCCTTTGCCGCCGCCTCGCAGCAAAAGGCCGTCGCCGCCATTGAAGCACGGCGCTTCGTCGAAGAAATCACGCCGATCCTGATACCACAGCGCAAGGGCGACCCGGTTGCCTTCGCCACCGACGAACAACCGCGTGCAGGTACGACCGCCGAGTCGCTGGGCAAGCTCAAACCCGCCTTCAAGAAAGACGGTACCGTCACTGCCGGTAACGCCTCGTCGCTCAACGACGGCGCCGCCGCAGTGATGCTGATGAGTGCCGCCAAGGCCCAGCAGTTGGGGCTGCCGATTCTGGCACGAATCAAAGCCTACGCTAATGCCGGCGTCGACCCAGCGATCATGGGTATCGGCCCGGTCAGCGCGACTCGCCGCTGCCTGGAAAAAGCCGGCTGGGACCTGGCCGACCTGGACCTGATCGAAGCCAACGAGGCGTTCGCCGCTCAAGCCCTCTCGGTAGGCAAGGAGCTGGGCTGGGACGCCAGCAAGGTGAACGTCAACGGCGGCGCCATCGCCCTTGGCCACCCAATCGGTGCCTCGGGCTGCCGCGTACTGGTAACCCTGCTGCACGAAATGATCAAACGTGACGTCAGCAAAGGCCTGGCCACACTGTGCATCGGTGGCGGTCAAGGCGTTGCCCTGGCGATCGAACGCTGATCACCGCTGGAGGGGCCACAACGGCCCCTCCGCAGGCTTGAACTGATAAACTGCACGTCCGCAAACCAAGGCCACGTGCATGTCCCTCTTGAATCAGGCGCTGCGCGCCGCCCTCGACGCCCGCCAGGGCCTTATCGCCGAACTGCATGCCCAAGGCACCGACTGCTATCGCCTGTTCCATGGCAGCCAAGAGGGCGCCAGCGGCCTGACCGTTGACCGTTACGGCCCGCAGCTGTTGGTGCAGAGCTTCCACCAAACCCTTGAAACCAGCGCCCTGATTGAACTGCACGCACTGATCGAAGCGCAATTGGGCCTTGAGCTGCTGCTGGTCTACAACGACCGATCCCAGGGCAATAGCCGCATTGATCGGCGTGACCCGGTATACCAGGCCAGCGAAATGGCCTTGGCTGATCAAGTCGGCCATGAGTGGGGGCTGAACTACCGTGTTCGTGGCCGTCACGCCGGGCAGGACCCACTGCTGTTTCTCGATCTGCGCAACGCCCGCGGTTGGGTCAAGCAGCACAGCGCCGGTAAAAGCGTACTCAACCTGTTTGCCTATACCTGCGGTGTCGGCCTCAGCGCCGCGGCGGGCGGCGCCCGTGAAGTGTGCAATCTGGATTTCGCCGACGGCAACTTGGCGGTGGGCAAGGAAAACAATGCCCTCAACCCACAGCTGCTGCCGATGCAATTCATCCAGTCCGATTATTTTCCCGCGATTCGCCAGTTTGCCGGTCTGCCTATCAGCCAGCGCCGCGGCCATAAACTGCCGCCGTACCCGCGCTTGGAACAGCGTCAGTTCGACCTGGTGTTTCTCGATCCACCCGCCTGGGCCAAGAGTGCCTTCGGCACTGTCGACCTGCTGCGCGACTACCAGAGCCTGTTGAAACCGGCCCTGCTCAGTACGGCCGAGGACGGTGTACTGATCTGCTGTAACAACCTGGCCAAGGTCAGCCTCGACGATTGGCGCGAGCAAGTCTTGCGCTGTGCCGAAAAAACTGGACGCCCGGTACGCGACTGGCAGGTACTCAAACCGGCCAGCGACTTTCCGTCGCAGGATGGCCAACCACCGCTCAAGACCTTGATTCTCCAGCTCTGAATCAAAAAACCGGCACTTTCTGAGCTTTCTTCGGAACCGATTTTACGTGCCATACTCCAAGCTCTTCCGTTTTAGACAGACGACGCCGCACATGCCCAAAGGATTGAAACGCGCCCTCGGCGCCATGTTGGCCGCATTGGCCTTGTACAGCCTGCTTGGCTTTCTGATTCTCCCAGGGGTTGCCCTGCGTATCGCCAACCAGCAATTGGCCAACTACGCCACAGTGCCCGCGCACTTGCAGCGTATCGAGCTCAACCCGTTCAGCCTTGAACTAACCCTGTGGGGGCTGCAGATTGGCGAGCCAGGCAAGGAGCAGATTGGCTTTGAACGTCTGTACGCCAACCTGCAGCTCGACAGCCTGTGGAGCGGCGCCCTGCACTTGGCAGGCGTCGAGTTGGAGAAACCGCGTACTGAGCTGCTGTTCGCCAAGGACGGCAGCCTGAACCTGGCACAACTGTTCAAGCTCCCCCCCAGCGAAGCGAAAGCCGACGAGCCGCCAAGTGATCCGTTCCCGGTGCGAATCGCCAGCATCAAACTCATTGAAGGCTACCTGCACTTCGAGGACCTGCGCCCAAGTGAGCCGATCGAGTTCCTGTACGACTCAATGAACCTGGAGCTGAAGAACCTCAGCACCCTACCCGACGACAGCACGGACATGACCTTGGTCGCGATTGGCCCCGGTGGCGGCCGTGTCGACTGGAGCGGTAGTTTCAGTGTGATCCCGCTCGCGTCTGAAGGCACCCTGAAAATCACCGACGGCAAGATGAAGGCATTCTGGCCTTATGTCCGCGATGCGGTGCCGCTGGTGCTTGAAGAGGGTGTGGTTAACCTCGACACCCATTACAAGCTGAACCTGTCCAAGCAAACCGAGCTACTGCTCGACAACACTTCGATCAGCATCGCCCCCTTTGCCATCAAGGCGCCGGATGGCCGCCCACTGGCGCGGCTGGCCCGCCTGGACGTCAGCGAAACCTCGATAGACCTGGCCAAACAACTGGTCACTGTCGGCAAGATCCGCAGCGACAAGCTGGAAACCTGGGCAGCAGTGGAGGCAGATGGCCAACTCGACTGGCAAAAGCTGTTTGCCAGCCAGCCGGCCAAAGCCACTCCGAAAGAAAAGGCCGAGCCTGCCGCCGCCGAGCCAGACACCAAGGAAAAGGAACAGGTGGCTTCCGCCGAACCGGATAAACCTTGGCAAGTCCTGCTCAAGGACGTCCAGTTGCGCAACTATCAAGTGCACCTGGCCGACCGTTCACAGAAAGAACCAGTAGCGCTGGATGTCGGCCCACTGAACCTCGACTTGCAGAATTTCGACAGCCTCAATCAATCACCTTTTACCCTCAAGCTCGATACCGGTGTGGGCAAGCAAGGCAAGCTGCAGGCTGCCGGTGAAGTCAACCTGGCACCTATTACCGCCAAGCTCAACGTCAGCACCCAGGACATCGACTTGCGTGTTGCTCAGGCCTATATCACTCCGTACATCCGCCTGGAGCTGCGCAGTGGCATGCTGGGCAGCGACCTCAAGGTCAACCTCAGCAACGTTGACCCCCTGGCCTTCAGCATTGAAGGCAAGGCTCAGGTCAATCAGTTGCACACCCTGGACACCATCAAGGACCGTGACTTCGTCAAATGGCAGCAGTTGAACCTGGATAACGTGTCCTATCGTCACGGGGATGCCCTGAGCATCGGCAAGGTCAGCCTCAAGCAGCCGTACGCGCGTTTCATGATCAACGAAGACCGTACCACCAACATCGATGACTTGCTGATCCCGCAGCCAGCCACAGCGCAATCCCAAGCCAAAGCCAAGCCTGCGGCCAGCAGCGAGAAACCTTTGGGAGTACGCATCGGTGCCATCGATATCAACGACGGCTCGGCAAACTTCGCCGACTTCAGCCTGACACCAAACTTCGCCACCGCCATTCAGCAGCTCAATGGACAGATTGGCACCATCGACAACCGTCAGCCCAAACCGGCCAAGGTCGATATCAAGGGCAAGGTCGATCGCTATGCGCCAGTGACCATCAAAGGCGCACTGAACCCCTTCGACCCGATGGCCAGCCTGGATATCGCCACCAGCTTCAAACGTGTCGAGCTGACCACCCTGACCCCTTACTCAGGCAAGTTCGCCGGCTTCCGCATCCGTAAGGGCCGCCTGAACATCGATCTGCACTACATCATCACCCAAGGCCAGCTCAAGGCAGAGAACAAGGTGGTGGTGGAGCAACTGCAACTGGGCGAGAAAGTCGACAGTCCGGATGCGGTAGACCTACCGATCCGTCTGGCAGTGGCCTTGCTCAAAGATACCGAGGGCAAGATCTCCATCGAACTGCCGGTCACCGGTAATTTGAATGACCCGCAGTTCAGCGTCATGCCAATTGTCTGGCAAACGCTGCGCAACCTGGTATTGCGCGCGGCCCAAGCGCCGTTCAAGTTCATCGGCGGCTTGATTACTGGTGGTGATGCCCAGGACCTGGGCAGCGTGTCCTTCGCCGCTGGCTCCAGCGACCTGGCGCCAGACGCCCAGAGCGCTCTGGATAAACTCGCCGCTGCGCTCAAGGAGCGCCCTGCCCTGCGCCTGGAAATCGAAGGCACCAGCGCCCAGAGCAGTGATGGGCCGTTGATTGCCCAGCAGCGTCTGGAGCGTGAATACCAGAGCACTTACTACAAGATCCTGCAGCGGCGTGGTGACAAGGTTCCCGCGCAAGCGTCAGACCTGAAAGTACCCGATGGCGACAAGCCAGCGATGCTTGAAGGCATCTACCGCACGCGAATGAAGCAACAGCCACCGGCTGAGTGGGAACAATTGGACCGCGAGCAGCGCAGTAATCAATTGCGCGATGCGGTGCTTAAGTCGTGGGGTGAGAGCCCCTTGCTCTTGCGTCAATTGGGGCAAGCTCGGGCCAGCAGCATCAAGGACTATCTAGTCGATAAAGCGAAACTCGAAGACGACCGGGTGTATTTCATTGATGCCAGCCTGGGGCAGGCTGAAAGCGATGGTCGGGTAATCACACCGATGCATCTGGATGCCGAGTAACGCCGACTGGGTCAGTGCTTGCTAATAGTTGATTCAGCCTTACTGATCAAAAAGCAAGCAAGACGGCTGCACTCACAAAAGCAGCCCCGGCAACCAGTGCCGGGGCTTTGGGTGACCAAATCCTTTTGGTCTTTCGCATGAACCTGTGAAGGTCAGCGAGTCGGGACAACGACGTCTTAGTTAGCCTTCAGACCATCAGCAGACACAGCTTTCACGCCTTTGATCTTCTTGGCGATGGCCACGGCTACATCTTTCTGCGAATCACTCACGGAAACCTTCGAAGACAGAGAAACCACACCTTTGTTGGTCTCGACCTCAATGTCAGTGCCTGGAATGCCTTTCTCGGTCATCAGGTCAGCTTTGACCTTAGTGGTGATCCAAGTGTCGGACGTCGCTTCTGTTACCTGTTCCACTTCACCGGCAGCAACGGTCAGCGGAGCCTGGGAAGGCTGTTGGGCGAATGCCCCGTTAGCCATAGTCAGCGTCAGGGCGGTGGCAGTAGCAGCAGCAATAGCGAACTTCTTCATACGAGACACTCCTGTTTTTCGAAAAGTCTGCGCCGTAAGTCCTGGCAGCAGGGGTATGTAAACTATTGCAGGGCCTGTGCCAGTTTTAGCCAATAAAAAAACACATAAAAATCAATGAGTTATAAACAACTGCAAATTCCACGATCATGCAATTTGCAAGCCCGGACAAAATCTTGCGTGCAAGATGCAAGTCCGCAAGGACATTGTAGGCGGACATAAAAAAAGGACCCCGAGGGGTCCTTTTCTTCAACACATCCCGCTTAGACGCCGGATGCCTTGGCTGCAGCAACGTCTTTGATCGACAGCTTGATACGGCCGCGGTTGTCCACGTCCAGTACCAGTACTTCGACTTCCTGACCTTCTTTGAGAATGTCGGTCACTTTCTCAACGCGAGCATCGCTCAGCATGGAGATGTGCACCAGACCGTCTTTACCCGGCAGGATGTTAACGAAGGCACCGAAGTCAACGATGCGCTCGACCTTACCAACGTAGATCTTGCCGATCTCGGCTTCTGCAGTGATGCTCAGAACGCGCTGACGAGCAGCTTCTGCAGCGTCTTTGGTCTCACCGAAGATCTTGATCGAGCCGTCGTCTTCGATGTCGATCGAAGCCTTGGTTTCTTCGCAGATGGCACGAATGGTCGCGCCGCCTTTACCGATAACATCACGGATCTTGTCGGTGTCGATCTTCATAGCGATCATGGTCGGAGCATTTTCCGACAGTTCGCTACGGGATTGACCGATGATCTGGTTCATCTGGCCGAGGATGTTCAGGCGCGCTTCCAGGGCTTGGCCCAGGGCGATTTCCATGATCTCTTCGGTGATGCCGTTGATCTTGATGTCCATCTGCAGCGCGGTAACACCTTTGGCGGTACCGGCTACTTTGAAGTCCATGTCGCCCAGGTGGTCTTCGTCACCGAGGATGTCGGTCAGAACAGCGAATTTCTCGCCTTCTTTAACCAGACCCATGGCGATACCGGCAACCGGCGCCTTCATGGGTACACCGGCGTCCATCAGGGCCAGGGAAGCACCGCAGACCGAAGCCATGGAGCTGGAACCGTTGGATTCGGTGATTTCCGATACAACGCGGATGGTGTACGGGAACACGTCAGCAGCGGGCAGCATGGCCTGAACCGAGCGACGGGCCAGACGGCCGTGACCGATTTCGCGACGACCTGCACCGCCCATGCGACCACACTCGCCCACCGAGAACGGAGGGAAGTTGTAGTGCAGCATGAAGGGGTCTTTCTTCTCGCCTTCCAGGGTGTCCAGCAGCTGGGCGTCACGCGCAGTACCCAGGGTGGCAACAACCAGGGCCTGAGTTTCACCACGGGTGAACAGGGCCGAGCCGTGAGTCTTCGGCAGAACGCCGACTTCGATGTTCAGCGGACGTACAGTCTTGGTGTCGCGGCCGTCGATACGTGGCTTGCCGTTAACGATATTTTCGCGAACGGTGCGGTATTCGATTTCGCCGAAGATCTCTTTGACTTCGGAAGCCGCTGGCTGACCTTCTTCACCAGAGAACTTGGCAATCGCTTGATCGCGCAGCTCGCCCAGGCGAGCGTAACGGTCAGCCTTGACGGTGATGGTGTAAGCGTCGGAAACCGCTGCGCCGAATTCGCCACGGATGGCGCTCAGCAGCGGGGTGTTCTCGGCCTTGGCAGTCCAGTTCCAGGTAGGCTTGGCAGCTTCGGCAGCCAGCTCCTTGACGGCCTGGATGACAGCCTGGAATTCGTCGTGGGCGAACAATACAGCGCCCAGCATCTGGTCTTCGGTCAGCTCTTTGGCTTCCGATTCAACCATCAGGACGGCGTCGGAGGTACCGGCAACGACCATGTCCAGGCTCGAAGCGGCCAGTTGCTCGTAAGTCGGGTTCAGCAGGTAGCCGGTGCTTTCGTGGAAAGCAACGCGCGCGGCGCCGATTGGGCCTTCAAACGGAATGCCGGAGATTGCCAGGGCAGCCGAGGTACCGATCATCGCAGCGATGTCCGGATCGGTCTTCTTGCTGGTGGAAACGACGGTGCAGACAACCTGCACTTCGTTCATGAAGCCTTCTGGGAACAGCGGACGGATCGGACGGTCGATCAGACGCGAGGTCAGGGTTTCTTTCTCGGAAGGACGGCCTTCACGCTTGAAGAAACCACCAGGGATCTTGCCGGCGGCGTAGGTCTTTTCCTGATAGTGAACGGACAGGGGGAAGAAGCCTTTGCCTGGATCGGCCTGTTTGGCACCGACCACGGTCACCAGTACGGTGACATCGTTATCGACGGTGACCAATACGGCGCCGGACGCTTGACGAGCAATACGGCCCGTCTCGAGGGTAACGGTCGATTGACCGAACTGGAATTTCTTGATTACCGGGTTCACGGTTTCCTACCTTCTTCAGTGGCTCTGGGGGAACTGGTTCTTGCGAATTCTTGGGCAGAACGGGGAATCGGCCCCATTGACCGTCCAGATAAAACTAGAGGTTGGGAGCCTGCCCTGCCCTTGCGGTAAACCGCTCAGGCGAGACAGACAGCCAACCTCATAGATACGCGCGGCGTGCTCATCGCTGCCGACGCCAGGCGTCGGACGCGAAGAATGCAGCACGCCGTGCACACCACTGACCAGGCCGCTATTAGCGACGCAGGCCCAGGCGACCGATCAGGGCGCTGTAACGAGTGGTGTCTTTGCCCTTCAGGTAGTCCAGCAGCTTACGACGCTGGTTAACCATGCGGATCAGACCACGACGGGAGTGGTGGTCTTTACCGTTGGCCTTGAAGTGGCCTTGCAGCTTGTTGATGTTGGCGGTCAGCAGTGCAACCTGCACTTCTGGCGAACCGGTATCACCGGCAGCTTGCTGGTATTCGCCAACGATCTTTGCTTTTTCTTCAACGCTGAGTGCCATCTGGCTTCTCCAATTCAAGGGAAACCGAACAAACGGTTTCCAATAGGCCAGGGACAAATCCCTGTATTTAAAAGTGAGGCGTAACCGTGCCTATTAACAGCCATCCTCTTTGCCACCAGTGCCAGGCCAAAGCCTGACACTGAAGGTTTCGATCATTCTGACCGAATCAGTCGACGCGGCGCGATGCGCCCGTCTTCGCTCACTTCACCGATACCGATGAAGCGACCGTTGTGATCTTGTACCCGGACCATGCCGAACTTCGGCGCGTCAGGGGCTCTGACCGGTTGACCGTGCAGCCAGTAAAAAGCACTGTGCTCGGAGAACTGCAACAGAGGCCAGTCTTGCAGACCGCTGTCCGAGGGCATCAGGAAGCGATCAATCGCCTCGTTGCCGCCTTCGGCGTGGACCGCTTCGAGTTCTTCGAGGGTCACGGTCTGGGCCAATTCAAAGGGCCCCGCATGAGTACGACGCAGTTCAGCGACATAAGCGCCACAACCGAGTACCTCGCCGATGTCCTCGACCAAGGTGCGGATGTAGGTACCTTTGGTGCAACCGACTGACAGTCGAACACGGGTGCCTTCGCACTCGAGCAATTCCAAGCGGTTAATAGTAACAGAACGCGCCTCGCGCTCCACTACTTCGCCTGCACGGGCAAGCTTGTACAACGGCTGTCCGTCACGCTTCAGGGCGGAGTACATCGGCGGTATCTGACTGATTTCGCCACGAAATTGTGGCAAAACCGCTTCAACATCGGCGCGACCAACGGTCACGTCACGGGTTTTCAGCACTTCGCCTTCAGCGTCACCAGTGGTGGTGGTCTGACCCAACTGCATGACCGTCTCGTAACCCTTGTCAGAGTCGAGCAGGTACTGCGAGAACTTGGTGGCTTCACCGAAGCACAGTGGCAGTACGCCACTAGCCAGGGGATCGAGACTGCCGGTGTGACCGGCCTTCTCGGCATTGAGCAGCCAACGCACCTTCTGCAAGGCAGCGTTGGAGGTGAACCCCAACGGCTTGTCGAGCAGGATGATACCGCTGACGTTACGACGGATACGTTTGACCTGGGCCACCGCTTACTCCTTGGTGTCCGAGGTATCGGCGGCCTGGTGCTGGCTGTCTTCGGCAACAGCACGCTCGATCAGCGCCGACAGATGGGCACCACGGGTCACGCTTTCGTCGTAGTGGAAATGCAGTTGCGGCACGCTGCGCAGTTTCATTTCCTTGCCCAATTGCATACGCAGGAAGCCCGCGGCGGAATTGAGCACTTTCAGGCTTTGCTTGATGTCTTCAGCGCTGTCCTGGCCCATTACGGTGATATACACCTTGGCGTGGCCAACATCACGGCTGACGTCGACGGCGGTGATGGTCACAAGGCCCACGCGTGGGTCTTTGACTTCGCGACGAATCAGTTGGGCCAGCTCGCGCTGCATCTGATCGCCAATGCGTTGGGTACGGCTATATTCTTTTGCCATTTTTGCTACCTGTAACTAAAGCGGCAAACGCCCGACCAGGCTTGAGCCTGACCGGGCGTTGCGTTCAGAGTTGCTGACGACCGCCTTGCAACGGGCGTTTCGCACCTCCCATGCTCGATGCTTAGAGCGTACGAGCCACTTGGACTTTCTCGAAGACTTCGATCTTGTCACCGACTTTGACGTCGTTGTAGCTCTTCACGCCGATACCGCATTCCATGCCGGCACGCACTTCGGACGCATCGTCCTTGAAGCGACGCAGCGATTCCAGCTCGCCTTCGAAGATCACCACGTCCTCGCGCAGTACGCGGATTGGACGGTTACGGTAAACCACACCCTCGAGGACCATACAGCCCGCGATGGCGCCGAATTTCGGCGAGCGGAACACGTCACGGACTTCGGCGATACCCAGAATGTTCTCGCGAACATCGCTGCCGAGCATACCGGTCAGAGCTTTCTTGACGTCTTCAATGATGTCGTAGATCACGTTGTAGTAACGCATATCCAGACCTTCCTGCTCGACGATCTTGCGCGCACCGGCATCGGCACGTACGTTGAAGCCGAACAGTACTGCATTGGAAGCCAGGGCCAGGTTGGCGTCGCTCTCGGTGATACCACCGACACCGCCACCAATCACGCGAACCTGTACTTCGTCGTTGCCCAGACCGCTCAGGGAGCCCTGCAGGGCTTCGAGAGAACCACGAACATCGGACTTGAGAACGATGTTGAGGGTCTTCTTCTCTTCCTGGCCCATGTTCTCGAAGATGTTTTCGAGTTTGCCAGCGTGAGCGCGAGCCAGTTTGACTTCACGGAACTTGCCTTGACGGAACAGGGCAACTTCACGGGCTTTCTTCTCGTCAGCCACAACGCTCAGCTCGTCACCTGCGTCCGGCGTGCCATCCAGGCCGAGGATCTCGACTGGGATCGACGGACCGGCTTCCTTCACAGGCTTGCCGTTTTCGTCGAGCATGGCCCGTACACGGCCGTAGTTCGAACCGCACAGGACCATGTCGCCCTGACGCAGGGTACCGTCTTGAACCAGCACGGTAGCGACTGGGCCGCGACCCTTGTCCAGACGCGACTCGACGACGACACCACGACCCGGGGCCGATGGCGTAGCTTTGAGCTCGAGGATCTCGGCTTGCAGCAAAACGGCTTCAAGCAGTTCGTCGACACCGGTACCCATCTTCGCCGAAACCTTGACGAATGGAGTATCTCCACCCCAGTCCTCGGAGGTCACGCCTTCGACGGCCAACTCGTTGCGAATGCGATCGAGGTCAGCACCTGGCTTGTCGATCTTGTTCACAGCTACAACCAGTGGAACACCAGCGGCCTTGGCGTGCTGGACAGCTTCACGGGTTTGCGGCATCACACCATCGTCCGCCGCGACCACCAGGATCACGATGTCGGTGGCCTTGGCACCACGGGCACGCATGGCGGTAAACGCGGCGTGGCCAGGGGTGTCGAGGAAGGTGACCATGCCACGGTCGGTTTCCACGTGGTAAGCACCGATGTGCTGGGTAATACCACCGGCTTCGCCAGCAGCTACCTTGGCACGACGGATGTAGTCGAGCAGCGAGGTCTTACCGTGGTCAACGTGGCCCATTACGGTCACGACTGGTGCACGGGAGAAGGCCTCACCTTCAAACTTCAACGACTCAGCCAGGGAATCTTCCAGGGCGGTATCGCTGACCAGGGTGACCTTGTGGCCCAGCTCTTCGGCGATCAGCTGAGCTGTCTCCTGGTCGAGCACCTGGTTGATGGTCACCGGAGTGCCCAGCTTGAACATGAACTTGACCACTTCAGCGCCCTTGACGGACATCTGGTTGGCCAAATCGGAAACCGTGATGGTCTCGCCGATCTGCACGTCGCGGATAACCGGACCGGTCGGGTTCTGGAAACCGTGGGCATTGCGCTTCTTCGGCTTGCCCTTGCCACGGCCACCGCGACGGAAGCCATCGCTTTCTTCGTCGGTGGTACGCGGAGCGGCACGCGGGGTTGGCGCCTTTTCCTTTTCCTTGACCTTGACCGAAACGCGCGGCGCTTCGTTACGGCGCTCGCCACCACGACGATCGTCGTCACGCGACTTGTCATTGCGACGCACGTCGTCTTTCTTGCGGTCGGCAACCGGCGCCGGAGCGGCGTCAGCAGACTCGATCACCGGAGCCGCAGCCGGGGTAACCGGGGCAGCAGCTGGTGCGGCAGTCGCGCTAGCGGGCTGGCGACGAGCCTCTTCCTCGGCACGCTGACGTGCTTCGGCATCGGCTTTTTCACGGGCAGCGTTTTCGACTGCACGGCGCTCGTCCTGCTCACGCTTCTGCTCGGCCTGGATTTCTTCCGGGCTGCGCTGAACGAATACTTTCTTCTTGCGTACTTCTACGCTGATGCTCTTGCTACCGGCAACACGCAGGGTGCTGGTGGTCTTGCGCTGCAAGGTAATCTTGCGCGGCTCTTCCACCTTCGCCTTGTGGCTGCTCTTCAAATGAGCCAGCAAAGCCTGCTTCTCATTATCGGTCACTACCTGACCGGCGTCGGTGTGCGGCAGACCTGCCTCACGCATCTGCTGCAGCAGGCGCTCTACCGGTGCAGCGACCTCTTGGGCCAATTCTTTCACCGTGACTTGCGTCATGCACTTCTCTCCTCAGGCCGCGCCTAATTACTCGAACCAGTGGGCTCGGGCGGCCATGATCAACTTGCCGGCACGCTCTTGGTCGATGCCGTCGATGTCGAGCAGGTCGTCAATCGACTGCTCGGCCAGGTCTTCGCGGGTAACTACGCCGCGCACCGCCAGTTCCATCGCCAAATCCTTGTCCATACCCTCAAGCGAGAGCAGGTCTTCGGCCGGATGGGCGTCTGCCAGCTTTTCCTCAGTAGCGATGGCTTTGGTCAACAAACGATCCTTGGCACGAGCGCGAAGCTCATTGACGATGTCTTCGTCAAAGCCGTCGATGTTGAGCATTTCTTCCAACGGTACGTAGGCAATCTCTTCCAGGCTGGTGAAGCCTTCATCGACCAGCACCTGTGCCAGCTCTTCGTCGACTTCCAGCTCGTCGATGAAGTTGCGCAGGATGTCACCGGTTTCAGCTTGCTGCTTGGCCTGGATGTCCGATTCGGTCATCACGTTCAGGGTCCAGCCGGTCAACTGGCTGGCAAGACGCACGTTCTGGCCACCACGGCCAATCGCTTGGGCCAGGTTATCGGCACCCACCGCGATGTCCATGGCGTGGGCATCTTCATCGACGATAATCGCCGCGACTTCAGCCGGCGACATTGCGTTGATGACGAACTGTGCCGGGTTATCGTCCCACAGGACGATATCCACACGTTCGCCGCCCAGTTCACCGGACACTGCCTGGACACGCGAACCGCGCATGCCGATACAGGCACCTTGCGGGTCAATGCGTTTGTCCTTGGAGCGTACGGCGATTTTGGCACGCGAACCCGGATCACGGGACGCGGCCATGACTTCAATCAGGCCCTCGGCGATTTCCGGCACTTCGATGCGGAACAGTTCGATCAGCATCTGTGGCGCAGTACGCGACAGGATCAGCTGCGGGCCACGGTTCTCGGTGCGAATTTCCTTGAGCAGTGCACGCAGGCGTACACCAACACGGAAAGTCTCGCGGGAGATGATGTCTTCACGGGCCAGCAACGCTTCGGCGTTGTTGCCCAGGTCAACGATGACGTTGTCACGGGTGACCTTCTTGACGGTACCGGAGATGATCTCACCCAGACGCTCGCGGTAGGCATCTACCACTTGAGCGCGCTCGGCTTCACGGACCTTCTGAACGATGACTTGCTTGGCGGTCTGGGCAGCAATACGGCCGAACTCGATCGATTCGATCTTCTCTTCGATCACGTCGCCGACCTTGGCTTCAGGATGGGTTTCCTGAATCTTGGCAGGCCAGACTTCGATTGCTGGATCATCCAGATCTGCTTCTTCGACGACCGTCCAGCGACGGAAGGTTTCGTAGCTACCGGTGTGGCGGTTGATTTCCACCCGCAGGTCTACTTCGTCGTCAAAACGTTTTTTGGTTGCAGTGGCCAATGCCACTTCCAGCGCTTCAAAAATTACGCCGGCCGGTACGCCTTTTTCGTTGGATACCGACTCAACAACCAGCAGTACTTCTTTGCTCATCGTACGCCTCGCCTTTCGCAAGCCATTGGATCCGCGCGGTCCGCGGGACCCGGCACGTCTCAGTCAAAACTGGGAATAATGTTGGCCTTGTCGATCGAATCGATCGGCAACAGGTATTCGTTGTTGTCTACCTGGACAACCACATCCTGCTCCTCCACGCCACGGAGAAGGCCCTGAAAGTTACGACGACCGTCAAAGGGCGTACGCAGCTTGATCTTCACTTGTTCGCCGGCATGCGAAGCAAACTGTTCCAAGGTGAACAGTGGGCGATCCATGCCAGGAGAGGACACTTCAAGGGTATATTCGGAAGTAATCGGGTCTTCGACATCAAGAATCGCACTGGCTTGGTGACTGACTTTTGCACAGTCATCGACCAGGACGCCATCTTCTTTATCGATATAGATCCGCAGGACCGAATGTTTGCCTTGAGAGATGAATTCGATCCCCCAGCATTGATAGCCAAGAGCCTCGACCACCGGGGCCAACAAGGCCTGCAACTGTTCTAGCTTGCTCGACACCTGAACCCCCTCGTGCATGCTATGCAAATAAAAAATGGGCAAAGCGCCCATCCCTGATACGCCGTTGAATACCGGCGTTATGACTGTTCAGCCAAGAAAAAGCCCCTGCAAAAGGGGCTCCGCTGAAACTGGTTGCGGGGGCTGGATTTGAACCAACGACCTTCGGGTTATGAGCCCGACGAGCTACCAGACTGCTCCACCCCGCGACAAAGCTGGGGCGAAAGTATACGACCGAACCCTATTAGGGTCAATCTAACCTCCACCTACAAGAAAGCCCGCTGTAGCGGGCTGTCTTGTTTCAATTGGTACCGAGAAGGGGACTCGAACCCCTACACCCTATGGGCACAACCACCTCAAGGTTGCGTGTCTACCAATTCCACCACCTCGGCAATACTACTTTGAAACCCGTTACTTCTGCTCTTGAGCGGGAGGAACATCGCCAGTGTTAGTGGCTTCGCTCTTCTGCTCTTGGAGCACCGGCACATCATCTGCTGCCGGTTTTTGCTGCTTTACTTCCAACACTGCTGGATCTGGCAACCCTACTTGAGTCAGCTCATGAGCTTTCTCTTTAGCAAAGTATCCTAACCCAAGAGCAGTTAAGAAGAAAGAGGCAGCTAGTATAGCAGTAAACTTACTCAGAAAGGTAGCAGAACCTTGGCTTCCGAACACAGTATTTGAAGCACCTGCGCCGAAAGATGCACCCGCTTCCGCACCTTTACCCTGTTGCAGCAGCACCAGCACTACCAAACCCAGTGCGCCCAACAGATGAAAAACTACAACGACTGTTTCCAGCATTTTTCAGTTTCCTGCGGCGCGACAAATTGCACCGAATTCGTCTGCGTTCAGGGAAGCCCCACCAATCAGGCCCCCATCGATATCCGGCATGCCGAACAGCTCAGCCGCATTGGCCGCCTTCACGCTGCCGCCGTATAGAAGCTGCACATTCCGTGCAACTTCAGCATTCTTTGCCGCCAGCTGCGCGCGGATGGCTGCGTGCACATCCTGCGCTTGCTGTGGCGAGGCCGTCAGCCCTGTACCGATGGCCCATACAGGCTCATAAGCAATCA
This sequence comes from Pseudomonas sp. S06B 330, assembly GCF_002845275.2. Taxonomy (NCBI): domain Bacteria; kingdom Pseudomonadati; phylum Pseudomonadota; class Gammaproteobacteria; order Pseudomonadales; family Pseudomonadaceae; genus Pseudomonas; species Pseudomonas tussilaginis. Next base: position 888,378 of record NZ_CP088149.1, on the reverse strand, counting down.
CCGCATTGGCGAAGGCCTCAACACCGAAAGCTTCGATGATGCTGCCCAACTGACGCCCGACAATCTCAAGCGTTTTACCCGCTTCGCGCTCTTCGAGGGTTTCCCCTACGCAGAGCACCGGCTTCAAACCGCAAGCCTGTGCTGCAGCGAACTTGCGATTGAGGACTTCGTCGTTCTCGCCAATGATCTGGCGGCGCTCCGAGTGCCCAATCAATACCAGCCCGCAACCTGCATCAATCAACTGACTCGGAGCAATTTCACCAGTCAGCGCGCCTTGTGCAGGCTCTACCGCAGAATTCTGAGCGCCAACGGTGATCGACTTACCCTCTAGCCCATCAACCACTTGGCTGATGTACAACGAAGGAGGAAACACCGCGACCTCAACACCGCTCGGCAAGGCAAGATTACTCAAGCCATTGATCAGCTCAGCGACGCTGGCGCGGGTACCGTGCATCTTCCAGTTACCAGCTACCATAGGGCGACGCATGCTGTACCTCGTCGGTCAAAGTGGGCGCAGATGTTACCCAACCCGATCACTGCTGGCAAGCGTATTTCAAACGCAAACTTCACTTACCAGTTTTGCCAGGGCTTCGGCGTGAGCGCGAACCTGACTTTCGTCATCACCCTCAACCATAACCCGCACCAACGGCTCTGTTCCGGACTTGCGCAGCAATACCCGGCCACGCCCCGCCATTTCCTCGGTAACCCGGGCACTGGCCTCTTGAACTGCCGGGTGCTCCAACGGATCGACCTTGCTGGCACCAAAGCGCACATTGATCAGCACCTGCGGACACTTGCGCAGCCCCTGACGGGCCTGAGCTAGGGTCTCCTCGCGACGCTTAAGTGCCATCAACACCTGCAGCGCAGCAATGATCGCA